>NZ_JAWDKA010000001.1 GCF_032714615.1 Methanorbis furvi
CGTAGCCGTTGGTACGGTTTTTGACGAACTCTTCGTCAACCCATCCACGCTCGATGATCTGTTTCATGAGACAGTTGAGGAGCTGGATGTCGGTTCCCGGGTAGTGCTGGATGTGCAGGTGGGCCTGTTTTGCAGTAGGCGTCATACGCGGGTCGCAGACGATGACGTGAGCGCCTTTGGCTTTGGCCTGCATCATTCTGCGGGCTGCGAGCGGGTGGGCTTCGAAGTTGTTGGAACCGATAATGAACAGACAGTCGGTGATGGCAAGGTCGTCAAAAGAGTTGGTCGAGGCTCCGGAGCCGAAGACCATGTTGAGGCCGGCGACGGTGGGGGCGTGACAGAGACGGGCACAGTGGTCGACGTTCGGAGTCTTGAGAACGACTCTGGCGAACTTCTGCATTGCGTAGTTGTCTTCGTTGCAACAGCGGGCAGAGGAGATGACAGCGATCTCGTCAGGCTTGTACTTGGCGAAGTTTTCTGCGACGACAGCGAGTGCTTCGTCCCAGGTTGCGGTTTTGAACTGACCGGTTGCTTTGTCTTTGATCAGCGGGGTCTTGAGACGGTCTTCGGAGACGATGAACTCCCAGCCGTAGATTCCTTTCGGGCAGAGTTTGCCTTCGTTGACCGGACCGCGCTGGCAGGGCTGGACGTCACAGATCTTGCCGTCTTTGACGACGAGATTAAAGGTACAGCCGGCACCGCAGTACGGGCAGGTAGTGGTTACATACTTAATTTCCATGGATAAACCTCGGATACTATAAACTCTGTAAAGAGGGCATAAATACCTATCCAGTTTTTTCGATTTTTTGAGTGTTAACGGTGGGTTGAGGCTGAAACCACAGGGGTCTGAATTCAGTTTTCGCGGTTAATTTGATTTACCGGTTAAACACATCTACTGATAGGGCGCGCATTTCATCGATTTTGATCACAAATTTAGATCATGGAAGATAGTGTAAACCAAACACAATGAACAAGTAAATCATTTTCCAAAGTTGAGGGAAAATACGTAACTATACAGTTGTTAAAAATAGAGAAAAAAACGGATGCCAAAAAAAAATTATTGAAGAAAATTTAGTCCTCGATCTTGCGGAAAAGACCGGGCTTACTTTTCGGGATCATGCAGGTAGGACATTTCCAGGTAACAGGAACATCCTCATACTTGGTTCCTGCCGGAATACCATGCTTGGGGTCACCCAGATCCTCATCATAGATGTATGCACAGAAAATGCACAGATATTTTGCCATGATCTCATATCTCCCAACGTCGATAAATATTCTGGGGTTGAGGCACCCTTAGCTCTTATCCTGCATTTCTTCGCGAATTTCGCTGATATGCATAATATCATCGTAATTTTTGCCGCACAGACAGTAGTCATGCTTGTCAACCGCATAGACCGGATAGCGGACAACATCTTCAGGGACAGGATTGACAGTCAGGCGGTTCATATTGAGCAGATCCTCAGGCCGGTAACCGATCGTTTTACAGACATGATTGAAGTCGCGGATCCAACCGCGAAGGTCACGCACATCATTCATATCCCATTTGAAGATCTGGTAGAGCAGCATGTAGGCATCGCGTTCAAGAATCACCTGGGAAAGTTCCTGGCTCTGGGTGAAGTAGAAGCCTAAGAAAGATCGCACGTCACGCACCTGCTGGGCTGACTCGTACGTTGCCGCACGCATCTCGCGGGCGGTCTCAAGACGATCCTGATCATCAATTTTTCCGCCGAGGCGCCCGACCTCTTTGGAAATATCTTTGAGATCAATCTCGATATTCTCCAGATCACCGAGGACATCTTCGAACTTCTTATACAGCTCGACGCCGAAGAATGCCTCCATGTATTCACCGTTCTTTGTCATTGGTACAATATTTGTCAGCAACGAATATAAACAATTAGTTCGAGAATGCAGAAATCATTAAATATCGGAATAATGGCCATTTATCCATATTTAAAAACAGATGTAATCTTTATTAGTGAGAAAAACAAAACTCAACCAACCAATGGCAGCATTCGACCCTGAACTTATACGCGGCGACTTCCCGATTCTACAGAAACTAATCTATCTGGACAACGCCGCAACCTCTCTTTCCCCACGTCAGGTAGTCGAAGCACAGAATGATGCCGAGTACAACTATCGTGCCAACGTCGGGCGGGGAATTCACCGTCTCTCCCGCATCGCAACCCACCAGTATCTGGAAGCGCACGAAACACTCAAACGGTTTTTCGGCGGAGAGAACGGAACGCTGGCCTTCACGAAAAACACCACCGAAGCGATAAACACCGTCTCGCTCGGACTTCGCTGGAACAAAACCGACCGAATTGTTACAACCATCCAGGACCATCACTCCAACCTTCTTCCCTGGTATCGGTTGAAGAATGAGGGAAGGGTTGCAGAAGTTGACGTAGTCAGAGGTCTTTCCGGCGTGATTTTGCCTGAGGATGTTGAGGCATGCATCACGAAGGACACGCGGCTTGTTGCGATCGGTCATGCCTCCAATGTGTTTGGAACGATTACCGAGGCAGAAGAGATTGCAAAGATCTGCAAGGATTACGGTGTTCTCCTGCTGCTTGACGGAGCACAGACTGCGCCCCATCTCCCCCTAAACTTGGAAAAACTCGGCTGCGACTTCTTCTGTTTCTCAGGACACAAGATGCTCGGCCCCATGGGAACCGGAGGACTTTGGATAAGCCCGGATGTCGCAGAACCGGATATTCCGGCACCGCTTTTCGCCGGCGGAGGAATGGTTGCACAGGTAGATGGAACCTCGTTTACCCGCGTTGAAGGGCATGCACGCTTTGAGGCAGGAACCCAGAATGTTATCGGAGCGGTCGGTCTTGCAGAAGCCGCACGATATCTAATGCGGCTTGGCATGGAAAATGTCGCAGACCACAGTGCTGACCTTGCGAGGAGAATGATCTCAGGACTTTCGGAGATTCCCGGAGTTCACGTCTACACACCAAGTGGCGTGCCTTTAATCGGAACGGTTTCGTTTACGCTTGAGGATGTGCATCCCCACGAGGTCGCCTATCTTCTTGACGAGGCGGCAGGCATTATGGTCAGGTCAGGAGAACACTGCTGTCAGCCGTTAATGAAAGGTCTCAGACTTGCGGGTGGAACAGTGAGGGCGAGTGCCTACTGCTACAACAGCGAGGATGACATCGATATGCTGACTGCAACGGTCGAAGAGATTGCAGGGATGGTGAAGTAAGAATGACAAAATCTATCGAAGAAAAACCTGTGCAGATTATTATCAACGGCCGAGCCGCAATGACGCTGATGACATCAGCAGAAGATCCCAAGGATCTTGTGACCGGCCATATTTTTACGGAACGTGTGGTGGAGACGTATGCAGATATTACTTCCATACACCGCGACGGAAGCCAGGTCAGTGTGGTGACGTCAAAGCCGTTTGGAATATTGCTCTCCCGAAAGACCGTGCTTGCCGGATGCGGAGGGGCTTCGTCGTTTCTTGATTCAGGAAGGCTTGGACAACTGACTGCCGGTTTTACTCCTTCAAAGGAAGAGATTTCCCGCAGTTTTGATCAGCTCCCAGCGTCTCTCTGGTACAGCGGCGGACTTTTTGCGAAGGATGGTACCCTGCTCGCAGCAGTCGAGGATGTCAGCTCCCAGAATGTTCTCGACCGGCTTATCGGTCACGGACTAACGCTTGGAACAGTATTTTCCGAGACCTACGTAGTCCTCATCGGTAATCTGATGACCGAAACGGTCCGAAAAGCGATCATCGCAAAAATTCCGTTCATCGCAGTTTCGGGTGATGTGACCGCGACCGCTGCAAAGACGGCAAAAGAGGCAAATCTTACGCTTGTTCACGTGAATAATCGGTAATATTTTTTCAAATTGGAGTTACGCGATGAATTTCATCGTCTGAGATTTTTCTGTCCTTGGTCTCGCTTGGAGTAACTTCTGTTTATTTTGATACCATCTCTCACTTCTCACAATATTTGGAAGAGGAGAGGAGTTGATGATTTTTCCTATCCAGACAATACACACATTTATATACTTTTAGAAAGAAATATATAACACGAGAGTACTTACGGAGCACTATCTACTGTTTTGAAAGTCTGCGGGATTTTTTTTGGTTTGTGTTGGTCTGATATTTTTCGATTGAGAAGTGAGAGATGGTATCAAAATGATGGTGGGTAGAACCAATATAAAAATACACATGCCACCTTAATATATATGAATAATTCATTTTTTCAAAAATAATCACCTATAAAAATATACCCAATAACATTAATAAATAAAAACGGCCAAAGAAAGATCATACACATGGTAACAGATATTTCTGAAAAAAGGAAAGGAGTGGACACGTATCTCAAGATACCACTTCTGGGTGGAGCCGTCATCGGTTTTGCCGCAGCACTCATTCAGGCGCTTTTGTTTGCCGCTGGCGGACCACAGGCGTATGGATTTTGTGTCGCATGCCACAGCCGTGACTTAATCAACTACGTAACAAACTCCCTCACCGGAAGCAACCTTTTTCTTGCACCCTTTTCCGCAAACGCAGTTGCTGCAGGAACTCTGCCGGTCTTAACCATCATCGGCGTATTAGTTGGAGCAGCAGGAGCAGCAGTTCTCTACAAAGAGTTCAGAGTCAAAAAAGGCGACGCAAAAAGTTACGCAGTCTATGGAATCGGCGGAATCCTCTTCATGATCTTCGCACTCTGTATGGGAGCATGCCCGTACCGCCTTGCACTCAGAATCGGTTACGGCGACCTCGTTGCAGTCTTCGGACTCATCGCACTCATCGTCGGAGTATTCATCGGCATCAAAATCGCCATGAAAAGAATGGAGGGAAAATAACATGGTTGACGGATTCTTAATTCCCAAAGAAACAGCAGTACTGCTTGTACCAATCGCAACGATCATCCTCGGACTTGTCATCGGATGGCTTGGTCAGAGAAGCGGATTCTGTTCAATCGGCGGTATTCGCGACTACATGCTCTTCCGCCAGACCCGTCTCCTCAAAGGATACATCGCACTCATCATCTCAGCATTCGTCTTCTACTTCATCTTCTCCTTAATCGTTCCCGCAGCAATTCCCAAATTCTTCTGGTGCCTTCAGGAAGGACAGCTCTTCACCGCAATCGGTGGAGCTCCGGCAGTAGGTACTGTAGGAGTCATCATCCTCATGATCATCGGCGGAATCTTCGTTGGAATTATTGGAACACTCCTTGGCGGATGCCCGTTGCGTCAGTTGGTAATGACCTCGGAAGGAAACATGAAATCCCTGATCTTCGTGGTCGGCATGCTTGCAGGTGCAGTCATCTTCACCGCACTTCTCTCCCCATGGATCGTACAAGCGTTTACCGCAATAGGACTCTGAAGGAAAAATCATGACAGAAAAATTAGACATCACCGGAAAAGTCTGTCCGATCTGTCTTCTGGCAGTAGACAAAGAGCTGAAAAAACTCTCTTCAGGCGAAGAACTCGTTGTAGTATGCGACCACGCACCCGCAGCTACAGCATCCATTCCCGAGTACTGCGAAAACAGAAACCACAGATGCAGTGTAAAAATGATTGAAAACGGACTTTGGGAAATCAGTATCACTAAGAACTGAGAAACCAAATAGATTAGGATGATACCTGACTTCCGTGAAGAATCGTGTACTTATCTAATGCTGAGGCTGAAAGTTGCCTTAAAAAAAGAAAAAGGCGCTTTCAGTTTTCTCGGTACATCGACACAGGTGAAAACAGTGGAAGGATCATTTCCTGCAAGCGGTTATACAGTCAGCTCCACAAAAAAAGGAGATGACTGCTATCTTATCACATTGTCATTAACAGAAACCTGAAGTCATCACATCTACAAAAATATTTGGAGAATATACGCAAATGTCACTCAACAATATCGATATAGCACAGGTAAAGCAGTACGAGGCCGAGATAAAGGCTGACGACAACGAAGCATTGTTCACGACCAAGATGAGCGGAACCTGGCAGTTCGACGAGAACGGCCCACAGTTTACAGCAGACGCAAAGACCGACGCAGGACCGGTCACGTTTGCGTTAGCCCACCCGAACTTCGAGAAGCTTGGCAACTATCCGTCACCAATGGCATATGGTCTGTTCTGGATCTGCGGATGTGCTTCGGCTACTTTCATGACCGCCGCAGCAAAACGAGGAATCAAGATCGATGCTCTGCACACCGACATCGAAGCTGACCTCGATTATCATGCACAGTTCCAGCTTGGCGACCAGCCTCTGGTTGGCGCGTACAGAGTTACGTTCAATGTAACGAGCGCACAGGCAACCGATGAGGAGATCGAGAGCCTGAAACAGGCGGCATATAACGGATGCATGGCGCTGTTTACGGTGAGAAATGCAATTCCGTTAACCGTTTCTGCAAAGAGAGCATGACGCTCCCTTCCTATTTTTCCATTCCGGAAAATCTCGACTGTGCCCAATTACAAATTCAGGCTGAAGAACTTTTCAACAGCGGACAGTTCTACTGTTCTGAGATTGTGGTGAAAATGATTAGAGACACCTTCTGTCCGTCAGTTTCAGATGAGATTATTGCGGCCGCATCAGGTTTTCCTGTTGGCATGGGCGGCGGAGGATGCACGTGTGGAGCGGTTGCAGGAGGGATTATGGCTCTTGGTCTTGTTTTCGGCAGAACAAAACCTGAGGAGAAAGCAAAATCAGCAGAGTGTATGAAGTATGCACGTGAGCTTCACGACAGGTTCCGCAAAGAAAACACGTCGGTGTGCTGTCGGGTGCTGACAAAAAATATGCTCGAAGACTCGCCGGAACGTAAGAAACAGTGTGCTGAACTTACCGGCGAGGTTGTTGAGATTGTTACCGAGATTATTCAGAGAGAAGCAAAAGCACCGTAATAGTGCAACCAAAAAAAAGTACGGGAAATTTATCGTACGATGCCCACGTACGGCAGGTTTCGGTACTTCTGATCCCAGTCAAGCCCGTATCCCACAACGAAATCATCGCCGATGGAAAATCCGATGTACTCTCCCTCGAACGGAACGACCCGGCACTCATGTTTGTCCAGTAGCGAACATACCGCAATTGATGCAGGATTGCGATCAAGCATCAGCTGTTTTACATGGCTGAGCGTTCTGCCGGTATCAATCACATCCTCAATAATAATTACATGCTTTCCGGCGATTGCCTCTTCGGGCACATCCAGTTTCATCACTAAATTTCCGGTCGAGTTTTTTCCCTCATAACTTTTTGCCTGAATGAACTCCATGAACACCGGAAGGGTCACGCGTTTCGCAAGTTCGCAGGCAAAGAAGCAGGCGCCTTTCAGAGTACAGAGAAATATGATCTCTTTTCCTGCGTAATCGTGATCGATGCTCTCTGCCAGTTCTTTGATGCGTGCGTTGATTTTTTCCTCAGAAATCAAAACGTCGATAGTATCCGCCATACAACTCTGCTGATCTATTGCACAAATCCGCCAATAACTCTGCCGGTAAAAAAATGTAGTGATATCACTACACAATTTATTTCCGTGCTGTTTTTTTCGGTGAAATTTCCGTGGTCGGCAGGACGTAATAAACAAAGCCAAATATTTGAAAAAAAAAGTTTTGAAATTATTCAGCGTGATAGTGGCTGAGCGGTTCGATCGTGATCGTATTCGTCTTCATCGACTCGATTGCAAGTGCTGCTGCCTCTGCTCCGAAGATGGTTGTGATGTAGGGGATACTGTAATCGATCGTCGCCCGCATGATCTGGAAGTGATCAGCCCGTGCATTTTTGTCGCCCGGCGTATTGATGATCAGATCAATATCAGCCGCACGGATCATATCAATAATGTTCGGCGAACCCTCCTGCACTTTTCTGACCAGATTCATCTTGATGCCCTGCTGATCCATGAACTTGACCGTTCCGTCAGTTCCGTAGAGCGAGAATCCGAGGTCGGCGAGCTTCTTTGCGATCGGCAGAATCTCATTCTTCTGCTGATTGGTTACTGAGATGAACACCTTTCCTTTCAGCGGAAGTTTGTTGTCTGCCGCCTGACTTGCCTTGTAGAAAGCGCGGCCGAAGTCATAATCGATACCGATGACCTCACCCGTACTCTTCATCTCAGGGCCGAGAATCGGATCAACACCCGGCAGTCGGGAGAATGGCAGGAGAACTTCTTTGACCGCGACATGCTTGATCTCTTTTTCCTGATACGGCATGTCTGCAAGCTTCTTGCCAAGCATCGCCTTTGCTGCAATCTTTGCAAGCGGAAGGCCGGTTGCCTTTGCCACGAACGGAACCGTTCGGCTTGCACGCGGGTTTGCCTCAAGAACATAGATCGTTCCATTGTGCAGAGCGTACTGAATGTTGATAAGACCAACCACGCCAAGCGAGAGCGCAATCTTTCTGGTATAGTTTTTCACCGTCTCAATCTGTTCCTGCGTTAAGGTCTGGGTTGGAATCACACAGGCTGAGTCTCCGGAGTGAACACCGGCCTCCTCAATGTGCTCCATGATTCCGCCAATCAGAACATCTGTTCCGTCACTGACCGCGTCCACATCAAGCTCGGTTGCATTGTCGAGGTATCTGTCGATCAGCACCGGATGGGTGTTTGACACTCTGACTGCTTCTTTGATGTAGGTCTGCAGCTCAAGTTCGTCATGGACAAGTTCCATCGCACGGCCGCCGAGAACATAGCTCGGGCGAACGAGAACCGGGTAGCCGATCCGCTTTGCGATCTCGTACGCCTCTTTTTCCGAGTATGCGGAACCGTTCGCAGGGGACGGAATGCCGTCTTTTTCGAGGAGAACACTGAACCGGTTTCTGTCCTCAGCAACATCCATGTTGTCAGGACTCGTTCCAAGAATCTTTGTCTTCAGACCGAACAGCTTGATCTCTTCCTGAATCGGAATCGCAAGGTTCACCGAGTTCTGTCCGCCAAACTGTACCATCACGCCGTCGTAGTCTCCTTTCCTGAGAATGTTAACCACGTCTTCGAGCTGCATGGGTTCAAAGTAGAGCCGATCAGAAGTGTCGAAGTCTGTTGAGACGGTCTCAGGATTATTGTTGAGAATGTGGACCTCGATGCCTTCTTCACGCAGCGACTTGACCGCATGCACTGTACAGTAATCGAACTCAATACCCTGACCGATACGAATCGCACCGGAACCGAGAATGAGTACCTTCTTCTTCGGCGAGTCACGCAGTTCGCACTCCTGCTCCCAGGTGGAGTAGTAGTAGGGCGTCTTTGCCGGGAACTCTGCTGCGCAGGTGTCCACCATCTTGTAGGTCGGGAGACCGACGAGGCTTTCGATCTTATAGATGTTCCATCCGGTAAGTTCGCGAATCTCGGCGTTCGAGAAGCCGAACTTCTTCGCGGTCTTGACCAGCTCTTCGGTCGGGTGTTCGCGCAGCTCAAGCTCGATGTCAACGACATGCTGGATCTTTTCTAAGAAGAACGGTTCGATCTGGGTCAGCTGGTGAACCTCATCGATCGTCATGCCGAGCCGGAACGCATCGAACAGTGTCGGGAACCGTTCGTCGGTCGGGCGCGAGAGGATCATTCTGATCTCGTTGATGTCGGTGTGGTGGTAAATGTCGGTGTCAAGAGAACGAAGCGCCTTCTTGAATCCTTCTTCAACCGTTCTGCCGATTGCCATGACCTCGCCCGTACTTTTCATCGCTGTGGTGAGGGTCCGGTCAGCAGTCTTGAACTTGTCAAACGGCCAGCGGGAAACTTTGACCACAACATAATCGACTGCCGGCTCAAAGCATGCGGGCGTTGTGCCGGTAACGGTGTTGGTGATCTCATCAAGCCGCATACCGATCGCAATCTTTGCGGCAACTCTTGCAATCGGGTAACCGGTTGCTTTTGATGCGAGTGCCGAGCTTCGCGAGACACGCGGGTTTACTTCGATGATCCGGTAGTCGCCGTTTTTGAATGCGAACTGGATGTTGCACCCTCCCTGAATGTTGAGGGATCTGATGATCTTGATCGCAGCTCTGCGCATGATGCCGAACTGGTCAGCAGTCAGCGTGAGAATCGGTGCGACTACGACAGACTCGCCGGTGTGTACACCCATCGGGTCAACATTTTCCATTCCGCAGATGATGATACAGGTGTCGGCTGCGTCACGCATAACTTCGAACTCGATCTCGTTCCAGCCTTTGACCGACTCTTCGATCAGCACCTGGTGGACACGGGACTTGGTAAGACCGTGCTCAACAATTTTTCTGAGTTCCTCTTTGGTTGCGGCAACTCCTCCGCCGCTGCCGCCAAGGGTGTATGCGGGACGGATGATTGCCGGAAGGCCGACGACGGCGAATGCTTCTTCGAGCTGTTCCATCTTGGTTAAGATGAAACTTCGCGGGACCGGTTCACCGATCTCGACCATGAGATTTTTGAACATCTCACGGTCTTCGCCGTGATAGATTGCTTCAAGCGGTGTTCCAAGAATCTGAACGCCTTCAAGAGCGCCCATCTCGTAGAGCTCTGCTGTAAGGTTGAGACCGGTCTGGCCGCCCATACCGGAAAGAATTCCGTCCGGCTTTTCCTTCTTGATGATCTCGGCAATTATCTCGGCCTTCAGCGGCTCGACATAGACTTTGTCCGCGGTTTCCGGGTCGGTCTGGATCGTTGCCGGGTTGGAGTTGACCAGTACGACCTCGATGCCTTCTTCGCGGACGGCTTTACATGCCTGGCTTCCTGCGTAGTCGAACTCTGCAGCCTGTCCAATCTGAATCGGTCCGGAACCAATTAAGAGGACTTTTTTGAGTGTTGGATTTTTAGGCATCTGGGATTCCTCTGTACATGATGTCGTAGATTGGTTTTTCCGCTCCGTCGTGAACAGCGTCGTGTTCGGGGTGGAACTGCACACAGTAGATGCCGAGGTCATTGTTGACAAATCCCTCGACTGAGTGATCATTTAAGTTGACGCAGGATACTTCGCATCCTTCCGGCAGGCTGTCGCCATTGACTGCGTAGCCGTGGCTCTGGAAGGTGACGGCGACCGAGCCGTCGGAGAATTTTACCGGCTGGCTTGCGCCGCGGTGGCCGAGTTTGAGTTTATCCACCGTTCCGCCAAGTGCGCAGGCAATGATCTCGGTTCCCATGCAAACGCCCTGCACCGGAATGGTTCCAAGAATATCTTTGACCGTTGCGACTGCTTTGGGTGCGGCGAACGGATAGCCGGGACCGTTTGTGACAAAGAGTGCCTGCGGTTTTCCGGCAAGGATTACATCGGCCGGAGTTCCGTACGGGTAGACAGTGAGATCTGCGCCGCGATTATTCAGGCTCTGGAGAATGGATTTTCTACAGCCAAGATCAAGCACTGCGATCTTTTTTCCTGAGCCTTTGATATGATAGGTTTCTTTGCAGGTGACGTCTGGGATCAGCTCGCGGGTTTCCTGAACCGGTGCGTGCTGGGCGAGCCGGACTGCTTCGTGTCCGTCGTCAGAGCCGGTAAGGAGTGCGGCACGCATGACACCATGTTCTCTGAGTTTGATGGTGAGCATACGGGTGTCAACTCCTTCGATTCCGATCAGTCCGTTCTCCTCGAAGTACTGCGCCAGAGTAGGCTCGTGCTTAGGGAACTCGCAAAGCTCGCGGACAACTGCGCCCGCTGCATGTACTTTGCTGCTCTGGAGCTGATCGGGGTTTGCGCCATAGTTTCCGACAAGCGGGTAGCCGAACATCAGGAGCTGTCCTGCCGCGCTTGGGTCACTGAGGGCTTCCATGTATCCGTTGGATACGAGGGTGACTACCATTTCACCGATTGCAACGCCTTCAACGCCGAATCCGCTGCCGGTAATGATAGTTCCGTCTTCAAGTCCTAAGACCGCCTTCATGTTTTGTACCATCTACATGTCGGTTGCGAGGGATAATAAGATTAATCTATGATTACTATTGAGTATCTTTTACTAAATATTTTGTAATTCTAAAAAATATATATTTTCAATAATAACCCAATAGCAACCCAAAAATTTATGTGTTTTTTTGAATCCGGTTCGGTGTTGTGTTGTTGGTATCGTGAATAGCCCGGAATGAAAAAAATGCAAAACCGATATAGTCGATAGATGTTTCTCTTCCGGCGCTCAAAACTACTTACACATGTCTGAATCACTGAAGCGGCGGTGCAGCCTGGTATGATTCCGCTTTCGGATCTGATCGATGACCTTCACGCAAGAAACGCACAGCGGGTCGCCGTCCAGCTGCCGGAGGGCCTGAAGCCGGGAACCGCAATGCTTGCAAACGCTCTGCGAGCCGAAGGGTTTGAGGTTGTCATCTCTGGCGATGCATGCTGGGGCGCGTGCGATCTCGCGCTCGACGCACTTTGTGATGCTGATGTACTGGTGCACATCGGCCACACGCCGGTCACAAATCAGGAAAATGTGATCTATATTCCCTTCCATCAGGACATTGACATCGAAACCCTTGCCTCCGCAGTTCCGACTCTCTCGAACTTTGGAAAAGTCGGAGTCGTGACAACGATTCAGCACGCCCACCAGACTGACGACATCGTTCGATGGCTGAACGATCACGGTGTCTGCGCCACTACTGGCGCAGGATCATCCCGCACTCCGCTCGCAGGTCAGGTACTCGGCTGCACGTATGCATCAGCAAAGACAGCGGACGCTGACGCCTATCTGTTTATCGGAACCGGTGTGTTTCATGCAATCGGCGTCTCGCTTGCAACCGCAAAGCCGACGTTCGCCCTTGATCCCTACGCTGAAGGAGGCATACAGGAGGTCTCGGCGGACAGACTGCTGCGCAAACGGTTTGTGCAGATTGAAAAAGCAAAGTCTGCACAAAATTTCGGCATCCTGCTCTCCGCCAAATCCGGTCAGTGCAGAAAAGATCTGGCAAAGTATCTTGAAAGCCTCACCGACAAAGCCTCGATCATTCTCATCCGCGAGGTCTCGGAGATGCAGCTGCGCAACCTCGGCTTTGACGCTTACGTGAACACGGCATGCCCGCGGCTTGCGCTTGATGATCAGAGCAGATTTCCGGTACCTGTGCTTTCGCCCGCCGAGTTTGAGATTGTGCTCGGGCTTCGGTCCTGGGATGACTACGCAATTGACGAGATAGAATAAAAATATGAAACTCCGCCAGCTTGAGATACAGCTTCAAAAGATCAAAGGCTTCGACCGGCCTGACGCATCATTCGAGCAGTACATGACGCCCGCAACGCTTGCGGCACGCATGCTGTTTCACGCAAACATGAACGGCGACATCGAAGGTGCCCGCGTCTGCGACCTTGGATGCGGAACCGGCATGCTTGCAGTTGGTGCTGCACTGCTCGGGGCCGAAGTGACTGCCGTTGATTTTGATTCTGCGGCACTTGCTGTTGCCCGCGAAAATGCCGAGGCGTTCGATATCGAGATTACATTCATCGAGCATCGTATTGGGGGAGCCGCTCCGCTTGAAATCACTGCCGACACTGTCGTGATGAACCCGCCATTTGGCGCACAAAAGGAGCACGCCGACCGGCCGTTCATCGACACAGCTCTCGCGATCGCCCCAACCTGCTACGGCATATTCAATGCAGGGAGTATCCCGTTTCTCTCAGCCTACACAAAAGGCCGTGCCAGAATGGTGGAAAAAATTGCTGCAAGTCTGGTAATCCCCAGGCAGTTTGCGTTCCACACCAAAGACTCTCTGGAGATCCCTGTTGAAATTGTGCATCTGGAAAGGATAGAATGAACGAACTTGCAAAACGTATCTCCGTCCTTGCCGCAGGGCACGGGGCAGTTGACTTCTATCTGCCGGTGATCTCAGCGAGCCTGCCGGTACTAATTCCGGTTTTTGCCTCGCAGGGAATCACCTCATACGCGATGGCAGGATTTCTGGTAACAGCTATCACGCTCACGCTTGCAGTGGTTCAGCCGCTCGCCGGCTGGCTGCAGGACAATGGGAAATGGACGATCGGTGCCAGCTGGTCAGTGCTGATGACCGCAGTTGCCATCAGCATGTTTGCGTTCATCCAAAACTACTGGATTCTTCTGATCCTCGCAGTTGTTGCGGGAATCGGCAACTCGATGTTTCATCCGAATGCATATCAGCAGATCTATCAGTTCTCCACACCCGCAAACCGGGGAACTCTCCTGTCCCTGTTTTCCGTGGGCGGCAGTTTCGGATACGGGGCAGCACCACTTGTTGCCGGCGCACTTCTGGTGTGGGCCGGCCTTCCGGGTCTCATCTATCTGATAATTCCAGGAATTATTGTGACCGCCATTCTCTTCCGGTTCCCGCAAAAACCTGAACTCGTGAAAAAAGAGGACAGAGCAGCAGCTTCGGGCACTTCAACCGGATGGAGACGGGCAGGAATGATGCTTGGGATTAGTTCGATGCGAACCTGGGTCTACTACGGTTTTCTGGCATTTGCAACGGTCTACCTCACTACGTATGCAGGCATCCCTTACTTCTATGCAACGCTGTTTGTGACCGGTATGTTTTATGCAGGAATGATTGCGACTCTTGTCGCAGGATTTTCTTCCGATCGGTTTGGTCGAAAGGAGATACTTTTGATCTCCTACGCCTGTTCGATTCCTGCATACCTGGGAATTTTCCTGCTCCCTGCCCCTCTGTCCCTTGTGTCACTTCTTGCAGCAGGATTTTTCCTGATGGCTCCGGCAACAATTGAGATCGCAACCGTGCAGGAGATGATGCCGGGCAGTGTCGGGTTTGCGTCAGGTATTGTGATCGGCATTCCGCAGGCATTGAGTGCGGTGTCGATTGTAGTGATCGGTGCTCTTGCCGATAGTATCGGCATGCCGACTGCCCTCACCTGGCAGGTTGTGTTTATGGGGCTCGCGGTTGTGTGCTGTTTTGCCCTGCCGTATCCGATGAAATATTTCCGCAGAAAAGTTCTCTCGAAGTAGAGAAAATTTTGTGGAAATTTTTTTTTGAAAAATATTTTTGAAAAATATTTTTTTTCTTAATTGGAGTTACGCGGTGTGAAATAGCATAAGGAAAAAGAATTCTTTGACTGTGGCCTCGCTTGGAGTAACCACCTACAGAATAATCCCAAACAATGAAACTCATCACCGCGTAACTCCTCATGAGAAAAAATTCTCTCGAAATAAAAAAAAAAAGTTTTGCAGAATTTTTTTTGAAAAATATTTTTTGAAAAAATAATTAATCTCTTCTCAGAAGAAGAGCAGCTGCCGCAAGACCGATCAGTACTCCTGCGAGCGGCACCGGAGATTTCGTTGGTGCGGCCGGTGCAAAAGTTGTGGCTGTTGTTGTCGGAACTGTGGTAACAACAACTGTCGGGGTCTCTGTTGGGGCGGCTTTGCCAAGCGTTACACGAATGGTCTCCGTGTTTCCGGCACTCAGCACATAATTATTTTTCGTCATCGTATTGTAGCCGTCCTTCTCAAACCTGAACGTGTGAGTGCCAGGAGCATAACCGGCAAGCTGCAGTCCTCCATCCTTCAGCGGCGGAACAGTTCCCGCATACACATCATCCACATATACGCGAACACCATCAGGATCGCTGTACACAATCACGCCTGCAATCGAGGTGTTCTTCATCAGATTTGCCGTGACCGAAGCAACGCCAGAGCCCTGGGGCTTCACATACAAATCAGGAACAACATACTCATCATATCCGGCAAGAACTGCACGAACTTCATAATGTCCCTCATAATAATCAGGAGCACTCACCGGTGTTTTTCCCTTGTACACACCGTCAATATAGACATCAGCGTACGGCGGGCTGGACTGCACTGTAATGAAGTTCGTATTTTCTATTACCGAGGCATTTGCTGCCGCTGCCGGAGCGATCAGCAGGAGGGCAGCAATCAGACAAAATATACACAGATGTTTCAGCATGGAACGTCTCCGTCTCCCAAAGGAAGTGATTACAAAAATAGTGGACGCGGCCGCATAAGTAGTATTTGATCAAAAAAGTTGGTGTTGCCCATTGTTTGTTGCTCCGCCCACGGAAAAACGAGACGCATGCCTTCGGCCTGCTTACCGCTCCGCGGGAGCACACGGAATTTTACAGAAAAAAAACATCACTGAGCAGACGTGAACAGCACGGAAGTAAAATAATTATTTTCTTCATTTCTTTTTTTATCATATCTCCGCCTCCGATATTTTAAAAAATCTATTTCCGTGATGTTCACGTCTGCTCCGTGATGTTTTTTTCCGTGAAATTTCCGTGTGCTCCCGCGGAGCGGTAAGCAGGCCGAAGGCATGCGTCTCGTTTTTCCGTGGGCGGAGCTACGACGTGCGTTAGTTACCCATAAACGAATTTATTGGCAAAGCCAAAAAAATTTAGCGCCTGAAAAAGATCAGGCAGCCGGCCACCGCAAGCACTCCGGCAAATATTGGCACAACTCCTGCGGGAGACTGAGTCGGCGTTGGTACAGCAGATGCCGGGTTCAGATACGCAGTCTGTCTCACCGTCTCTCCTGCAGAAACCGTCATCGTTGACTGCCATGCCATATACCCGTCATGACTGATCAACACACTGTAACTCCCAGGCACAAATCCTGAAAGCGTGAGCGGTGTATAGCCGCGGAACTCATTGTTCACGGACACAGTCGCACCGGACGGCGAAGAATCAAGCATCATCGAAGCAGTCGTTGCCGGTCCCGAAGACGTCTGCGTCGGCGTCGGCGTTGCGATTGGAACGAGGTTGACATTGGTCAGAGGAGTTCCGTACCCGGCCGGTGTATTATAATCAGTCACCGTGTAGGGTTTGTAGCCGGCAAGCTCAAAGCGTATCGTATGAGTGCCAGGAATCAGATCCGCAATCTGCAGACCACCGTAGTGTGTCGTCCCGCAAAAGACATCATCCACATAGACCGAAGCGCCGGTTGGCGAACTGTCCACAATGAGACCTCCCATGTTCACTGACTTCTGCAAGTCTGCCGACATTGGAACTGTATTCGCACTGGACCCTCCGGGAATGTAGACATTTTCCACCACATACACATTATATCCTGCCTTCACCACACGAACCGTGTAGGTTCCCTGCAAAATATTTACAAATGCATTGTTCGTCTGACCAACGTACATATCTCCCACGTAGACATCAGCGCCGGACGGTGATGATACCACGGAGAGTGCTCCGGTTTCCCCCTCTGCCGCAGACGCGGGGAGTGCGAACACGAGGAGAATCAGCAGCAGGGCCAGAGCTGCAATCATGGATTTTCTCATAGCAGTCTATTCAGCATGGTCACGCATATAAGTTATGCTGATGCCAAAATCAGATGGAAAGAAAATGCTATTTATCTTTGGTGTCCTATTGGTATACTATCACTAAAACTGGTGAACATATGGAATTCAACGGTGTAATACTCGAAGACACATATGCAGAAGGCTTCCCGGTGTGGGTCGCCCGTGTCGTAATCACTGCAGTATCGAAGGAATGGGCATACAAGGCAGCAACCGAAGCAACCGGTTTTGCAACCTCCACGATTGGATGTCCGTGCGAAGCAGGCATTGAAAAGTTCCTCTCGGCATCCGAGACTCCGGACCACCGCCCTGGCTACTCAATCCTGATCTGCTGCGGCAAGAAGGCACTCAAGGAACAGGTTCTTGAACGCATTGCAGAATGTGTCCTGACCGCACCGACCACCGCAGTCTTCAACGGCAAAGCAGGATCTGAAGAGATCATTCCGGTCAAGCTCCACTTCTTCGGCGACGGCTATGAGTCCAAGGTCGAGGTTGGCGGTATCCAGTGCTGGTCCATCCCAATCATGGGCGGCGACTTCATCATTGAGGAGGAGGTCGGCGCAGTCAAAGGTGTCGCAGGCGGCAACTTCTTGATCATGGGCGACTCCCAGATGTCTGCACTGGTTGCAGCAGAAGCTGCAGTCACGGCAATTGCCGATGTCCCGGGTTGTATCACTCCGTTCCCGGGAGGCGTTGTCTCTTCAGGTTCCAAGGTCGGCTCCAAGAAGTACAAGTTCATGGGCGCATCCACCAACGAAAAGTTCTGTCCGTCCATCGCAGCCAAAGTCGAGGACACCGAGATTCCGGCAGGCGTCAAGGCAGTCTACGAAATTGTCATTGACGGTGTCGATGTGGCAAGCGTAAATGCAGCAATGAAGGCAGGCGTTCAGGCAGCATGCAGAGTTCCGGGTGTCGTCAAGATCACCGCAGGAAACTATGGCGGCAACCTCGGCCCGTTCAAGTTCCAGCTCAAAGACTGCATCTAAATATTTTCTTCATTTCTTTTTTTTTATAGCTCCGCCCACAGAAAAGCGGAACACACAGAATTTCACTGAAGTAAAAAAAATATTTTCTTCATTTCTATTTTATCACAACTTCGCACAGGAAATTCTAAAAATCTATTTCCGTGATGTTCACGTCTGCTCCGTGATGTTTTTTCCGTGAAATTTCCGTGTACTCCGATTTTCCGTGGGCTGTTCATGAATAAAAAACAAAACCACCCACAGACCAATATTTATCCCTTCTAAGCGCCACTAGTACAATCACGTATGACCGCTGAAGTGCTCCTCCTATTAGGGTGCCCGCAGATTCCGGTCCAGTCGCCGATTGCTCTCTATATTGCTGATTTCATAAACGATCTCGGCAAAACCCTGGTACTCGCTGCAAACCCGTCGGCAAAACAGCTGATCGTGGCAAGCGACCCGAAAAAATACTACATCAAAGAGTACCGCGACGTTGACCGGACCATTAGTGATCTTGCGGACGGCAAAGTCAGCTACCCGCTGATAATCTCCCTGATTCACAATGACGCAGGACTTACCTACACCGCAACCGCCGCAGCTCTTGCGCCAAAATCTGTAATGGTCACCATCCTGTTTGGCGAACATGCTTACGACATCGCTCAGGAGATTGAATTTCCTGCAGAAAAAGTTGTAGCACCGGTTACACACAACACAAAACCGCTTCTTGCAAAAATCGACGAGGTTCTGGAATGGGCTGCCTTGAAAATATGAACTACGAAGTCCTGGCGAAAAACTGCAGTTTCAAAGAAGCCAGAGACATCATCAAAAGCAACAGCACCGAAAAGTATGAAGTCCCGCCCGGATTCAAACTGCTCGAAAAACCCTTGATGGGAATCCCGCCGGTCATCGTCGGCGTCAAAGACGAAAAACTGATCTACGGGTACACAAAACCGTGCCACGGAACCTTCGTTGTGGTCGTCGAAGACCCGGAAGGCGTGGACATGGTTCGCAAAAACGGCAAACCTGTGTGGTAAATCCATGCTGGAGTACCTCATCCCCACTCTTTTAATCGCAGTCGGCCTTGCGATGGATGCATTTTCCGTCTCGCTCGCAGGAGGCGCATCACTCAAAAAAGATGTTCTCAAGACCGCTCTTACCGCTGGTCTTCTGTTCGGATTTTTCCAGTTTGCGATGCCTTTGATCGGCTACGTGATTGGTGTTCCGATCACCAACCTCATCGACCCGTACGGATACTGGATCGTCTTTTTCCTCTTTTTGTTTGTCGGAGGAAAAATGATCTACGACGCACTCTTTGGCGGCGAAGAAGCCGGCATTGATCTCACCGGCTGGAAAGTTCTCGCAGTTCTTGCGATCGCCACAAGCATCGACGCACTTGCGATCGGTGTAAGTTATGCACTGCTCGGCCAGGAAATTTTTCTCGCCGCGATCATCATCGGTATTGTCACGTTTGTGTTTTCTTTTGTCGGCGTTGTTGCCGGCAGTAAACTCGGGGATGCGTTTGGCAACAAGATGGAGATCTTCGGCGGCATTATTCTCATTCTGATCGGCTGCAAGTTTTTGCTGGAAAATATTTTGTGAGTCAGCGGCGGAGCACCACTGCTACCGCAGCTCCCAATACAAAAATTCCTGCAAACATGAATGATGATGACTCCTGCGGAGGGGTTGGAACGCTCGCGGTTCTGATGGGGACGGTTGTTGGCTGTGTGACAACTTCAGTTGTCGCGGTCGGCGTCGGCGTTCCAAAAACTTCGTCTGGGAGTTTGGTCACATTCTCTGCAAAACCTACGGCATAGTAGGAAAATCCCGGAGACTTTGCCGCATACCAGTCCATTCCTGCCTGCTGTCCCTCCCCTTCCCAGACATAGGAGGTCTCAAGTTTTTCCCATGCATTGGTGTAGCGGAGAAGCTCGATGTCATATCTTGGATCAAATCCTGCATCAGTTACCACACCTACCGGTACACCGAAGAGGAAATCAACCTCTTTGATCGAGGCGGTCGGAATATTTTCAACCTTCATGTCGTAGAGGGCAGTGTAGGGCTGGGCCGGAGTCGGGATCGGGTTTGCAGATTTCTGCGGGATCATTACAATTTCCGCGTTCTGGGGAATGACTGCACCGTTTGTGGTCACCGAGATGAGGCGGATGTAGGGTGCGTCATAGGGATTTCCAAACGTGAACTGTGCTGTGGTCCCTCCGTTGAGAATGATTGGATATGCATCAGAGAAGAGGAGGGTGTACTGATTTGGATGTTTTGCATAGATGGAGTCCTGATACGAGTCGCCGCCGACGTCTCCCACGTTCAGCTGGAGAGTGATTGTCTGTGGAGCGCCGTTCGTGTAGTAGACTGCCGGGACATGATAGGTTATGCTGAACAGTCCCTGCACGTTACCGAAGTTCAGCTGGACGATCTCTTTTCCTGATGGTTTGATTAAGTAGAGATTTGGAACGGTGGTGTCCCAGGTTCCGCCCGGGTACTGGGTTGCCCCGATCCATACCGTACTGCCGTACGGGATGATGACGGTTGAGCCGTTCGGATACACCTGCACCGGGGACGAGTCGTCGTAACCGGAAAAAGATACGGTGAGGGTGTTGTCATATTCCACTGCTGCCGCAGGGCTTGCAAGAAGAAGGAGTATTACACAGAGCAGGAGGTATCGATGATGCATACCAGTCCATTTTCCGTCTGAGATTATTTATGTATCTGATAGACCAAGCAGTGAGCTGGTGCGGTTCATCGACTCCTGCATTCGAGTAAATGCCCCGTCCCAGTCGATGTTGTTGATGGTTTTGTTTTTGTCTCTGTTGGTTAGCGGCATGTTGAAAATATTGTCCATGAATGCGGTGAGGTTCGGGCTTTCGTCGTTGATCTCAGGCATTGTAAGTCCGGAGTCATTCACAAATGACATGTTGAGAGCACCTTCAGGATTCAGAATTCCTGCGGCAATGTCGTCGGCCTCTGCTTTTGTTACGCCGTCTTTAGAGAAGACCATGCCGAACAGTTCGATTTTGACATTGAATTTGTCCTGAATGGAGGTGTTGGAGAACATATTTTCGTAGACCGGTGTTATGGTAATTTTTCCGATCGACTGGTTGCCAAGCGTGATGTCGGTTGTCTGGTCCCCGATACATCCTGCGGAAAGTATGGTGAGGACGAGGATTGCAATGACGCTCGCGGCAACCGAAATTTTCATGCAAAGGTTGTTGCATGTGAGCAGGAATAAAGATTTGCCGGGGGTATTTGTGAGCCGCCCACGGAGCTATGATCAAAACACCAACAAAAAAAGAAAAAAAATATTTTTCTCACTTCGCCATGATATCCATCACAATCTTACCGTACGCCGGTCTTGTGATAAGGACACCAATCAGAATACCAAGGATGCTGATGATCGCAAAACCCTTGAGGGTCGAGAGGTCCATCAGGATCAACGGGAACATTGCGATGATAACCGTTGCCGCAGATGTCGTGATGATAGTCAGTGCCCGTGTCAGCCGCTTCATATACAAAGCCTGTGACGGAACTTTTCCTTCATGCACCACCTCATCAGTGATGATCACCAGCTGATCAATACCAGTTCCAAGAACCGCGATCAATGCAGCAATCGCCGCAATATCCAGCTGCTGGATGAAGACTGCAATACCGAGCAGGATGATAATCTCTGCAACGTTTGTTGCAATCATCGGCAGAACAATCTCAATTACCCGGTAACGGAGATAAACCATAACCGCAACCGCCGCAAGTGCGGCAATACCTGCAATCAGACAGACGATCTTAAAGTAGTCGCCCAGCGTCGCAGACGTTGATCCGGATCCTGCGATCTCCACCTGCACCGGCAGTGCGCCTGCACGTAAGTGAATCTCCAGCTCCTGAGCCTGCTTCTGTCCTGCCTCGCCCGAACCGGTTCCGGCATACAGACTGTTCACCGCATGGGTTGCAATCTGCATCGCAAGATCATTCGAGAGCGGGGCACTGTAAACCTCCTCGCCATCCAGATACATATTCAGATTATGTGCCTGCGGGTTGGTGGTAGCTCCGTACTGAATCGCTGCCTGCTGCAGAGCCTTTGCTCCGTCATTGTTGATGTTGAATCCGACACCCCAGTTGTTGGAACCTGCCGGATTCTGCGTCGGGTTCTGCACAGATGCGACCGCATCGCCGTAGAGGACATGAGCGGTCTCGTTACCCGAGGTAACGATTCTGATCTCAAAGAGACCCTGCTTGCCGACGAGCTGCTGGGCGGTCTGCATGTCAACGCCCGCCATCTCAATGCGGACATACTGGGAAACACCGTTCGTGTTGGCCAGAGTATTGACTTTCACGTCGCTTGTTCCAAGACTGTTGACCTTGGACTCAAGAATTCGTTTGACGGTATCTGCGGTCGCGGAGCTGACACCTTTTTCGTAACCGATGAAGGTCGCGCCTGCCGCTTCAACTGCGGCACGAAGTTCTTCTTCGGTTGCCTTCTTCTGGACCTCCAGATGATACTGATCTATTGGTATCACGGTGCAGTCAAGCTCAGCTCCCATCTTTTCGGCAACTGTATTTACATCAGCCCCGGAACCGATCGTGACAACTTCTGCCTGGAACTCAAGCTGAATCCATGAACCTCCGTCGAGGTCCAGACCGAACTGGAGGTTGGTCATTGCGTCACCGCGGTCGCCGAACGGAACAAAGATTGCGATAAGGGAGATGATGACAAGGATGATGACCAGAAGGACGCGCACGTCCTTGATGGTTGACAGCCATCCTGATGATTTCTTTTCGCTCATGATTTCGACCCCTTAATCTTTGGTTTATTTGCAGCAGGCTGTTTGGTGTTCTCCTCTTTTTCCATATAGATGCGGAGAACTCCTGCGTTGAACGCCCAGGTGAAGATCATATCGCAGATCAGACCAATGATCAGAACCGCCGCAATATTGTAGAGCGTCGGCACCTGGCCGATCAGGGCAACGATAAACATGGCAACAATTGCCCCGAGCGTTGTGGTGGTCATGATGAATCCGGTGTGGAATGCACCTGCCATTTTGTCGGCAAGTTTTCCCTGGCGTTTGAGTACTTTACTCGTGAGCAGAATGTTGCTGTCAACCGAGTAACCAATCAGCATGAGAAGTGCTGCGGTGGTTGCAAGGGAGAGTTCGATTCCGACAACGTTCATGACGCCTGCGGTGATGGTGATGTCGGCGACTCCGGCAAACACGACTGTTGCTGCAGGGATGAGTTTGCGGAACGCAATAAAGACTACAACTGCCATGCCGATGAAGGCGAAGAGGATTGCGATCATCGCCTGGGACTGGAGTGTTGCGCCAAAGCTTGCACCAATCTGGTCGATGCTTGCGTCAGGGTATTTGGCGAGTGTGTCTTCGTTGAACTGCATCATCTCTTCGTTGGACATGGGTCCGAACTTGAGGTAGTATCCTCCGCTGCCGACTCCTTCGTCAATGGATTTTATGGGATAGTCTGCGTAGTATGCAGCGATCTGTTCTTTGGTATCGGTGGTGTGAATTGTCACGGCGGTACCGCCGGCAAAGTCGATGCCGGGGGTGACGGGCATGCCGGTGGTCACGAAGGTGAATCCGACGATGGCCGCGGCAACAAGAAAGATCAAAAACGGGATGAGCATCATCCGTTTCGGATCATATTTGTTGATATCATACCGGGGTAGTTCCATAGCTTAGTAGTATTGATTTTCAAAGGATAAAAGAAAGCCCCTGAGGGGTTGGTGATCTCCGCAGGAAAAAAAGAAAAGATGATTATTGTTTTGGTTCGTCGGGATTCATGCCTTTTTGTGCTTTCATGTCGGCGACGGTGGCGTTGGGGTGGTGGTATCTTGGCCGGTCGTCGGTTTTTCCTCCGCAGGAGATGGCTTCGACCGGGCAGAACTGCAGGCAGGCGAGGCATCCTTCACAGTGGTCGAGCCACTGTTTTTTGCCTTTTGCAAGTGCTTCGATGTTGTTGACCGGGCATACATCGCGGCAGATGAGGCAGCCGTTGCAGCTTGGGCTGACGACGAATTTTTTGCCGAATGTGTGAATTCTTTTGATGAATGGTTTGTACATCACGAACTTGAGGATTTTTCCCGGGATGGTGAGGTCGATTGGTCTGGGCTGGCGTTTGCCAACGGCATCGACGAGGACGGCAACTTTTCTGAGTGCGTCTTCACGGATGATTTTTTGTTCCGGTTTTGCGGGCGGCGCAGACATGGGGATGTAGTTGTCCGGCATCTGAATCCACCATGCAGCGTTGAGGTCGTGACCGCTTGTTTTGGTGAGGGCTGCAATCTGTTTGGTGGGTGAGCCGAATTTTCCTCCTTCGGTGACGACGGAGAAGACGTAACCTGCTTCTTTGAGGTCAAGGATTTTGAAGAAGTTTACGACGATGTTCGGCAGGCCGAGCGCATACATCGGGTAGACGATGC
Source organism: Methanorbis furvi (assembly GCF_032714615.1). Classification (NCBI taxonomy): domain Archaea; kingdom Methanobacteriati; phylum Methanobacteriota; class Methanomicrobia; order Methanomicrobiales; family Methanocorpusculaceae; genus Methanorbis; species Methanorbis furvi. Next base: position 24,527 of record NZ_JAWDKA010000001.1, read on the forward strand.
CGATGTTTGCGTCTTTTGGCGCATGGATCATTTCGCCTTTGAGCATGAGCATGGGGATGGGGACGAGTTCTGTGTCAGCCAGCCGGTCGGCTATGGCTTTTGCAACCGCAAGGCTGTTGCCAGTACCGGTAAAGTAGTAGAGTATTGTTTTCATGGTGGTGATCGGCCGGTCTTTTTGGTATAGGTATGAGGCCGGCATTCCTCCTGTGAATATATTTGTCGGATGGGTGGTTATAGATTGTGCTAGGGAAGATTTTTGTTTATTCAAATGTGATTAATGGGATTTTATTGCACTCAGAATTCCTTGGAAAGATTAGAGGGATGTAGTCTATGATCTCTTGGGCGACTGCCTAACACTTTTTTCCTCCCCGATGTTTTTCTCTTCTTTTCTTACTGTACTGTACTTTGAAGTACAGTACATAGTAGTAGTAGAGAAAATAATTTGAAAAAAATCGACACATAAGTGATGTCACGAGCTCATCTCATTCAGATTTTTTCTGAAAAATGTAGATGGTTGAGATATATAAATCGCCTTCCTGCAATCCGTTCACCATTTTTCAGCAAAACACAAATAAAATCGCCATTGGTGATTTTTTTATTCCGCGAAGCGGTGAGCAGGCCGAAACGACTCCTGAAAGGAGGAGTTGAACACGACGGAACGGCGTGTGGAAGGCATGTGATTCGCGCCATTCGCGTTTCAAATTCTCATCCTAACACCTTCTCCTTACTCCGATACACATACATCTCTCCTGCCATAGCGCCCCCTAAGATCAGTACCGCTCCAAAGATCTGCACCGGCAGCATCACCTCTCCAAGCAGCAGTACTGAGAACACAACAGCCGACAACGGCTCAAGATATCCGCAGATGGATACAGTCTGAATCGGTAGATGACCGATTGAAGAAAAATACAAATAACAGCAGATGCCGGTATTGAACACACCAAGGATCAAAATCGGCAGCCAATCACTTGCTGCAATCTCGAACGAAAAGCTTCCGCCGATACATATCATAAACGCAACGGTCGCAAGAAAACTAAAGATCAGCTGCCATGTCGCATTCTCCAGCCCACCGATATGTACCGCTTTTTTCGTACAGATAACCATCGCCGCATGCATCACCGCAGACATCGCCCCGCAAAACAGTCCCCAGCCGTTTCCCCCTGCCAACAAAACATCGCCGTTCACAAAAAATGTCCCGAACAACACAACAACAAAACTTGCAATGCCCACCCATGTCAGCTTCTCGCGGAACAAAATCGGCGCAAACAGCATAACAATAACCGGCCCGCAGTAGTAGGCAAGTGAGGAAACACTCACACCAATCAGCTGGTACGCCTCATACAAAAATATCCAGCTTGCCCCCATCGCAACACCGGATGCTGCAACATACAAAAAATCCCGCTTGTATTGAAGGAACGTAAACTTTTTTCGCAGGCCAAGAAAGACCGAGAGCAGCACAACACTGCCGATGAGCGTCCGCAAGAATACAATCTGATCACTGGGAAGAGAGATGTAGCTCGCCACAACTCCATTCAAACCAAACAGAATCAGCGAAACGACGTACGCAGCGTAAGCCCCATTCATTCGCTACACATATCTCTCTTTAGCTATTTAAAGATTACAAAAACAAATGTTTTATTAGTTTTAAATTACAAAAACGGATGTATTGGTGGCGAAAACCGCATGGATATGAACATTCAAAAGTATCAGGCATTCATCAAAACTGTGGAGTCAGGCAGCTTCACCAAAGCAGCCGAGGCACTCGGCTGCTCCCAGTCGGGAATCAGCCGAATGATCCATGATCTCGAAACCGAATGGAAGGTAGCACTGCTTGAACGAAGCCGTGCCGGAGTGAGGCTCACCTCCGAAGGACTCAAACTTCTGCCGCATGCTCAACGCGTCTGCGACGAGTTTCAGAAACTCCAGATGCAGATGAACGAACTGAATGGATTGGAAACCGGCCTCATCAGGATTGGAACATTCTCCAGCGTCGCAACCCACTGGCTGCCGAACATCATCAAAGAGTTCCAGAAGGATTACCCGAACATCGATTACGAACTGCTGCTCGGCGACTACACCGAGATTGAGCGATGGATTCTGGAGGGCCGCGTGGACTGCGGGTTCCTCCGTCTCCCCACTCATCCTGACTTAGAAACAATTTTTCTCGAACAGGATCAGCTGCGTGTGATCCTGCCTGAGGATCACCGTCTCGCGGACTGCGAAAAATTTCCGGTTCAGGCACTTTGTGATGATCCATTTATGCTTCTGGAGAAAGGGGCGAAGGCAGAGATCTCCGAGATCTTTGAGAGAAATCATCTGACGCCAAAGGTACACTTCACGACATGGGATGACTACGCGATCATGTCGATGGTCGAGAGCGGGCTTGGCATCAGCATCCTGCCGCAGCTGATTCTCCGGCGTGTCCCCTATAAAATTGCTGCAAAGGAACTGAACGTTCCTGCGTTCCGCAACATCGGCATTGCTCTCCGTGATACCAAAACTGCGTCTCTTGCGGTCAAGCGGTTTCTGGAGTACCTGAAGTATCGGTGACGTCTACTCATCGATGAACTTCAGCAGTTCAAACAGTCTGGTGTTCACATAGATCCGCTCCTTTCCGATCCGTATCGATGCAAGAATGCCAGTATCTTCGAGGGCCTTCAGATACTTCATCGCGGTCTGCCGGTTTCCAATACCGATATCAACAAGAAAAGCAGGTTTGCAGTACGGCTGAAGAAATATTTCTTCAACTAAATCATACGAGTAAATCTTCGGCAGACGCTCTTTACAGATCTCAATCGTTTCATCCATCAGGGATTTGATCGCCTGAATCCGGTCATAGGTCCAGTCAGCGGTTTCCCTGACCGCGTTCAACATGAAAACAATCCACTCCTCCCACTCCTCGTTCTCGGTAACTTGCCGAAGTCGATGGTAATATTCGGATTTGTGCTGGATGATATGCCGGCTGAGGTAGAGTATCGGGATATCGAGGAGATCTTGATCGATCAGGTATAATATATTCAGAATTCTCCCTGTCCTTCCGTTCGCATCCCCGAACGGATGTATTGCTTCAAACTGATAGTGAATTAGTGCGAGACGAATCAGCGGGTCAGGTTCCCTGTCGCCGTTTATGTACTCTTCCAGATGGTGTATCAGATCTTCGAGAATGATTGGATCATCCGGAGGAGTGTACACGCGTCCTTCCGGGCCTTTGATGTAAGTATCTGCGCCCGCTCTTCGTCGATCAACCTCATGATCCAGCAGAACGGAACAGACACGGGTCAGCAGTATTTCTCCGAGTTTTTTTCCGGACTTTAATTCGCCGACGCCGACAGCGAGTGCTTCCCGGTACCGAAGCACCTCCTTTGTTGCCGGATCTGATATTTCCTCAGGAACCGAGAGTGCAGTGTAGAGGGCATTACTGGTGGTGAAAATATTTTCAATTCTGGAACTCGCAGTTGCTTCGAGTAACGGGATGGAGCTGATGAGGATCCTCTGGTTTGGAATGAGTTTGCCTGCTTCCCGCATCCGTGCAAGAGATGTTTTTGCTTCAGCACAGGCTCTCCATATCCGAATCGTCTCAATCTCAGCCTCCGGTGGAAGATTTGGCATGGTATTGTAGGGGGTGTTCGGATCTGTGTGCGCCATTGTCTCTTTGAATAATATTGTTTACCACCCATATCTATCTGTCGAAGAAATCAAAAAATATCGACACGAGTTGTCGGACGTGTTCACCGCGTATACAGATGTGTTTGCATCTGTCGAAAAAATTGAAAATTTTCGACACGAGTTATTGGACGTGTTCACCACGTATACAGATGTGCGCACATGTGCGTACAGAAAAAATGTGCTGTCGCAGGAAAAAAGTGAACTATTTTTTTCAATAGGACTTACGTGGTGTGTGGTGTCAAAAAATTTAGTCTGTTTTTTTTCTGAAAAATGTGAACAGGTTAGTGGTGAGTGGATTTTACTTGGAAAAACCAACCACAGATTCACACAGATTCCAAATTTGCCAATCGCTGTTATCTTGCGTTCGGTCGGGACTCCGGCTAATCGCCTGCGTCCTTCTCGACCTCACTGGATAACAGCTGGCAAATTTATCGGTTTTATGTTGGAGTGGTGAGTATGGTTTTTTTTCTCATCGTACCTCCCTCGATTACACTTTTCAGAAAAAAAGAAACTAAATTTTTTTTGACACCACACCGCGCAACTTCTGTTAGAAAAAAGGACGAAAATATTTCATGATGTCACCCACATACGATGAATGAGAAAAAAATGGCGCATAAAGAAAAAATACAAAAAAACAATCGCATGAGAAAACCGGTAAACATCACATTGCCGGAGGAGTGCATTGCATTTGTTCGAGAAAATGGAATTAATCTATCCCAGTTCGTAGAAATGGCGATCAAAAATTTCATCTCCGAGATTGAAACTCACTCAGAAAGAGAAATAGTAGGTCTCGTATTGTTCTCACAAATAAAATCATAAAATCGTTTGAAAAGTGCTGCGAGAGGGATCCGAACCCCCGACCTCGGGATTATGAGTCCCGCGCCCTAACCAGCTAGGCCACCGCAGCAAGAAGTGCATTACAAGAAGGATGTTTCCAAATATATACGTTACTGATTTTATTCCAAAAAAGAAGGGTTACTGTTTCCCCTTCGCATTCTTCGCCGCAGCTGCTGCCATATAGGCATTCACCGCAGCCGTCACCGCAATCGTCTTCTCCTTTCCGCGGCCGAGCGAGTCTGCAAGCTGGTTCATACGCGTCTCGCTCTCCCGCATATAGCGCGGCAGATACTTTTTCACCGCAGGCTCTTCAAGGAAATTCGTGTGCGTATCTCCGGCAACGAACTGAGGATTGTTCATAATTGCATAATGCAGGGGCAGTGTCGTCTTCACGCCAAGGATAACATACTCCATCAGCGCGCGGCGCATTCTGGCAATTGTTTCCTCGCGGGTCATCGCGCGGGCGCAGAGTTTGGCGATCATCGAATCGTACAGCGGAGGAATCGAGTACCCTACGTGAATACAACTGTCAATACGAATGCCCGGTCCTCCGGGAGACCGGTAGCGGGTAATTTTTCCGGCATCAGCCGCAAAATTGTTCGCAGGATCCTCGGCATTGATACGGCACTCAATCGCGTGGCCCCGGCAGATGATCTGATCCTGCGAGTACGGCAGAGGCTCGCCTGCCGCAACCTTGATCTGCATCCGCACCATGTCAAGACCGGTGATGAGTTCTGTTACCGTGTGCTCCACCTGCAGACGGGTGTTCATCTCCATGAAGTAGTAGTTCCCGTTGTCATACAGAAACTCCACCGTTCCGGCATTCTCATAGTTGCAGGTCCTTGCGACCGTCATTGCAGACTGCGTCATCTTTTCGCGCAGCTCAGGTGTCATGATCGGGCACGGTGCCTCTTCCACCAGTTTCTGGTGACGGCGCTGAATAGAACAGTCGCGTTCGAACATGTGAACAACATCGCCCTTGGAGTCTGCAAAGATCTGCACCTCAATGTGTCGCGGGTTTTCCAGATACTTTTCGATGAACACCGTCGGGTCACCGAATGCAGACGCAGCTGTGCGCATCGACTTCTCGATCGCCTCATCCATTTCAGCAGCGCTGCGAACAATCGTCATGCCGATACCGCCGCCGCCAGCCGAAGCCTTCACGATTACCGGGTAACCGATCGAGTCTGCAAACGCCTTCGCCTCATCATGCTCGGTACTTCGCGTCCACGGCAGTACCGGAACGCCAGCATCAGCCATCGCCTGCTTTGATCCGATCTTTGATCCCATCATCGAGATCGTTTTTTCCGATGGACCAATAAAGGTCAGGCCAGCCTTGCTCACCGCAGCAGAAAATGCAGCTTTTTCCGCAAGAAATCCGTATCCCGGATGAATCGCATCGGCTCCCGCCATCTGTGCGACCTCCAAGATACGATCCATATTCAGGTAACTCTTCGTCGGATGCGCAGAACCGATCATGAACGCTTCGTCCGCATACTTCACATGCAGAGCATCCGCATCCGCATCCGAGTAGACCGCCACAGTCTCAATGCCCATCTCACGGCATGCACGCATCACGCGAATTGCGATCTCGCCGCGGTTTGCGACCAGAACCTTGTCGAAGTACCGGTCTTTGTTCATTTCACCACCACGAGAACGTCGCCGCTCTGTACAACCGCACCGTTCTCCACAAAGATCTCCGTAACCGTTCCGTCAACCGGACTGACCACCGGGTTTTCCATCTTCATGGCCTCCAGCACGAGAAGAGTGTCGCCTGCCGAAACCTTCTGACCCATCTGTACCTTAATGTCAAGCACCATTCCCTGAATACTGCTCTTCACACCACCCGGCACATCGCCGCGGGAGGTCTGGCGTTTCCCTGGCTCCGAGCTGCCGGCAGAGACCGACTCGCCTTCGACCGACAGAATCCTGACCATGAACACCTCGCCGTCAACCTCAACCTCCATCGATCGTGGGATATCAATGTCAACCGCGGGCGCTGCCGCAGCACCCGCAGGTGCAACGGCAGGGAGTGCCTCTGCGGTCTTCTCGCCTTTCAGGAATGCCGGGGCAATTGCCGGATAGAGAATGTAGGTCAGGACATCCTCCTCCTTTTTGATCAGACCCTGCGACTCGGCATCGGTCTTCATCTTATCATAGATCGGGCCAAGCGTATCTGCCGGGCGGCAGTCGATGCGTTCCTCATCACCGATAATTGATGTGACCAGCGCATTATCGAGTGGAGCCGGAGACTTTCCGTACATTCCCTTCAGATAGTCGCGGACCTCGTTGGTCACCGTCTTGTACCTGCCGCCCATCAGAACATTGAGAACAGCCTGGGTTCCGACAATCTGCGAGGTCGGCGTGACCAGCGGCGGGTATCCAAGATCTTTTCTGACCACCGGAATTTCGAGCAGCACATCATCCATCTTGTCAAGTGCTCCCTGTTCTTTGAGCTGGGAGACAAGGTTTGAGATCATACCGCCCGGGAGCTGATAGATCAGAACATCGCTGTCGATCCGAACCGAGATCGGGTTGATGAGACAGTCATATTTGCAGCGGACTGCGGACGCTTCGTTCTTGATGTCACGGAGAACGGAAAGGGAGATACCGGTGTCGCGTTCGGTACCGATCAAGGATGCGACGATACTTTCGGTTGCAGGCTGTGAGGTTCCGCCGGCGAACGGGGACATGGCGGTGTCAAGGATATCGACTCCTGCCTCAACAGCTGCCTGATAACTCATCGGGGCAATGCCGCTTGTTGAGTGGGTGTGCAGACAGACTGGGATATCGATGCGTCTCTTAATGCCGGTGATCAGTTCGCGGGTTGCCTCCGGCATGATGAGTCCTGCCATATCTTTGATACAGATGGAGTTGCAGCCGAGGCTGTAGAGCTCTTCGGCCATGTCGATGAACGTCTCTGTACTGTGGACCGGACTTGTGGTATAGCTGATGGTTCCCTGCAGATGTTTTCCTTCATTCTGGACAGCAGTCATTGAACGCGTCATATTGCGGATATCGTTGAGCGCGTCAAATACACGGAAAACGTCGATACCATTCGATGCCGCAGCGGCAACGAACTTGTCAACGACGTCGTCTGGGTAGTGTTTGTAGCCGACCAGGTTCTGGCCGCGAAGCAGCATCTGTATTGGTGTCTTGACGAAGATCTGTTTCAGATCCCGCAGACGTTTCCATGGATCATCATTCAGATATCTGATACAGGTGTCAAAGGTGGCACCTCCCCATGCTTCGACTGACCAGAAGCCCGCCTTCTCCATCGCCGTTGCGAGGTCGATCATATCTTCGGTACGCATCCTCGTTGCGGCGAGCGACTGATGTGCGTCCCGAAGGGTTGTGTCCGTAATGTAAAGCTTTGTCATGGTTGTCTCCCGTTCTGCATCATGAGTGCAGCTTATCTAAACCTATACTGTTTTGGAATGAAAAGATAAAAAAGTAGTCCTGATTGATTCGGCCTATTCTGCCTCTTGCCAAAGAGTATTATAGAGTGAATCACTACACAAAAATGATTTCACCGGAAAAATACGAATCTGATTATACATTCGGTTATGGGTAAAACACTGTTTGGGATTGATGAGCCGCCCACGGAAAAACGGAGTACACGGAAATTTCACGGAAAAAAACATCACGGAGCAGACGAAAACACCACAGAAATCAATTTTTCCGAATTCCGTGATGTTCTCGTCTGCTCCGTGATGTTTTTTCCGTGAAATTTCCGTGTACTCCGTTTTTCCGTGGGAGGCAAGACTTAAGAGGCAATACTGAAAAATACGACCGCGGCAATGCATGCGACGCAGAGTATTTTGACGTTATCAGCTCGTGCATGAGAAAACGAAGGGATGTACGTACCTCCTGAGATGTAGCCTCTTCTTGCAAGAAGTGACCCGACATTTTTTGCACGCGCAAGAGATAACAGCAGAACACCAAGCATGAGGGAGGGAACGGTTTTTGTGTTGAGCTTTTGTTCTTTGATCGTAAGAGCGGTTTTCATGTGAGAGAAATCGTCTGCGATGCCTGCAAGAAACTGCATGGAGAGTTCAGCGGTGAGTCCGAGATCAAATCCAAGTCTGTTGCCAAACGCCCAGACACCAAGATCCAGAAACTCCCCGGATTTTCGTGCAGCGCCAACCCAGAATGCCAAGAGCAGGAGTGCGAAAATTTTTGCGGCATAAATGAATCCATCACCGCTGCCCGTGAGTGTCAAAACAAGGCCGGGAAATCCTGCGGTGAGAATACTTACCGGCAGCACAAGTTTCCAGGATATTTTTGCAAATGTTTCGCGTGAACAGAACACCAGCCACCAGAGAAGCGCAAGAGCCGCACCAAAAATTCCGGAGAATGCAACAAGCGAGAGGACGATGACTGATACAAGACGAATCCTTGCATCACTCATGATGAACGCCCCCTGCCGAAATCCTCCAGTGTTCGGCATTGTCCGGCACATTTTCAGTTTCATGGGAAAACACCAGTGTTGTGCCGCGCCGCATTTCCAGAAGTGTGGTGAGGATTGGTTTTGCAGACATATCCAAGGATGCGTAAGGCTCGTCAAGGATCAACAGATCCGGTTCCCGCGAAAACACACAGGCAAGTTCGAGGCGCCGCAGCTCTCCGCGGGAGAGGGTGATCGGGTCGCGGTCTGACGCCTGCACGCCGAGCAAGCCGAACGGCTCTTCGGTACCGAAGACTTTCCATGATGCAATTTCTTCAGAAACCGTCGAGCCGGTCACGTGATACTCGGGAAACTGCATGAGGAGAACTGGTCTGCTTTCGAACCCATCATGTCGAACGACTCCTGCGTCCGGAGCCAGAAGCCCTGCCGCTGCAAGGGCGAGTGTTGTTTTGCCGGAGCCGACTTTTCCTGAAAACAGATGCAGCCCTTCCTGAAATGTTTCGTTCACAGAGAGCGTGAATTCATCCCGCGAAATTTTGACAGAGTCAAAAAAAAGTTTCATGGCTCACTCACTCTGCCTTGGACAAGTTCGAGAGTCTGATCCGCACGCTGAATAATTTTTTTCGCATGCGTGCTCCAGAGTACGTGCGGACAGTCTGATTCTCTGATGATTGTGAAAAGTTCTGCAGAGGTTTGTGGATCAAGATGCGAGTCAGGTTCATCCATCACCAGCAGAACTGGTTTTGCAACAAGTGCGGTCGCAACACCGATGAGCATTTTTTCTCCGCCGGAAAGTGTTTTACATTCGCGATTCAGAAGGTGGGTGATGTTGAGTATTTCGGCAACCGCCAATACTGATTCAAAAATTTCATCAGAACTTTTTCCGGCAAACCGCAGAGGTGATGCGATCTCATCCCGCACAACAGAAAATATCATGTGACGGTCCGGAAACTCTGAGACATACCCGACCTCACACTCTCTTGGATTTTTTCCGTCGATTGAAACGGTTCCGGTTTTCGGGAGGGAAAGTCCGGCACAGATGCGAAGAAATGTTGTTTTTCCTGCTCCGTTATCTCCGACAACTGCGGTTATCCCAGGAGCGAGCGAGAGTTCCGGGATCTCAAGTATCCCGGATCTGATCTCTTCAAAAGAGATCATAGCAGATCTATTCCTGATTTCCGCAGCCGAAGTACGATCACTTCGATGACTGCGAATTTGATCACATCTCCTATCACAAACGGCAGAACACAGGCAACAAAAGCCGCGACTACGGACGCACCGGTTGAGATCATAAACCATCCGGCACCAAAGAGATAGCTGCCGACGCCGAACAGAACAAGCGCGAGAATGTCGAACCGGACGGATTTTTTCTCAAACAACAGTCCGGCAACTCCTGACATGAGGAAAAAACCGATCAGAAATCCTCCGGTGGGCCCGAGCAGCACACCGATTCCTGCCGTTCCGTTGTGAAAAATCGGCAGCCCGAGCGTTCCAAGCAGCACATACAGTCCTACGGGAATTACTGCGTACCGTTTCATGACTGCTGCTGCGAGCAGCATGAAAAAATTCTGCATGGTGAAGGGAATCATCATGATCGGAATGGATATCCATCCTCCGACTGCAATGAGGGCAACGAAGACGGCCGAGAAGGCAATCAGTTGTGAACGTTTTTCATTCCCGTACATTATTGTAAACTATTTATTTGGCATAAGTTCACAATAAAGATAGAGGTTGGCAATGAGTGTCATAGATCAGATGCAGGAAAAAGTTCTGAGCGGCGGAGAGCTGACAAGAGAGGATGCGCTGTCCCTCTCAAAGGAGAATCATGCTCCTCTTGCGGTCGCGGCGAATGAGATCCGCGAACACTTCTGCGGAAAATCATTTGATCTTTGCATGATTTTAAATGCAAAATCCGGCGGATGTTCTGAGGACTGTATCTACTGTGCCCAGTCAGTACATTACTCCCAAGGGACTTCATCCTCCGGCATAAAAGACATCACGCCGCATCTTTTCAGAATTGCTGAAAATTATTCTCTGGGTGCTAACCGCTGCGGGTTTGTCACCGCCGGAAAAACACTGAGTGGTGATGAGCTGGAAACTCTTCTGACCAACTACCGGTCAGTTCAAAAGATCTGCAAAATTTCCCTCTGCGCTTCCCATGGTCTGCTGGCCGGTTCAGATCTCAGGCGGCTGAGGGAGGCAGGAGTCACCAGATATCATGCAAATCTGGAGACGTCCAGAAATTATTTTCCAAAAATTTGCACAACGCATTCGTATGATGACAAGATAGCAGTGATCAAAGCAGCACAAGAGGCAGGACTTGAGGTATGCAGCGGCGGAATTTTCGGAATCGGTGAGACCGTGACTGATCGTATCGATATGGCGCTGGAGCTTCGGGGACTTGGGATAAAATCTGTTCCAATCAACATCCTGCATCCGATTCCGGGAACCCCGCTCGAGAATGCGAAGCCACTCGGACTTTTTGACGCGAGAAAAATTGTTTCCCTGTATCGTTTTCTTTTGCCTGATGCAAAAATCCGCATCGCGGGCGGCCGCGGACTTCTGCCAAATGCCGACAGCGAGCTGTTCACTGCCGGTGCAAATGCTGCAATCTCTGGAGACATGCTGACGACTGCGGGTGTTTGTCTTTTGGAGGATGTGAAAATGATTGCTGAGCTTGGGTTTACTGCGGACTGTGTGAGAATTTGAAACGCGAAGAGCACGAATCGCATGCCTTTGGCCTGCTTACCGCTTCGCGGAATAGCGCGAATGAAAAAAACCGCCAATAGCGATTTTTCAGAAAAATATCTGTACATCTCGAAACGAAGAATTTCGTCTAAAAAATAAGTAATTACAATCAATATTGAAAAATCGCCATTGGCGATTTTTATTCGCGCTATTTGCGTTTAAAAAAATAGTTAGAGCATGAAGCAGTCGCCCGCAATAACGCGTTCGACCTCGCCACCGTCACGGTGGACGATCAAAGCTCCGTGCTCATCAATATCGATAGCCTCTCCATCGAAGCTCTCCCGTACCGTCCGGATGCGGACGCGGCGGTGCAGGGTGCAGGACAGACTCCGCCACTCGCGGAACAGCGGTTCGGTCTCTCCTTTCAGCACCATATTATAGCGGCGTTCAAACTCCTTGAGGAATCTTGCAAAGAACTCCGCCCGCTCCACCTCATGACCGAGCTCGTCGGAGATGGACGTAACCAGATTGGAAATATTCGGCATCGTCTTCTCCACCGAGACATTTACATCAATACCGACACCGACCAGACAGTAGCGGAGAATATCATCATCTGCGGTAAGCTCAATCGTCATGCCGGCAACTTTTTTGTCGCCGATAAACACATCGTTCGGCCACTTGATCAGTGCCGAAAGCCCGAACTCCTGACGAATTGCACGCGCCAGTGCAAGGGAACCTGCCATCATAATAGTGAACGTCTGATCAACATTGAGTTTGGGCATCAGCACAATTGTTGCCCAGATGCCGCCCTCAGGACTCATCCAGACGCGGTTCATTCTTCCGATGCCGCCGGTCTGCTGTTCTGCGACAAGCACCGTTCCCGGGGCCACCTCATCGCCGACCTCGTGCAGCAGCTGGCGTGCAAGTGCATCGGTTGACGGAACCTGTTCAAAGTGATGCATCTCCTGACCGATGACCTGGGTCTTGAGGTACCGCTTCACTTCATAGGGAAGCAGAAGCCATGACCGTTTCTCCAGCGAGTAGCCTGTCTTTGGCTGTGCATCTATCCGGTATCCGATCTCGCGAAGAAGATTCACATATTTCCACACGGCGGTACGGGTAATCCCAAGGCGTTCGCTGATAACCTCTCCCGGCACCGGATGGCCAATACCGGCCTCATCAAGGATCCGCAGAACATCAAATAGTGTCTGTGTCATAACCGCTCCGCTCCGGGTTTTTCATCCGGAACATCTATAGTATCAATCTATGGGTTAGATCATGAAGAAGATTTCGTTCAAAACGGCGTTGCATTTTTAATTCTGAGTCGCCCACGGAAAAACGGAACACACAGAATTTCACGAAAAAACATCACGGAGCAGACGAGAACATCACAGAATTCAAAAAAAATTATTTCCGTGATGTTCACGTCTGCTCCGTGATTTTTCCGTGTCTGTTCCGTTTTTTCCGTGGGCGGAGCTACGACGAGTGTTAGTTGCCAGTATCAGAATCTAAACGTCTGACCCTCTGCACCAAACTGTTTGAGGAACGCGTCCGCCGGATACTCATGGGCGGTTGCGAGCAGCAGGGTTCCTTCGCCTATTTTGCACTCAACAAAAACCGGACAGCCGTTCTCAGCAACAGCTATCGGTTTGCCGGAGTATTTGGTAAACCAGCCGTCGGTTGGAAACGCGTTCGTGTCATAACCATCGAACAACGACTTCCAAGGCGATGACTCATCGATGGTAAGCTTATGCTCGGCAAACTCAAAGTGGTACTCCACCTCGACCGGCAGCCAGTTGTACGGATTGCCGGAGTTTGCCGAATCTGCTGCTCCGTAAACAAACAGCCGTCCGCCTTCTTCGAGATACTCCTCCACGCGGTCAGAGACCGCACGAAGAGCAGGAAGGAGTTTGGAGTACTGCAGATTGCCAAAGCCGGTTGGAATTATTACGCCTGAGTAGTTTCCTTTGTAGAACGGGGCCGCAAGCATCAGAGGCGTTACCGCCTCGCAGTATCCGCAGGAATCTTCGACAAGACGATGGAACATCATTTTGCTGTCCCAGAATACCGCAACATGACCTGAGTTTTCATTCATCCTTTGATCACTCCAAGAGGCCGGAACCGGGCAACGATGCGGGAAATTCCCGCATCATGCACAACCTGCACAACCTCGCTGCTGGGCTTGTAAACATCCGGCGCCTCCTCGGCAATTGCCGCCGCGTTTGGTGCCCGCACAATAATTCCGCGCCTGGCAAGATCATGTGCAACCATATCTCCGGTGAGATTTTTCTTGGCTGATGATCTGCTCTGGACACGTCCAGCGCCATGGCAGGTACTGCCGAACGTCTTTTCCATTGCACCCGCAGTTCCTGCAAGAAGATAGGAGGAGGTACCCATACTTCCGGGAATGATGACCGGTTGGCCGACGTCGCGGAACTCCTGCACAATCTCTTTTCTGCCGGGGCCAAAGGCGCGGGTCGCGCCCTTGCGGTGAACACAGACGCGGCGGCGTGGCCCGCCGCATGAGATATCATGCTCTTCCCACTTTGCCACATTGTGGGCAACATCATAGACGAGCGGCATCTCTTCATAGCTGATGCCGAACTTTTTCGCGAAAAGTTCGCGGACCAGATGCGTAATCACCTGACGGTTTGCCCATGCATAATTGGCAGACGCTGCCATTGCACCGAAGTAGGCCTCGCCCTCAGGCGAATGAAGCGGTGCGCAGGCAAGCTGACGGTCGGGCAGACGAATCCCGTACTTTTTTGTCGCCTCTTCAAGGACCTGCAGATGATCGGTACAGACCTGATGGCCAAGACCGCGTGACCCGCAGTGGATCATAACACAGATCTGATCTTCGGCAACACCGAATGTTTTCGCCGTAGCTTCATCAGCGATCTCATCGATTACCTGCACTTCAAGAAAATGGTTGCCGGACCCAAGCGTTCCGCACTGGGGCACTCCTCTCTGCCGTGCTTTCTTGCTGACAAACTCGATCTCAGCTCCCGGCATTGCACCATTCTCCTCACATCTGCTGATGTCACTTTTCATACCATAGCCAAGCTCAACCGCATTTTTTGCGCCGTCAGTAAGCATTGAAGAGAGATCATTCTGCGATAGCCGCACCGGACTTTTTGAGCCGACCCCGGTAGGCACGGTTTCATACAGGCTTTCGACAAGTTCTTTCATGTCAGGGATGTCGGCAAGTGTGAGGGGTGTTGTGATCATCCGAACCCCGCAGTTGATATCAAACCCGACGCCGCCCGGGGAAATAATGCCGGTCTCTTCATCAAACGCTGCAACGCCGCCGATGGGAAATCCGTATCCCCAGTGAATGTCAGGCATGCCAAGCGAGTTGCAGAGAATACCCGGCAGTGTCGCAACGTTTGCCAGCTGGGTCAGCGCTCCTTCTTCGAGGCCCTTTGCCAGACTCTCGGAGAGGAAAAACCTGCCCGGCACCCGCATGCCGGGAACGAAATTTGTGGGAATTTCCCATTCGGAATCTGCTATGTGCTGAATTTTTTCGTTCATGATTCAGATGTCAAAGATGATGATGAGTTCATAGCCATGCGCGTTTTTTTCAAACGAGATGCCTGAGTACGAGATGCCTTTTACGCCGATGCCGCCCGCATGTTTTTTCCGGTCAAAGAGAACTCCAGAGACATTGCCGCTGACCGTTGTTTCACAAACGACAAGATCAAAGGATGTTGGAACAAGGTACTCGGTCTCGGTGAGAAACAGGAGTTCGGAGAGAAAATTAACAAATGTCTCTTCTGCATCCTTTCCTTCTGCCTCGATCGGAAAGGAGACCTCTCCTTTCTCGCGGGAGTATTCGCCGTAGAGTGTTGCAGCAAGAGCAAATCCGCTCTCTATGTACAACTCGGTAAGCGTCGGCGCTGAAATTTTCATCCGCACGTCGGCGGTGTGATCGAGCTCTTCAAAGGTCATCGTTTTCGGTGTAGAGAATGCGGGGCACAAGCCGCATATTGATCTCACTAATCCACTGGACCTGATAGCGCGAGATGTAGATCAGATGATCCCCTGCTTTGATCGGGATGTCACTGGGTTTTACCGGAGTAATTTTGATCGGCATAAGTGTAGGCCCGCTGCATGAGGTGCTGATGCGGAAATCGCCGCCGCGTTTGTCCATATAGGCGATCACCTCGTCGGTGACGGTAATATGGGAGAGGGGACGGGGGCCGTCCTGTTGTATATCCATTCTGTATTTATTGGGGTTTGCCCCACAAAAAAGTTGAGGGAGGCTAGACCGCGGTTGCGATCGCCTGTTCAATAACATCAACGTACTGTTCTTTGACTTCGTATACCCCGACTGTTCCGTCAGGGCCGCGGCGTGTAGAGAGAATTCCGAGTTTCGCGGCGATCGTGCCGACCATCGATGCAATCGAGTGGTAACTGACACTAAACCGCTCTGCCAACGTCTCGTGAATCTGTGCGACCGTCAATGATTTTGCGCGGATAAACAGGCTCAGCAACTCTTTTCTGATGCCGGATTTGTCGCGTGCAAGATACTTGTGAAGTCGTTCCTCTATCTCTTTTCGCAGGTCTGAACGAGATAGCATATCTTTTAATTTATTTTAAACATATAAATAAGTATCGACAGTTGTCGTATTTTCTACGAAAACCACTGAACAGACAGGATTTTTTGTGAAATTATGTGATACCGCAGGACTTCCGCGGTGATGAATTTCATTGCTGGATTTTTTTGTCCTTGGCCTCACTCAGAGCAAACACGGAGTACACGAAAATATCAATAATAAAAAAATCGGAAAATGAACGAATTCATATTCTCCCAATGCAAAAGAAGTACTGAATGGTCTGCCTACTCTACGAATACCTCCTCAGGCGTAAGCTTGATGAGAATATGTTTCCGGAAGAGATCTGCTTCATGCTCAGCGAAGCGGATTTTCTTGCAAACCCGGGGCGGGTAGAAACGGTTTGCCGGTGGTGTATGGATTTCCCGGCAATCAAAAAGATCATCTTTCACATCAGCTCGAAAAATCCAAACTCCCAAAAAGAGATGACACCTCTCCTCCAAAATCTTGCTGACACCGCAATCGTTCGCATAAGTACGCCGTCCGGCGAAGAGACCTTTGGTACCGGCCAGCCTGAAATTCTTCTCGTCGTCGGACGAAGCGGCCGCGAAGAGATAACAGACGCAATTATACAGATCGCAAAAGAAGAGATCGACCCTGCCGAAATTACCGAAGAGACCATCGAATCACATCTCCGCTATCAGGTAAACCCGGACTTTGTCATCAAAACAGGCGGCAGCCACCTGACAGACTTTTTGATCTGGCAGTCTGTGTACTCGGAACTCTTTTTCACCGATGTCAACTGGAACAGATTCAGACGTTTAGATCTGCTTCGTGCACTTCGCGACTACCAGACACGGATAAGGCGATACGGTCAGTAGAATATGATCATCTCTGCGAGCAGACGAACCGACATCCCTGCACATTTTCCTGAATGGTTCTGCCAAAGACTCGCCGAAGAATTCTGCCTCGTGCGTAACCCGTACTCAAAGAAAATTACTCACGTCTCCCTGAAAAAAGAGGACGTTGATGCAGTTGTATTCTGGACAAAAAATGCCGGACCAATGCTTTCGCATTTATCCAAAATCGATGCAAGCAGTATTCCATACTATTTTCAGTACACCATAACACCGTACGGCCCTGAGATTGAAACAAATCTGAACAAAGATCACTGCATCGAAAATTTTCTTGCACTCTCAAGCATCATCGGAAAAGATCGCGTACTCTGGCGGTACGACCCGATACTTATCACGAAAAAATATTCAACATCGTTTCACGAGAAAGCATTTGAAAAATTCTGTGAAAAATTTTCAGACGCAACCTCACGCTGCACCATCAGTTTTGTTGACAGTTATCCCTCCTCACCATTTCGTGAGTGCACGATCTCTGAAAAAAATTTTCTTGCGGAAAAATTTTCTGTGACCGCAAAAAATTTTGGAATCCCGCTCATGTCATGCGCGGAAGGGGAGGGACTCAGGACCTTTGGCATCACCCCTGCATCCTGCATCGACAAAGATCTGTGCGAAAAATTGTGCGGCTCACCGCTCACAGTCAAAAAAGATCCGCAGCAGCGACCCTCATGCGGATGTGTAAAAAGTGTTGACATTGGCGGATACCATACCTGCAGAAACGGATGCCTCTACTGTTATGCATGCGGGGGGAAAATGCCGGAGACACATGACCAACACTCACCGCTCATCTCAGGATTTCCGAATGAAAATGAACTCATATCGCATAATAATATACCAAATTCATCAGATTGTCAGACACGATTGTCTTTTAAATAATCGAAAACAATTGTCTTTGTATTTAATTATAATAAAAACATTTTTGTAACAATGTATATAAATAATCGGCTTAAATCATTAAGAATATGAAAAGGCGATGGGTACTCCTGTGTGCGATTATTGTAGTATGCATCATTGTGTGCAGTATTTTTGCAGTATGCCATCTGCCGCCCAGTCCCGAGCCGCGTCAGGCAAACATTTCTGACGAGATGCGGGAAACATTGGATGAACTTCAGGGCTTCATGGTGGAAAAAACCAAAGAGATCAACACCGACATGCGGCAAGCCTCATTCGCACTTTCCGGAGTCACGGATGAAAAAGAGGCTGTCGACATTTTGTACGAACTCTACTGGGAGCATCCTGAAGGCCCGGGTATTTACCGGACAAATGCCGAAGGCGAGATTATCACCACAGTGCCGTACAGAATCATGACTGATGCTCTCAACAACCCTGAGCTTCGGGCAATCAACGAAAAATCATTTTCAAACAAGACTGATCTGATACTGGAAGGGCCTGTCTACACCCAGTCTTACGGCATGGTGTTGGCTTTTATGATGCCGGTATATACCGAAGACGGCAAGTACGACGGATACATCTGCCTCGGTCAGTCTCCTGATGAAATTCTGCTTGATCATCTGTCCCCATATACGGCAAACTCCAGTGAACGCTACGATATATCGATAATCCGTCCTGACGGTACTATTCTGTGGCATCCGAACACCGATCTGATCGGAAAGAGCATCTACACATCACATCTGTTTGATGAGTTCAGAGATGATATACTGCCGATTCTGGAAAAACCCGAAGGAGAAACTTCGTACCGGTATCGGGGGCTTGGCTATGACCAGACCATTCTTGAAAAAGATGCGGTGTGGAAGACCGTGATGGTTGATGAAACGGCGTACCGTGTAATTTTGGCAACCTATCAGTATGCCGAACCCGAGGTTGTGTTTCCAACAAATATGACGGATATGCATCTGCAGAATATTGTGCGGTCCATGTACCTCTATGCAGGTTCCCACACAAAAGAGCAGACGTTTAAGGCAATCAATGATCCAAAAGGACCGTTTGCTGAAAAAGGAGTTATCGCGTTTGCCTATAATATGGATGGAACGCTGCTTGCCCACTCCACCCTTCAGTATCTGATCGGAGAAAAGCGGCTGGGTTACCGGGGAGCCTACAGTATCCTTACTCCGGTTACCGGTATGATCAACCGTGCTTCACAGGGTGGAGGGTTTACACATTATTACACGGCGGTTCCGTACACTGATCATCTGGCAACCTTTGATCTCTGTTATGTTCTGCCGGTGGATGATACCTGGTTTGTCGGTGCGGCGATGCCGGTAAACAATACGCTGTTCACCTACGATACCGGAGTCAGGGATGATATGCACCAAAATCTGGAGACTGCCAGAAAGTACCTCAACACATATGGAAAGGAGAAGACGATTGAAGAGATGATGAACCCGTCCGGTTTTTTCCATACGAACAATATTCCGGTGTTTGCCGGAGATTATAATGGAACCATGCTCACGGATGCAGATATTTTCCCCCTCAAAGCCGGTGAGAATTCTTTTTCGATGATTTCGTACCATGGCGGGTCTGCCGGCAGGGAGCTGGTGATTCTGGCAAAGTCTGGAGGAGGGTACACACTTTATGATACTGACAAGGGTATTTACATGATCTATGTTGAGCCGGTGGATGATACTTGGTATATGGGAAGCAGTTTGCGGGTGGGTGATTCCCATCCTTTAACCTGAGGAGGAAGAGATATGAACGTATGTGCACACGCAAATATCTATGAGATACAGTCTGCCAGACCGGGGGGGTTTTCCCTGCTGGTTGGTGCCATTCTTATTGCAGGCATTATTTTTGGAATGGTGTTTGTAGGAATTATGGCGATGGACAAAATTGTTGAGAAGGTGGAGAGTAATGCGGCGGTAACGGTGCATCTGCATGGGGATGATATTGAGGTGATGATCCTTTCCAGCTCATTTGCAGAGGAAATTATTTCCATTGAGGTCTCGATCGACGGAGTTTCTGATAGCAGAATGGTAATACCGGTCACGCTCGGGACTCCGGTATTCTGTGATGATATTGCTGTGGGAGTTACGGGATCAAAGTTTGTTGTGATCAATGCGATGTTTGCGGATGGAACGTCTGCTGTTATTCATTACACAAGAGTGCAGTTCTCGTAAAACTTTTTTTTTATTTTTTATCCGAGTAGGATCATCAATATTGCGTCTGAGAGGCTGTAGCCGAAGAGTGCAAGGATGTAGCCGAGAGTGATGGGAATCATGAACGGGATGCCGTAGGTGATCCAGACGTTCCCCGCACGCCGGTAGAGGTCAAGTTCGTTTGCGTACTTTTCCGGGTATTCGCGAAGGTTGCGGATTGAGAGAGCGGAACTTTTTTTCAGAGCGCGGACGGAGCTTGATGCAGGGAGAAACTCTCTTGTGATTTCGTCACCGTCGGTGATCTCTTCGGCGACAAATCCGAAGTGTCTGGTGATGGTGTCGCCTGAGACCGGCATGCCTGAACACATCAGCCAGAAGGGGGCTTTTTGTCTGCGAAGAATATTTTGTATGAGGAGGGCGAGCGGTATGAGGAGGGCGATGACGCCTGCGTTCAGAAGGGTTGAGAGGGCAAGCGAGGGAACAATCCATATGGCGAACGGTGTTACGGGGACGGTTGCTGCAAGGAGGATCATTGCTTTTGCATCAGCCCAGCCGAACATACCTGCTTTGGCAAACACCCACATCATGATACAGACGATTACCGAGGTTGCAAGGATGCTTGCTGAAAGTGCTGAGGGCTGAAGGAACTGCTGATACCAGAAGTATAGGGCTGCAATTCCTCCGATGACTGCTGCCGGGTACCAGGTTGTGGTCAGGACCGTGCGGGTTTTGATGTCCTGCCATGATGCGTAGAGGAATGTTATGAGAACCGCGATTGCGGAGATGGCAAGAGGCAGGAGTTCATACATTATGCAAATAGTTGGATGTGAAAGAATTTGAAATTTTAGCGAGAGGGCTTTGCAATTTTATCGTATGAGCCTCGCCCACGGAAAAGCGGAACACACAGAAATAATCACCACAAAGCCGTAGTGTTGGAAAAAATAGAAATTATTTGAAGATCTCTGCTGCTTCGGTTTTGCCGTAGACATAGGACGGCATGCCGGCAAGCATGAAGGTGACACGGAGAGCCTCTTCTACTTCGGCCATGGTGACGCCGAGGTGTTTTGCTCCCTGAAGTTGTGCGTGCAGTGCGTGGTCGTCACGCATTGATGCGGCGATTGCGATTGCCATCAGTTTTTTCTGTTTGCGGGAAAGTGCCCCGTCAGACCAGATGTAGTTGTCAAGCTTCAAAACCGCCTCATGCATTGCAGGGTCAGATTTTGCGAGATCGCGGAAGAAGACCGGAACGTGGCCGATATTTTCCTCAAGTTGTTTCATGTCGCCAGCTTTGTAGTTGTGGCCACCGCAGGGTATTTTTTGTTCGGTCATGATTGTCTCACCTATTTCATATATCTGCAGGTTTTGATATTAGCCTTTTAGGTGGTGGCAATTTTGTGGGATGACGATGCCGCCCACGGAAAAACAGAAAGCACGGAATTACACGGAAATATTGTTTCAAAGATGGATTCCGTGATGTTTTTTGTCTGCTCCGTGATGTTTTTTTGTGAAATTTCCGTGTACTCAGTGTGTTCCGTGGGCGACTGCGAAGGAGATTTTTCCGTATCCCAGATTTTTTTATACTCGCTAAACCCAATACAACCAGTAATGACAAAAAAAGTGCTGGCGCTGTTCGGGAGCAATCTCATCGGAGGAAACACCGATAAACTCCTGACACAGGCGATCAAAGGAGTTGAGGACGCCGGCTGTACGGTCGAGCGAATCAATGTTGCCCATCTGAATGCAGGTCCCTGCAACCAGACCTACTCCTGCATGATAGAACCAACCTGCGCAATCGAGGACGACATGAAGGATGCCTACCGGAAAATAAAACAGGCGGACGGCATCATTATTGCAACGCCGGTGATGACCTACGGAGTTCCGGGCGCACTGAAATCATTTATGGACCGGTGCCAGCCGTTTTACATGGCAAAATACTACCGCAAACAGCCGTTCATCACACCCGAACATGTGAAAATCCGCAGAACACTCTTCATCTGCATCGGAGGAATGAAGGATCCTGATATTTTTACCGGGCCTGTTCTTACGACAAAGGCATTCTGTGCAATTGTGGATGCGAAATATTCCGACGAACTGCTGCAGAACGATATGGATACCATTCTAAATGTCGAGAAAAAACCAGAGCTTCTCGCAGCGGCGTACGAGAAGGGAAAAGCCCTCGGTGAACGTATCGTAAAAATGCGGGATGGGGAGTAACTCTCCCTTACCATCGCGGTGCATAAGGAATACCGGTATTCACCGTAATATTCACCATTTTTTTCACCACATATCCCTTGGTATCAACAGCGACCACGGAAATATTTGTTTTTCCCGAGATGGTTGGAACGGAAACGATCGTGATATGATTTTGCAGAGGCGTAGAAACAATCCCGGTCGACCAGTCACCTGTATAGGGCTCTTTATAATAATCTTTATAGAAATTACTCTGGACCTCAGCTTCCCTGAGACCATATTTGCTGAGAATTCTCACATCAACCAGGATATGATGCGGCACCACGTCCCCCCAGAAGACTGCACCCTCCTGCGGAGATAGAATCTCTACTTTGATCTGTTCATCCGTGTCGTCTGCGGGAAAGGTAACGCCCTCAAACATCAGCGGGATGTCGGTTATGCTCAGCGATCTATTCATAAACGGAACCGACCCGTTCAGATTTGCCGCCTCATTCCACTTCTGATAAATGCGGCTCATCTCCTCATAAGACGGCGGATGCTCTGCATCGACGTAGAGAACGATGGTCTGATCCATCTCCTTCCAGCCAAGAACGGGTCCGTTCGGATACCATGTCTCGTTCATGAATTCTCGAAGTTCTGCCATAACCGGATTATCATGATACGAATCAGCCAAAAGACGAACCATCCACGAATCTTTTTGTGGAGCTCCAAAGGATTGAATAACCTGACTTTTTGAATCGTCCGCAATTGGAATCTCCGTAGGTTTGCCTGAGATTGGCGGTTGTGTTGCGTTATCTACATCATTTGTTCCGATACATCCCGCAGAACAGATAAAACAAACAATCATTACCGCCAGAAAAACAGTCCGCCATCCTGCCATGCCAGAGTATTGTTGGTCAGGATTCTTAATATTATGCGGACAACCCGCTCATCCGCTCATCATAAACCCGGAGCGCCCGGAGCATATCCACGTACCGGAACTCGGGCCAGGTCGGTGTACAGAAACAGACCGCCGCTTCATTGCCGTTCGCCATCCAGGGAAGAAAGTTCGAAGTCCGGCGATCATTTGCCGTGCGAATGATCAGATCAACAGGCGGCATGGAAATACCCTGATACATATTTTCTGTCACGAGTTCAGGCGTAATCTGACTCACGGGAATACTTCCGTCCCGCACAGCAGCCACAATTTTTTTCGCAGTTGCCACAATCTCATTTCTTCCGCCGTAGGCGATGGCAATATGCACAAAAAATCTGGAATGATCTTTCGTTGCAACTTCCGTCTCCTCAATTATTTGCAGAAGCTCGTCATCAAGAAGTGCCCGATCCCCGATAATCGTTATATTGATCTCATTTTTGTAGACACGTTCATCAGTCAGCAGCCGCGAAAACGTATCCATAAACAACAGATGAAGCTCGGCCTTCTCTTCTTCAGGCCTTCTGAAATTTTCTGTTGAAAACGCAAAAAATGTCACATGACGGATGCCGAGTTCGCCCATCCAGTCAAGCACCCTCTCGCTCGTATCAGCACCAAGACGGTGGCCGTAGCTGGTATCCATCCCCCGCGATTTTGCAAACCTTCGGTTGCCGTCCTGAATAATTGCGACATGACTTGGGATATGCAAAAGCTTTCCACGAAGCCTCTTCGCATACACCGCTTCGGCAACCGACCGGATACTCACTGCGGGATCACCTCAACAATCATCCCGTCGTTCGGATACCGCTCGATAATTTTTCGCTCGCCGCCGAACTTGCGGGGGATTTTTCGCATCTGCTGCCAGTCGAGCTCGATCGTCCCGTCATCCATCTCCTCATAGTAGCTGCCGGCCTTCAGACAGGGAAGGATCATCTCCAGATCTGCCCCCGGGTCCATCGAGCCGTACATCACGGTGCCGTCGTCGGTTATCATATCAAACGGCCGTGCGGAGTTCATCGCAATCCGTTTCAGCCGTTCACGCAGCTGAACCGAATCCTTGAACGTCGAGGTACAGTAGTGAACCTTCGGATGACCGTTGATCTCGCCCGCCCACTTCGTCGAACCCTTGATCGCATTGCAGAGAGGATTCTCCGGCTCAAGTTTTCTCGCCCGCATCGCTTCTGCACAACTGTCTCCCCACTCCAGCTGATTGATGTTGAAAAAGTCAAGACTGTCCAGCAGCGGGAAAAAGTGGCGAAGGCCTGCGAGTGACGGAACCTCAATTCCCACACAAAATCCCATTCTTTTCGCATTCGCAATAGACTCAGGGAACTTGGAGGTCATAATGCCGGCCCACTCCTCGTGCGGAGGATGCATCCGAATCTCATCAACACAGGGCCGCAGGGCTGCGAGTTCCTCCTCAGTTGGGGCATGGCCGGTGTAGAGATGAATATGGTGGTCAGGACCGAAGTGGTTTTTCAGATACGTACAAAACTCAACCACGCGGTCGAGTTCCAGCAGCGGCTCGCCGCCGGTAACTCCGGTGCCAAGCGCGTCCATCACTTCTGCTTCAGGAATTGCTTCTTCAGGCGTTGTTATTTTTTGATCGTTCGCAAAAATAACATCCACATTTTTGCGTTCCTCAGAGAGCGGACAGTACCAGCAGTCGCGATCGCATTTTCCGGTGATGAACAGCACCAGCTTCGCTCCCTGATAACAGAGCCTACATCCCTCGCTGAGATTTTTTGGAAGTTTGTCCTTTGCCATATTATGCGGCCATCTCTTTCAACCGGGCGAGTGTTGCCTCGCGGCCGATTGCTTCTAAGAACCAGCCAAGCCTCGGGCCGCGGTCAGCTCCGAGGAATGCACGGTAGATTGCGGTGAACAGCTCTTTTCCGGTAACTCCGGCGGCTGCGGCTGCGTCATAAACTGCGTTGTGCAGGACGTCTGCTTTCCACTCGCCTGCGGCAACTGCTGCTGCGTAGGCAGCGACTGCTGCCTTGACGTTTGCCGGTTCTGCTGCGGCAACGTCTGGAAGGATCTGCTGAATTGCAAACTTCACATCCTCGGGCGCGTACAGTTCGAGCCATCTCTTCGCACGATCTGCCTGGTCCATCACTGCATGTTCGTCCACAATTGCGTAGCCGCTGCGCTTGAGGATATCAAAGATCGCATCATCGGTCTGGGCAATCTGCACGACTGCGACCATGTGACGGAACGGAATGGTTGTCTGGGGAGAAGCAATCTTGGAGAGTTCGTACTCGCGTGACTCGCCTGCTGCTGCGGCACGGTCGTACTCGTCGATGAGTCTGAGCAGCCCCATTCCCGGATCGAACTCAATCGTCTTGTCGGGTTTGGTCTTTGCAATCAGGAAGCGAAGAACCTCAGGCGGTACGATCTCGAGCATGTCGCGGATGGTGAGAACGACTCCTTTGGATGAGTGCATCTCGCCGCGTCCTTTGAGGCTGATCCATTCGTAGGTTACCGGCATCGGGGCGTTGTAGCCGTAGATATCTTTGGTGATGTATTTGCCGGTGTCGTACGATCCTCCGGGTGAGGCGTGATCTTTGCCGAAGGGTTCGATGGTTACGCCGTAGACCGACCAGCGCATCGGCCAGTCAACACGCCAGACAAGTTTTCCTTCGCCTTTGGAGTAGTCGGAGACTCCTTCGTGACCGCAGGAACATTTGTAGGTGACCGTGTGTTTTTCTGCATCATGCGAAAGGATGGTTGCCCGTGAGATGGTGCCGCACTCCCCGCAGATCGGATAGTACGGAGTCCAGCCTTCCTCAAGTTTTCTGCCGGAGACTCTCTCAAGGATCTCTTTGATCTCTTCTGCATGGACAAGAGCGAGTCTGATCTGTTCGGTGAACATGCCGGAGCGGTAGGCTTCGCTTGTCCGAATAATGCGGGGATGAATATCAAGTTCCTGAATTGCGGAGAGGAACGGGTCAAGGAAGTGTTCTGCGTAGCTTTTGTGTTTGCCGCACGGACAGGGGATGTCTGAGACCGGCCATCCGATATATTTTTCGTAGGAGGCGGGGAGGAATGGGTATACTTTGCGGAGTGGATCGAAGTCGTCAGCCACATAGACGAGTTCTGCGTCAACACCGCGGCTTTTCAGTGCCTTGAAGATCATGTCTCCGGTCATGATTTCACGCATGTTTCCAAGGTGAATTGGTCCGGATGGAGTGATTCCTGTGGCGATCAGCTGGTGTTTGTCGGCCGGAACGCCGGAGGCTCTGGCGTCAGCCCAGTGGATTTTTTCATTCACGCTTTTGTACTCCTGTGGATATATAATTGATATTTATGTGATCTCAATTGAGATATATCTCTTGATTGCCCAACTACCCTCTTCATCAGATTTTCATCTTTATCCATGAGCCGCCCACGGAAAAACGGAACACACGGAATTTTCACAGAAAAAACATCACGGAGCAGACGTGAACATCACGGAATTCTCATTCGAAAAAAAGTATTTTCGTACTCTCATAAAATAATTTTTGATTGTCTTTTAAATTTCCGTGTTGTTCACGTCTGCTCCGTGATGTTTTTCTGTGAAAATTCCGTGTGTTCCGTTTTTCCGTGGGCGGAGCTACAACGAACGTTGGTTGCCAATAAACGAATTTATGGACAACATCTCCAGCACCCATAATGCTTAAACCGCTTCACGCTCATGGTGTAATTATGCGCCGGATGTACTATTACCAGACACCCATCGGGAAAATCGGCATGGCGGAAGAGGATGGATTCATCACCAATCTCTGGTTTCCCGGAACCCCCGCGCCAATAGACGCGGATTTGTGGGAGACGCCGGTTCTCAAACGCGCCGCAAAACAGCTTGGCGGATACTTTGCCGGAGGAAAACATCCGTTCACAATTCCTCTTGCCCCCAAAGGAACAGAGTTCATGCAAAGCGTCTGGGCCGAGCTGCAAAAAATTCCCTGCGGCACAACCGTGAGCTATCAGGAGATTGCAGAGCGGATCGGCAAAAAGAATGCAGCCCGGGCAGTGGGACTTGCCAACAACAAAAATCCGATTCCAATTCTGATTCCCTGTCATCGTGTTATCGGAAAAAACGGGCAGCTGACCGGGTACCGCGGTGGACTTGCGATGAAGCAGAAGCTGCTGGACCTGGAAAAGTCAGGGTAGGTTTTGCGCCTTTTTTGATGGGGAGCCCACGGAAAAACGGAGTACACGGAAATTTCACAGAAAAAAACATCACGGAGCAGACGTGAACATCACGGAATTCTCATTCGAAAAAATATTTTCATACTTTCACAAAATAATTTTTGATTTTTTTTGATAATTTCCGTGACGTTCACGTCTGCTCCGTGATGTTTTTTTCCGTGAAATTCAGTGTGTTCCGATTTTCCTGCGAAGCAGTGAGCAGGCCGAAGGCATGCGAATCGTGGGCGACTGAACAATAAAGGAGCAAAAATACTTATCAGCTCTCAAGTCAATCATCCAGTATGTGTTCCGCAGGCGGACCAATTGAGGTCGACCTCAACGACCCCCTCAAAGACAGAGGGAAAAAGTATCGGTGCAATGATTGCGGCCAGACGTTTACCGGCTTAGGCAAACACCCCATGTGCCCGTCATGCCAGTCCGAAAACGTCACCGAGATCTAAGATGCCAAAAACCATCCGGATTCCGTTTACCGGAGACAAACCGATTTTGATTAGAGGACGCTCTGCCTTTTTGCTTGTCGCACGCGCGAAAGAAAAGTTTCCTCTGGTGATTGAAACCGACACAGAAGAACTGGTTCAGGGAGTTTTTCCTGACGATCTGATTGTGGTCTCCGCTCCCGAAGGCGGCGAGGTAATGCCGGCACTCTATCTTTTGGAGATGGTAGCGACGCATCACCTGCCGGTGATTGCTCTTGGAAAAAATCATCCGGCAAGCCGCCGCATCTCATACGTCGTATCGGCCGCAGAAAAAATTGAGATGCGATGTGATATCAGACGAGGCACACATCCTGAACAGCATCTGCTCTGCACAGCAGACGAGTTTGCCGGAATGATTCTGTTCGCCGAAAAAAACAGTCTCGTGATCGAAAACTGCCGCGAGGAAATTTCTGCGTCGCAGCTGGTGTGGGAGATCTCGGTTGCCGAAATTCACCACAACTTTGACTGAACATCTTTTTTCTTTCCCAAAATTCTGGCATCGATCTCTTCGTGTCTGAAGAGAAGACCGCATTTTTCGCACGTGCGGACAAATGTTTCCAGAAGTCCCGGCTCTTTTGAGCAGCACCAGTAGGATTTGCCGTAGGTTTTTTCGTACTGCTCGCGAACCCTTGGAAAATGTTCGTCGAGTCGTTCGTAGAAGTAGGTTCGCTGACGGTCACGCAGCGAGACCGCGAAGTTTTTTTCTGCATAGACCCAAGCTGCCCCTGCGTTCGCCGCACGTTCCACGATCTCGGTGATATTTTCTCTGGTGTCGGTGATGAACGGGAGGGTTGGGAGAAGGATTACTCCGCACAAAATATTTTCCGCGGAAAGTTTTTCGATTGCTCTAAATCGGTCCGAGGAGGAGGGGGCATGCGGTTCGATCGTTTTCGCAATCGCGTCGCTTGCGGCGGTGATGGTGATGTTTACTGCTGCGGGAGAGTGTTCGCTGATTGCGGCAAAGAGGTCGATGTCGCGGCAGACGAGATCGGATTTGGTGAGTGCAACAACGCCGAAGTGATATCGATCACAGAGCAGGAGAAATCCGCGGGTGAGTTCCAGGGTTTTTTCGAGCGGGTTGTAAGGGTCGCTCATCGCTCCGGTAATGATCGCTCCCTTCTTTTTCCTTGCAGGTAATTCCTGTTCGAGAATTTTGAGAGCGTTGTCTTTTGCCCGGACGGTTGGAAAATCATCAATGCGATAGCATTCGCTTCGGCTGTCGCAGTATATGCAGTTGTGGGAACAGCCGCGGTAGAGATTTGCGGTGTAATTGGTTGCAAACCATCCGTTTTCGCGGTATGCGGAGAGGATGGTTTTTGCGGGGATTGTCTGCATGGATGAATTGAATGGTACTTTGGTTTTTTGGTATATGGCATTTTCCAACTTTTGGGTGAATTATTTCCGATTATGGGGAGTCTTCGGCCTTGGCCAATGAATCCCACGCAACTGTGGCAGAGAACACCAGAGATGTGCCAAAATAACCTCATATATGCCTTAAATCACCAATTCTTACCCCACACTCAGCAGAACACATGTTTTTCAGACGATGAATCACCCTACCCGTCACCAAAAGAGCCTCTATTCCTATATATAGGTCTCGCTAAAAAGCCGTACAGAACAGAAATTCCAACCAGGTTTTCAATCAAAATGGCAGTGTTCTCATCTCAGGCTCAATACATGAAGCTACATTGGGGAGTTAGCCACGAAGTACCTCTAAAATAAGCCAGATTTGGACTTATTTTTCCCATCAACCATTGGTTTTTTCCCATAAATTCGTTTACTGGCAACTAACGTTCATAGTAGCTCCGCCCACGGAAAAATGGAGCACACGGAAATTTCACAGAAAAAAAACATCACGGAGCAGACGTGAACATCACGGAAATGAATTGTTTTCGAATTCAGTGTTGTTCTCGTCTGCTCCGTGATGTTTTTATTTCCGTGTGCTCCGTTTTTCCGTGGGAGGCAGGAATTAATAGACCACATCCCGGCCAATCTCAAAAAAAATTATTTTTTATATCCTTCAAGCATCAGCGTCGCGATATTTTTCACCGGAAGGCCAGTCACCTGATGCAGATGGAACTCGCAGAACGGACAGACCGTCACAATATAATCTGCCCCCGTCTCCTTTACCATCTCGGCGCGAACCGCACCAATAGCCGCAGCTTCTTCAGGCCGCCCGGACTTCACTCCGCCACCTGCACCACAGCAGCGGGCAGGCATATCCACAAACTTCTCGGCAACCGACTCCAGCAGCTCCCGCGGCTGTTCACTGATGCCCTGACCGCGGAGAAGATGGCAGGGATCATGATAGGTGTAGGTTCCTTCAACTTTTTTCGGCGGGACGAAGCCGATTTCTGCAAGATACTCGGTGATGTCGGCGACACGGAACGGCGTGTCATAATCATTCTTCAGCGTCGACCCGCATCCTGCGCACATCGTAAGAACGGTGTCAACGCCGGTCTTCACGAACGCATCGATGTTGCGTTTCTGCAGTTCGGGAACAAAACCCGAAAGTCCGGTTCTGATAAGCGGCGAGCCGCAGCAGACCTGATCTTTGGGAATGATAACTCTGATACCGTTCAGCCGGAGGACCTCCATCGCATCAAGCGCAGGCTGAATTACCCGCCCGTTGAACATACAGCCGACGAAAAATCCCACCGTCGCCCGCACCTCGCCGTACGGCTCGATGACCTCGGGCACGCGTTCGAGGAACGGCGTCTCTTTGCGCTCAACCGAACGTCCGGTGTCCTCAACAAGTTTTGCAAGAGCACGATGCGCCGGCAGGGAAAGGCCGCGCTTTGCCGCCTCGGCCCGAAGTTTTTCCACCGCCTTTCTTGGAGTCTCGATCTCCTTTGGACAGACCTCAACACACTTGTGACAGGTCGTGCAGGCGAACAGACCCTTATCGATTGCTTCAGTAATTCTGTCGGCGGTGTCGCGGGGATCAAGATTCAGCCGCTGCTCCTGACGCATCACCGTAGGGCCTGCATACTCTGACGCAGCGAACGCCGGGCAGGAGGAGATGCAGCTGTAACACTCAATGCATTCGCGGAGC
This sequence comes from Methanorbis furvi, assembly GCF_032714615.1. Lineage (NCBI taxonomy): Archaea > Methanobacteriati > Methanobacteriota > Methanomicrobia > Methanomicrobiales > Methanocorpusculaceae > Methanorbis > Methanorbis furvi. Next base: position 55,468 of record NZ_JAWDKA010000001.1, read on the forward strand.
GGTTTGATCTCTTCAACCGCCTCTTGTGAAATGCCGCACTCGCATCCGCAGGCCGGAGCGGCCGTTCCGGTTCCCGGATTCAGCCAGGCGATCTGTGCCATGACCGGCGCAATATCGGTGATGAGATCACGGATGCGGGGGAGTTCGAGCGGCTCGATCAGATCGCCGTCGCGTGCCTCCTCCATGCAGGCAAGTACTGGCTCGCCGTTGACGCGAACCGAACATGACCCGCACTGGCCTGCCCGGCAGCAGTGCCGGTAACCAAGCGTTGGATCAAGTTGGTCGCGAACCTCGTCAAGCACGTTCAGCACGCGGGCACCTTTTTCCACGTGAACCTCGTACTCTTCAACGTGGGGGGCCGCGTCCACATTCGGATCAAACCGTGAGATGCGGACCTTCATACCCTTCCCTCCAGAATCTCGATGCCTGATCTTTCCGGCGAGAAGAACGTGTGGCCGAAGGGCGAGTTCTCGTTCGTCCACGGCGTCTTGATGTCGGTCCGCGTGTGGGCACCGCGTGACTCGCGGCGCAGGAGAGCACCGTCGATGATCATCGATGCAACGAGCAGCATGTTCTCGGTGATGACAGCGTCCGCAATCTCCCGCGGTGAGTTGATCTTCAACGGAGTCGCCCGAAGTTTTGCAATGTCGCGTTCGGCGACCCTGAGATCGAGTTCGTTTCGATAGATGCCGACATTCTTCCACATCAGCATCTTCATCGTTCTCCGAACATCGGCTGATGCGGCTGTCCCGGAGTAAAGTGCGGCAACTTTTTTCTCGGCTGCTTCAATCTGATCATAATCGATTCGATGCTTTGCCGAGGGCTCGGCAGCACCTGCTGCGACTCCCGCCCGTCTTCCAAACACCTGAGTGTCTGCGAGTGCGTTGCCGCCGAGCCGGTTTCCTCCGTGAACGCCGCCGGTCACTTCGCCTGCGGCGAAGAGACGCGGCAGTGTGGTGGCGGCATCCGGCGTTATTCGCAGTCCGCCCATGAAGTGGTGGGCGGTTGGTGCGACCTCCATTGGTTCGGTTCTGATGTCGGTGCCGAACTTGAGGAACTGTTCCAGCATCAATGGGAGTCTCGTTTCGATCTGCTCTTTAGGGAGGTGGGTTACGTCGAGCCAGACGCCGCCGTGTTCGGTGCCGCGTCCTTCGAGAACTTCAGTCGCGATCGATCGGGCGACGACGTCGCGGGTTGAGAGCTCCATTCGTGCGGGATCGTACTTTTCCATGAACCGTTCGCCGACACTGTTTTTGAGAACTCCGCCTTCGCCTCTGACCGCTTCGGTGATGAGCCGGCCGCGGGTGTCGTAAGGGTAGACCGCTCCGGTCGGATGAAACTGGACCTGTTCCATGTCGATGAGTTCAGCTCCGGCCCGGTAACCGAGAGCGTAACCGTCGCCGGTTCCGGCGGTGGAGTTGGTTGTGGTGTCGTACACCTGTCCGGCCCCTCCAGTTGCAAGAACGACTGCGTCGGCAGTGATGATTCCCAGTTCTCCTTCGCGGTCGCAGGTGATTGCGCCGGCAACTTCACTGCCGTTTTTGAGCAGGTCGATGACCGTCAGCTCGTCACGAATCTCAACCGGTGAGCCGCGGAGTTTTTCAAGCAGAGTCATGACGATTTCATGGCCGGTGTGATCTCCTGCGTAACAGGTGCGGGGAAACCGCTGGCCGCCGAACGGCCGCTGGGCTACTTCGTTGTCGCAGGTGAGATCAAAGACCGCTCCCCAAGTAAACAGGTCGCGGATCCGGTCAGGAGATTCGCGTGCGAGTACTTCTACAAGGGCGGGGTCGTTCAAGAATGCCCCTCCTTTGAGTGTGTCTTCGTAATGCGTGGCAACCGAGTCTGCGTTTCTCATTACCGCGTTGTATCCGCCTTCGGCCATGACCGTGCAGCCGCCTTTGCCGGTGATGGTTTTTGATACGATGATGGTGTCGCCGGATGCGGACGCATCGACTGCGGCACGAATTCCTGCACCGCCAGACCCGATGACGAGCACGTGGCAGTCGCTTCTGTTTTCGATTCCCATGGTTTCCCCTCTTCAGTTATGTATAGTAGGCCGCAGAAGATAAATTCCTGTATAGCTGCGGGTTTGTATATGATGATCTGTCCAAAAAATTCATGAAAGGTTACTGACAATTATGGTAGTATGGGCCAGAAGTCATTGCCTGCTGGAAAACTGTTGTCCCGTGGTATTCCATCAGTTCTGATTAGTCTGTGCTGTTTTGGTTTTGTGATCTCAGGTGTTTTCTTCGCAGCAGCAGGCAGCATGGGGTTGACAACTTTGTTGTCTGATATCTGGACGATGTATGGGCTCTCTTGTCTGTATCTTTTGTCGTTTGCCGGCGGTCTTTTCTGGGTCCTTCGCTCCCGTCCGGCAAAATGGTACTATGCTGTTCCGTTTCTTGTGGGAATGCCGGCCCTTGCATTTGCTTCGTTCCATCTTACGTCGATGTCATCGTGGATTTCTGATCTCGGAATCACAACTCCGGCATATTTTGCGTTTCCGGTTGCGTTTCTTCTTTTCTCTCTGCTGCTTGCCTATCCACTCTCATCCACATATCGGGAGGTTATTCTCGTACTCACGGGTCTTTCGATTTTGTGGGAGATCTTTTCTCTCGCCGCGTTCGGGTTGTCTGCGGTCTCACCGTACTTTTTAGAATATTTTTCCACTGACCCAAACATGCTGATGTTTCTCCGAGGGGCTGGAGGCTATCTTATTCTCTTCCCTCTGACCGGTTTGTTTCTGATTGGCGATACTGTGGAGCGGTTAAAAGAGGATGACAGCTGAGATTACTCAGCTGTTTTTTCATGAATTTACGGTCGTCTCAGGAGAACTGCTGCCGCTCCGAGAATTGCCAGTGCCGCAAGCGGGGCCGGGCTTTTGGTTGGTGCGGGCGGAACAGTTTCGGTTGGAGACGCCGTTTTTGTCGGGAGTTCAGTTGCGGTTGCAGTCTCTACTGGGATCAGGACAAGCTTTGCGCGAACATCGGTGACGTCTCCTGCTTTGTAGACATTCGAGACCTCATACACCTCATAGCCGTCTTTGTAGAAGCTCAGCGTGCGGGTTCCCGGCAGCACTTCAGAGATCTGCAGCCAGTCGTTTCCTGACGGTGTGGTTCCTATGTAGTCATTGTCCAGAAACACCACAGCTCCTGCTGGGTCTGAGCCGACACGGATTCCTGCAAGGCGCGTGTCCTTCGTCTGGTCAGAGTAGACGCCGACAATTTTGTCGGAGATGACCTCAACTGAAGTGACAAAATCATGATAGCCTGCCTTTACCACGCGGACTTCATGAGTCGTCGGAGAGAGATTGGGAATGGTTACGGTTCCTGACTTCACGCTCGCATAGTACATGTCATCGATGTAGACATCGACTTCGGGCATGGTGGATGTTACACCAATTGAGCCGGGCGACTTGTAAAAATGCATCACTGCATCAACATAGGTGGTCTCTCCCGAGTTCACGTACACCATATCAGACCAGGGGAAGTACTCGGATGACTGGATGGTGACCAGATGCCCTCCGGGCTGGACCATAGCAGTTCCGGGCGAGTCCATCACACACTTGTTGTCGATGTAGATCTGGCCGCCGGTCGGGTTTGTGGTGACTGCGATGTATCCTGCTTCGTCTGCAAGTACCGGGACTATGCAGATTGTTGCTATAAGGATTATCAGAAATGGAATTATTTTTTTCATATGTGATTGAATAGGCGTCGTCTGGATGTTAAGGTGTCGATCGTCTGAAAAATTTTCGTATGTGAGATTTTGAAACGCGAATGGCGCGAATAAAAAATCGCCAATGGCGATTTTTAGGGTGCTACTAAAATTATTTATTATTAGATGAAGAGATCCATTCAGGGAGTAACAATATTTTTTTATTCGCGCTATTCGCGTTTCAAAAAAAAATAAAAAAAAATTAGTTTGTCCGGCGGAGGACAAGGACTGCCGCAAGACCGATCACTCCTGCGAATGCAAGAATCGGGAACGATGACTGTGACGGCGTTGGCACGACCGCAGTGGTGAGCGGCACATCCATCGTCACAGTCTGTCCTGCGACGAAGTTCACATACTCGGTCCAGTCATTGTATCCGCTGAGCTGCAGAAGCAGAGTGTGGCGTCCTTCCGGGATGTCGGAAAGATAGAGCGGCGTGTATCCGCGGAATACATTGTCCACATACACCTCAGCGCCCGAAGGCGTTGAGTCCATACTCAGTGCCGCGTTGCCGGACGGAGTCGGCGAGCTTTGGACAAGAGTGATGCTCAGTGTCCTGACCTCGTTTGGCGAGAGGGTTACTGAGGAGGTGTAGGTGTTGTATCCATCCTTCTTGAGCATGATCGAGTGCGTTCCTGATGAGAGCGGGCCGACATTCAGGTAACTGACTGACGAGCCTGACGAATAAGCAGTGTTGCCCATGTAGGTTCCGTCCACATAGACTGCAGCTCCCGCAGGTGTGGAAGTGATTCTGAGGTAGGCATCAGAACTTGATACCAGATTCACATTCATGTATGCCGTACTGCCTGCGCCCACACTTATCGTCTGGGTGTAGACATTGTATCCGGAGAGGACAAGTTTCACGTTGTGCGAGGTTCCCGACGTGACGGTGATGACAGCCGGCGTTGTGTCATAGTAGTTTCCGTCGACATAGATGTTTGCGCCGCTCGGATAGGACTGGACGTTAATGTAGCCATAGCTGACTGCACTTCCAAGAGTTGCGGACACATAAGTGGTCTGGCCGTTTGATACCGAGTAGGTTCCGTAGAACGTGTTGTATCCCGGTTTTTCGAGACGGACCGAGTGGGTTCCCGAGTCAACAGATACAGTCAGCGGGGTTGTTCCTTTGTAGTTCCCGTCCACATAGGCGTTCGCTCCTGACGGAGAGGAGGAAATGTCAAGGTAGCCGTTCTGCACAATCGGGGTAAGGTATGCATCTACGGTGATGTACTCTCCGGTTGTTACGTCGCCGACGTACTGGTGATAGTCATAATAGCCGCTTTTGGATACGGTTATGTCATGACTGACAGGAGTTCCTGTTGTGTAAACGGTGATGTAGCAGGGTGTTGTGCCCTCGTATACTCCCGCGTCATAGACGCTCGCACCTGACGGGGAGGATGTGACGTAAATTGTTGCGGTGTCCCCGCCGACGTTGGCGGCTGCCGGGATTACGCATAATGCTGCTGCGATCAGCAACACCAACACAAGATGAGATATTCTCATAATATGTTACCATTGTGTGATAGGATAATATAATCTTTGGTTAACAGGAAAAAAGCCGCGTCAGGGCTTCTTCTCCCGAGACTCCCGGTTTTGCTCCGCGAAGTATTGCAGCTGGCGTTGCTGCGGCGACGTTTTTTCTCAGGAGCTCTTCAATGCTGGAGATACCGGTGACTTTTGCGGCAGGGATGCCGAGTTTTTCAAAGACCGAGAGGTCGAAGAATCCGCAGCCGAGAAATCCTTCGGATGTTTTTGCGAAGATGAGGTTTGCCGGACCGAGTTCGATGCAGTAGGCGTCGGCGGAAAAGTTGGGTGCGGTTAGTTTGGCGTGGTCGGGTGAGAGGTATTCGATGTTCATAGTATGTTAGTATCTTGTATTGGTATGCTAAATGGATTTACCCATCAGGGACCATCCGCAAAATGTATCGAGATATACAGACCAAATACTATACTATGATTCGGGAGATACGGCAGTACGGCGATCCGGTACTTTTTGGCACGGCAGAAACGGTGCCTGAGATCACACCGGAAGTGAGGGATATTTTAACGGACATGTGGGATACCATGGCGGCAAACCGATGCGTGGGCCTTTCCGCTCCGCAGATTGGTGTTTCGCTCAGACTGTTTGTGATAAACGCCGGTGGGGTGGTGATTCGCGGGGCAAATCCTGAGGTACTTTCTGTTGGGGCACTCGTTGAGGAGACGGAAGGGAGCCCTTGTGTTCCGGGCATTCAGCGTCCGGTCCGCCGTCCAAGAAAAATTGAAGTCCGGTATCTGGATGAGTCAGGCGTTGTAATTGAGTGCGAACTCAAAGGTGTTGCAGCCAGAGCATTTCTTCATGAAAAGGATCATCATGAAGGAAAACTGTTCATCGATCATCTCAAACCGGTTCAGCGAAAACTGATCCAAAAAGATCTTGATAAAATTGCCGCGAGCCAAACCCGGACTGAAATGGATATTTGAAACGCGAATAGCGCGAATAGCGCGAATGAAAAATCGCCAATGGCGATTTTTAAATGATTTATTACTATTACTTATTTTCAGACTCATCTGGCTACTCAGAAGTACATTGATAATTTTTGAAAATCGCCATTGACGATTTTTTTATTCCGCGAAGCTGCGAAGCAGTGAGCACGACGGAACGGCGTGCGAAGCGGTGAGCAGGCCGAAACGACTCCTGAAAGAAGGAGTTAAACACGACGGAACGGCGTGTGGAAGGCATGCAATTCGCGCTATTCGCGCTATTCGCGTTTTAAAACCCATCTTGTCCATACCTCACTGACCCATTTACTTTTTCAGATAAAATTGCCATAGCAAGTTGTCCCCAAACCAAAAACACATAATCTGTGAGAAACAGAACTACTCCTCATGACAACCGCTCCTACCCCGGAAGAGATTGCAGCTCTTGTCCCAAAGATCCGTGCGGACAGTGAAAAGTTTGCCAAACTGAAAGGTTGGACACTCAATCCCAATGATCCTATCACCGAATCCGTTCTGGAAGGACTTGCCCGCAACAAACTGATGAGGGGAAAACGTTTCTGCCCCTGCCGGCTTCCGAGCGGTGACCCTGAAGTTGACAAACACTACATCTGTCCGTGCCGGGATCTCGAAGAGGATATGGAGAGGGACGGCCACTGCCACTGTTATCTCTATATGAAATAATTTCACTCTGAAAATGGGTTTGTCCATAAATTTGTTTTTTATCAACCGATGTTTGTCACCGACCGCAGCTTCGCAGAAAAAAACTGAGCATGTGGAATTTTGCGGAACTCACGTTTGAAACGATATTTTTGCGTTATTCAGTTAATCTATGGGAGATGGGATTTTATGGGCGGCACTTTTGGAAATAATCATCATTTTCCATGTGGTAAATAATTTATATTGATTAAATCCTATGTTACTGGCATGGATAAAAAAGTGCTCTATGGGATGGCAGGTCTCTGCCTTCTTTTCGCAGTCCTGATGGCTGGGTGTGTGACCACGCCGGGGGATGACGATAAGAAGACCTATATTGTCGGTATTGACGCTGATTACCCGCCGTTTTCGTACCTTGGCGACAATGGCCAGTTCATTGGTTTTGATGTTGAGTCGGTAAAGTGGATCGCTGAACAGCAGGGATTCAATGTTGAGATTAAAGCTGTTGCATGGGACGGCATTATTCCGGCACTGCAGACCGGCAAGATTGACATGGTCTACTCGGGTATGACCATCACGCCGGAACGTGCGGAAAAAGTGAACTTCACAATCCCGTACTGGCAGGTGAACCAGGGTATTGCAGCAAAGAACGGCTCAACATTTACCGTTGAACAGTTCAAGAACAATGAGCTGATAATTGGTGTACAGCGCAGCTGTTCTGCAGACCAGTGGATGCAGGACTTCTTTGGCGATGAGAAGTACAATCAGATGATAAAGGATGGAAAGATCAAACTCTATGATACCTTCCCGATGTCGATGGTTGCTCTTGAACAGGGACGTGTCCAGACCGTCATCTTCGATGACGTCAACATTGAGAACTACATTACATCCAAGCCTGATCTGACAATTATCGGTGTCATTGAAACTGAAGAGTTCTATGGCGTTGCAGTTCGCAAGGATGATAACGAGCTTCGCGAGACGATGAACGCGGGTCTTACCAAACTCATGAGCTCTGAGAAGTGGAACGAGCTTATTCAGAAGTACATTATCACTGAAGAGCCAACCGTTGTGCTGATCGAAGGGGAAACCACCCTGGATCTGACAAACGATACGGCAACTACTGCGTAAACAGGGTTGCAATCTGCCAATCGGCAGATTTTCTTTTTTTATTTCCGCCCACGGAAAAACGGAGCACGCGGAATTTCACTGAAAAATATCACGAAGCAGACGTGAACATCACTGAATCCAAAAACAATTCATTTCCATGATGTTTTTTTCTGTAATATTTTTCTGTGTGTTCAGTGTTTTCCGTGGGCGGAAATAAAAAATAGTTAAAATAAAATTACTGCATCAGCGAAAGAATTCTGTGCGCCATATGGGCAGCATTTTCTCCGCCGTCCACAGCCATACAGGCTACCGGCACACCTTTTGGCATCTGGGCGATCGAGAGCAGGGCATCAAGTCCGCCGGCAATTTTTCCTGAAACCGGAACACCGATCACAGGTTTTTCTGTTCGCGCCGCAACAACTCCCGGAAGTGCAGCAGACATACCGGCAATGCAGATGAAGATCTTCGCATCGCTCGCTTTCACATAGGAGTCAAGCCTGTCTGCATCGCGGTGCGCTGAGATAATCTGCATATCATAACTGATCTTATACTGCGCGAGAGTGCCAGTGACTTTATCGATAATTGCCTGATCTGATGCTGATCCGGCAATAACTGCAACATCTGCCATTAGTATAAGTATTGTCTCTTCACATATATGTACAAACATCCCTGATACCATGTACAACGAAACACTTCTCATGATGCCAGGACCCGTGCCGATGCCCGAGTCCGTCAGAAACGCCATGACAAAGCAGGCCATCAACCACCGCAGCAAAGAGTTCGGTGCCTGCTACGCAGATATTGTCCGCATCTTAAAACCGGTGTTCGGCACCACGAACGACCTCCTTGTCCTCTCAGGTTCCGGAACCGCAGGACAGGAAGCAGCAATCGGCAGCTTTGCCAAAGGCAAAAAAGTCGCAGCCCTTGTCAACGGAAAATTCGGTGAACGGCTTGGACAGATCGCTGACATCTACGGCGAAGCGGTCATGATCGAGTCCGAGTGGGGACACCCGTTAAACCTCGAAGGACTCAAAGAGGCTCTTGAAAACGGTGCTGAAGTCGTCACCCTCGTTCACAACGAAACCTCTGCCGCAATCCTCAACCCGGCCGAAGAAGTTGGAAAACTCGCCCGCAAACATGACGCGCTCTTCATCCTTGATGCCATCACCTCAATCGGCGGCGACGTTGTTGAGGCTGACAAATGGGGCGCGGATGTTGCAATTGTCGGCTCCCAGAAGTGTCTTGCAGCCCCCGCAGGACTTGCCGCAGTCTCAGTCTCACAGCGTGCCTGGGACAGACTCTCTGAAAAACGCCCGCTCTATCTTGACCTCAAGAAAGCAAAGAAGTCTGCCGACGGCAACCCGATGGAGACCCCGACCACTCCGGCAGTCCCGCTTTTCCTCGCACTCCGCGAGGCATGCAAACTGATCGAAGCAGAAGGCCTCGAAAACCGCATCGCCCGTCATCACAAAATGTCTGCCGCAGTCCGTGCCGCGGGTTCGGCATGGGGACTCTCCCTCGTTCCGCAGGTTGACGCACTCCACCAACCCTCAAACACCGTCACCGGATTTTTCTATCCGGCAGGCGTTGACGACTCCCAGATTCGCGGCGCATGCAAGAAAATGGGCATTGAGTTTGCCGGCGGTCAGGACCGGATGAAAGGCAAGATTTTCCGTATCGGCAACATGGGAATCATCGACACCCCCGAAATTCTCGCAACCGTTGCAGCCGTTCAGATGTCGTTCAAAAAGGCCGGATACAAACTCGAAGGTGACGGTCTTGCCGCCGCAGTCGAGGTCCTGTCCGCATGATCATTGGCGTTGCCGACACAACGTTCGCCCGTGCCAACATGGGCGCCTTTGCAATCGATGAACTCAAGAGACACACGAGTGCCCGCATTGTGCGGGTCACGGTCCCGGGAGTCAAAGACCTGCCGGTCGCCGCAAAGAAACTGATCGAAGAGGAGAAGTGCGACATTGTGATGGCACTTGGAATGCCCGGAGGAAAAGATCAGGACAAGGTCTGCGCCCACGAAGCATCGCAGGGAATCATGATGGCACAGCTGATGACGAACCGCCACATCATCGAAGTGTTCGTCCATGAAGACGAGGCAAAGGATGATGCCGAGCTTGCATGGCTGCTTGAGCAGCGGACCCGCGAACATGCGGTCAATGTTGTCCTCATGCTCACCCGCCCGCAGGAGATGACAAAACTTGCCGGCACCGGTCAGCGTCAGGGATTTGACGATGCAGGGCCTGCCAGACGATAGCCGGCAGAAAAGACTATATGATCTCCCTGTGAGGTATTCATATGAAGAACGTTGACATGAAACTTGACGGAAACATTCTGACCATCAAAGTGGACATCTCCAAAGAGTTTGGTGTGTCCGGCTCCGGTAAATCGATCATCATCGCATCAACCGAAGGAAACCAGTCCATTGTTCCTGACCATGATGTCAAGATCGGGCTGAATGTGTACCGCAAGAACACCAACTAATCTTTTTTCATTTTCTGTTTTATTGCGTTCACAGCTCCGCCCACGGAACACACTGAACACACGGAAATTTCACAGAAAAAATATCACGAGCAGACGTGAACATCACGGAATGATATCAAAAAAATTAATCTGTGATTTTCTTCTCATCATGCCTACTCAACCACCACTCAGTTTATATTTTTGTTCGCGTGTTTCAGAAATCACACTATGTAACTCCCATATAATTCCGTGCTGTTCACGTCTGCTCCGTGATATTTTTCTGTGAAATTTCCGTGTGTTCCGTTTTTCCGTGGGCGACTTGGAAAGAATCCAAAACCTATTCACTGGATAATTTATATCAGTTCACAAAACCCATCACATACACACTATCTCACAGGTGCTAATTCGATGCGACTCGTAATGAAGTTTGGCGGAACCTCTGTTGGCGATGAAAAAAGCATTGCCAACGTGGTCAAGATCATCAAGGAATCCCGCGACGCCGGTAATGAAATCGCAGTCGTTGTCTCGGCAATGACCCGCGTCACCGATCAGCTTATCGCAACCGCAGAAGAGGTCATCAACTGCAAACAGAAACCGGCTCTTGATGCATTCATTGCGTCCCTGCGCAGCCGCCACATGAAAGTGCTCGAAGCGGTCGCCCCGGACTACATGGACGAGATTGGTGAGTATCTTGACTCAAGATTTATGAAACTCTCCAACATCCTTCTCGCAGTCCATAACCTCCGCGAGTTGACCCCGAGATCCAGAGACTACATCATCTCGTTTGGCGAACGACTGTCAGCTCCCATCATCTCCGCGGCACTTCGTCAGGGCGGCATCCTAAGCAGCTACATGAGCGGCTGTGACGCAGGAATTCTCACCGACGGCGTGCACAACGGAGCAACCGCACTTCCGGAGAGCTACCCGAGAATTCAGGCACGCGTCGGCGCACTCCTCACCGAACAGGTGCCGGTCGTCATGGGATACATGGGCTGTTCCGCAGACGGCGCAGTCACCACACTCGGCCGCAGCGGCTCGGACTACTCGGGCGCAATCATTGGTGCAGGAATTGATGCTGATGAGATCCTCATCTGGACCGACGTTGACGGTGTCATGACCACCGACCCGCGTCTGATTCCTGAAGCACGCGTGATCAACTCCATCTCCTTCCTTGAGATGATGGAGATGTCCTACTTTGGCGCAAAGGTCATCCATCCGCGTGCCCTTGTTCCGGCAATGCAGAAAAATATCCCGGTCCGCGTCAAGAACACCTTCAACCCCATGCACCCGGGCACCGTCGTGATCCGCGAACCGCATGCTGACAAGAGAGTCGTGAAGGCGATCTCGTTGATAAAGAATGGCTGTCTCATCAAAATCAGCGGCGCAATCATGGCAGGGAGACCGGGCGTTGCCGGAGAAATTTTCACCGCTCTTGCCGAAACCGGAGTCAATGTCATGCTGATATCGCAGGGCTCCTCAGAGATGACCATCTCGTTGATCATCACCGAAGAGCAGCTTGACGCAGCCCTCACGGCGCTTGCCGACGTAAAGAGAAGAGGCGTCATCCGCGAGTTCGACTTTGACCGCGACGTTGCGGTCGTCTCGGTTGTCGGTGCAGGAATGGCAGGGACGTACGGGACCCTCAGCAGAATTTTCCACGGCCTTGGTGTCGGCGGCATCAATGTGATGATGCTCTCGCAGGGGTCTGAGGTCAACGTCTCGTTTGTCGTGAAGGAAGCTGACGGCGTCAAAGCGGTTCGTGCAATTCACGAAGAGTACCATCTGGAGGCAGAGGAACAGGCATGAGCAAAAAATATTCGTACAAGGATGCGGGAGTGGACATCGATCTGGAAGCAGATGGTGTCAAGTCACTGATCCGCCAGCTGAGTTTCCGGAGAAGCGGCGAGCACGGTATGGTCGGCGGCGTCGGCCACTTTGCCGGACTGATCGACTTCGGACCAAAGGTTCTCTCGCTGTGCACTGACGGTGTCGGCACCAAAATGCGGGTGGCTGATGATCTCCGCGACTGGTCAACGGTCGGCATCGACTGTATTGCGATGAACGTCAACGACATGTACGTGATGAACATCGAGCCGGTTGCGTTCGTTGACTACATCGCAACCGAAGGCATCAACACCGAACAGATGATTCAGATCGGTGTCGGTCTCAACGAAGGTGCGAGGCTCTCGAACATGAACATCATCGGCGGCGAGACGGCGACGCTGAAAGGTATGGTGAACGGTCTGGATCTTGCCGGCACCTGTCTTGGCGTGCAGGACCGTGACCGCGTGGTGACCGGTGAAAAAGTGAAACCCGGCGATGTGGTCATCGGTGTTGCAAGTACCGGCGTTCACTCAAACGGCTACACGCTTGCAAGAAAAGTTGCCACTGAAAACGGCGGTTACTCGGTAAAGCTGCCGTCCGGAAAAACGATTGGAGAGGCATTAATCACGCCGACCCGTATCTACTCCGAGGTCCTAGATGTCTGCCGTGCGGTTGAGGTCCATGGGATGTGCCATGTTACCGGCGGAGGTCTGCTGAATTTCCTGCGCATCAGTGAGTACGGTTTTTCGATCGATGATCCGATGCCGGTTCCTGAAGTTCTGCAGTGGATTGCAGAGAAGGGAGAGCTTGAGATAAACGAGCTTTACCGGACCTTCAACATGGGCATGGGCTTTGCGTTCATCGTTTCTGAAGCAAGTGTTGCAAAAATTCTCGCAATGGTTGACGGCGCCAAAGTGGTCGGCCGTGTTATTGAGGAACACAAGGTCCTGTTGAAAGGCGTTGAGATCCTCTAAACTTTTTTTTGTCAGCGATTCATCTTTTTTTCCACCCGCAATCTCTATCTCATCTCCTGCCGATACATCTCTATGAAATACCAGCTACTACTGGCAGCTGTTCTCCTTGCCTGCATGATTTTTTCCGCCGGATGTGTTAATGATGGCGGCGATCAGACCGGAACAGTAACGCCTACACCAACCCCGGCATCAGTTCTTGAGTCGGTGACAATTTTACCGGAGATCCCGGGCATTACCTACTCTCTCACCGCGAAGCAGTCTGCTGAACAGGGAAATGTTGAGATGCGCCTCAAAGCAGTTGCGGCACGCGACCTGAGAAAGGACGGCTACAACATCAGGTACACCTTCTTTGTCTACAACACCGACTCTGTTGCAAAAGACTGGACTCCTCAGAGTTACGAGGATGTTGTCAACGCAGGCATTCCCTATGTGACCAAGATTGATCGGATTTACCCGGCAAACGAGCGGGTGATCGATGTAATGCTCCCGCGAGACGCCAGTGTGAAATCATTTGATGTGACAAAGCCGTATATCTACGGTGTTGTCGGGGTGGACGTCACTGTCTAAATCCAAAACACTATATCCTTCCCTCTCCACTATTTTTCAATGATAAAAAAATACCAGACAACAATACTTCTTCTTCTCCTCCTTGCCGCAGCCGCTTTGATTCCGGCAGCCTCGGCAAGTGATCTGAGCCTGTCCGGTCCGTCCAGCATTATTGCAGGAAATGACTTCACGCTCTCTGTTGCCGGCGGCAACCCGCTTGGGACGGTAACGCTTTCGATGACCTCGGGCGACCGGCCTGATCTGCAGTTGCTCCCGGGTCAGGTGGGTGTGTCAGGCTCGGCAGGTTCTGCAAGCGTGGTGCTGGATGCATCCGGTCGTGCCCGCGTTGAGTACACAACACAGTCGGGCGGCGAGGAGTCCACCTGCCGGTTTTCCGTCTCTGATGGTTCGAGTTCCGACACAACATCAGTTACGATCACTCGCGGTACCGTGAGCGCAACCGCAGTCTCAACGCCGCGACCTGCGTCAAACACGTACCCGATCGGCTCAGAGATCACGCTTTCGGGTGCGGCTCCCGGAACCAGCAAGGTGTACCTGTTTATGACCGGCCCGAACCTCCCGGCAGGAGGCGTGAAACTTTCGAACCCCTCGGTCGCTTCGGTGACAGGAGATCCCGACACCTTTGACTCGCGGCCGGTGAACAATAATATGTGGACCTACAAGTGGCAGACCTCGGGCCGGCTTGACCCAGGTACTTACACGATCTACGCAGTAGACCGTCCGGCAAACCGGTACTCTCTGTCCGATGCAAGCTACTCGACCTACTCAGTCACACTCACGCGTCCGGGAATGACCGCAGGAGTTTACGGCGGCATCCCTGAAACGTCCGCAACCGCGGCAACTCCTGTTCCAACCGAGCCGGTTGTAATCGGCCCGGAAGAGCCGGTTGAGACTCCGGTCCCTAGCATCTGGGATCAGATCGCTGCATGGTTCTCCGGTCTCTTCCGCGCTTCAGCAGCAGAGCCGGTCGGCTATGTTCTGAAGGATGGAGCGATCACCATCTCGGGCGAGACCATCTTTTCAACCGAGAAGGAATTTGCCGTATCGATCGAGCCGTACTTCACCGCAGCTCCGAAGGGTTCCGCTGAACTCTCAGGATGGTCGGGAGTGGTGCCGGTAGTTGCAGGTGCCGGAGGTATCAACGTCTGGTCAGCAACCGCCGCAGTTTCTCCGGGCAATTACATCGTGACGGTTGAACCGATCGGCGGCGGTCAGATGATGAGCTGGGAAATTACGGTTGTTGATGCGTAAATTATTTTTTAAAACGCGAATTGAATAGCTCGAATAAAAAAATCGCCACTGGCGATTTTTCAAAAAAAAATAATTTTAGTAACTTCTTGAAAATCGCCATTGGCGATTTTTTATTCGCGCTATTCGCGTTTCAGAAAAAAATTATTTTTTATTTTTTTGCGGCCGGCCTTTACCGGTCCACATCGGTTTTTTCCCGTACTTTTCCTTCAGCGCCGCAAGTTTGTCAGGCACTTTTGGTCCTGCGACTCCCACAATCATCCGCGTGAAACTCTCAGGCCCCATCAGCAGATTGTAGGCCTTCTGATCTTTGTTGAACCTGACCAGCACCGAATCGATCGCAACAACCGAACCGTACGGTGCTGAGAGCAGTGCTTCGTGCTCAGGGTTCCGGTGATGTGCAGGCAGTGCAACATATGCCGGAACCTCACCGGTTCCGTCGCAGACAAGGTACAGATAATTTTTCGCGTCCCCGATATCAGCAGACATCACCGACACGGTCACATGAATGCGTTTTCCCAGATGTTTTTTCAACTGCGATAATCTCGCACGCTTCGCCGCCGCAGGAACACGATAACCGCATCTGCGGTGTCCGTCCTTCCTGAGAACCGCATAGGAAAATTTCACATCCGTGTTCACGAACCGGTATTTTTCCTCGCCCTCGCCAAGCGCCAGCATCAGCTTCGTGGGCCAGATATCCTCATACGTCACAAACGTCCAGCAGGGAGACACCATGCAGGGAACCCCGCGGATATCATTGCACGGCGCATAGAGAGTGAGCCCGCGTTGCTTCAGAGTGCGTGAGAGATTTCGAAGCATGGTTGCATTTGAAAGATCCGCAGGCTCAAGCAGAATCAGATTTCCGTCGGAGGCGAGGTGCTCGGAGAGCCGCATCATAATCTCTGCACGTTTCTCATCATCAACCGCCAGCTCGTTTATCATGTTTGAGCAGACGATCAGATCAAACTCGCCGTCAGGAATTTTTTCCATGATGTCTGCGGCGACCGGTTTGTGTGCTGTTACATGGCCGCCGGTTTTTTTCACAAACTCAGGCACCACATGTAAGTACGCCTCGCGGTGAATCTCGGACCGCTCAAGAGCGGTGACCTCTGCAGTCATCCCCTCGCACTGATCCAGCACGCGGGCGATTGCGACTGTGACCGTTCCGGGGCCGGCTCCCACATCCAGAACTCTGATATGATCGCGAATGAGTCCGTCACGAATGAGCCGGACGAAAAATTCTGTGAACTCTGCAACGTAGCCCGGCATCTGGTACGCCATGTAGGCGAGGACACTGTACCCGCCTTTGTACTGCACAACGCGGCGTTCGCCCTCCTTCCAGTAGGCATCCTTCTGGGAGCTGACCGCATGACGGATTTTTTCGAGAACCGTTTCATCCTTCCATGGTTTTCCGGAGACCTTTTCGATGTACGAGAGGGTAAGGGCATCCAGCCGCTGATCAGTTCCGCGGTTTTTGATCAGATTGTCGAGCCGCTTCTCCTCCTCTTCTGTGAGAGCGTGCCGCTTTGGTAATGAATCCATAAATCAGAAAAGAGTTTATGCCAGCGGATGAATCGTACATCCGTCCGGCTCGGCCTCCACGTCAAGCTTTGTTCGTACGGCCTTTGATGAGACAATGCCGGAGTTTCCGGACGGATCAGTAATGATCACCGTCACAGGAATCTCTGACTTTCTTGCCAGCTCAATCTGTTCCAGCAGTTCGAGTGCGGTTTGGATCTCTTCTCCCTCGCAGGAGGTGAGCGCACGACGCACGGCATCCTCAGCACGAAGGAGAATACCTTCGACGTTGGAGACAAAACCGCTGCATGCAGGACCCGGATGAATGTTTATGCCGAACTCAGGGATATCGATCTCCCCCTGCATGCTGCGGACGACGCGTGCATTCAGATCATCGGGTGTTTCCACCTTCATCTCCCAGCGGCACGGCTCGCGGTCATTGAGCACCATCGTGTCAGTAACGCGGAAACCGCAGTCCGGACAGACGCCGCTCAGCAGAAGAATATCGGAAAAATAGGGAATGTTTTCCGTATCGTAAATGTATTCGATATCCTTGCCGCAGTCTGGGCAGGGGCCTGGAACAACCTGACGCATCGGAGTTTACATGCCTCCGATCTTCTCGCGGGAGATGCGAACGCCGGTCGGCGTAATGATGACATAGCGCTGGTCGCCAAGACCAATGATGTCGCCGTTCACATCCTTTGAGACCGCACGGAGATCACCCATCACGCGGTCGAACATGATCTTGTCGAGTTTGAGTTTGGTAATGTCAACGATGACAATATTGTTATTGTAGACCTCGTCCTTGACACGCGGACAGTCTTTGATGTCAGCGATGCTTGCAACTTTTACGTACATGACTGCCGGCTCTTCCGCGCCTGCGACTCCTTCGTAGGAGGCGAGGTCCAGCTTCATGTAGTCATCTTCGGAAGGGGTATCCTTCTTTGATCCGAAAACTCCGTCAAGAAATCCCATATGAAAAATAGTTTATTTGTTGTTTATTTAATGCTTTGTATGCCAGAGGCTCAGAGTTCAAGGTTCCAGAGTTCATCACCGATGTAATGCAGATTCTTTGCGGCCTTTCCCTTCTCCAGCGCAATGATTCCTGCAGCATCGTAGAGTGGAATGACGACTGCAAGAGGCTTGCCGTGGCTTTCATCCACGACGAGTGCCGGAAGTCCGGCACGGACGTCGTCAGTGACCGAAACAATGCCGGGCCGCATGACATCAGCGCCGTTGATCATGTATGGGACCGCGCCCATATCAACCGAGATACGCCTGCCGGAAAAGGGTCTGAGGACTGCACCGCGAAGTGTCGGAAACGCCCACTCTTCCTGTTCCATGACAAGAGGTTTTTTGTCGATGATATAGATGTTGAACTTGGAAGCGGTTTCGGCAATCTCAATCATCTGGGCGTTGTAAAGCGCGGCGTCTTCGCCGATGCTTTCACCGAGTTTTTTCATGAGTGATGCGAGCTGACTCTTTTTTATTGCGTGACGTTTTTTGATCGTGAGTTCTACCATTTGTTCTATATCCGTTTTGTCATGGGAAATTATAATGCTTCAGTTTCTCATAGTATTGCGGTTCAGGATAAACGATGCCATAACCCTGCTCTGCGCTATCTTTATGTGGGACTGAAACGAATACATTAAGCACTCTTCCATGAGTCCGTAGGACTCGTGAGATGTTTCGCTCTTCCCGAGCGAAACTCTACCTGATGAGACAAACGAGGTATCCTTATGACAAAGAGACCGCTTGAAATTTTAGATCAGGTCCTTAACCGCCAGCCGGTGATCATTTCACTGAAGGGCGGGAGGGAGATCCGCGGGGTTCTCCAGGGCTACGACGTTCACATGAACCTGGTTCTTGACAAGGCTGAGGAAGAAGGAGAGAAAGGAACACTGCAGCTTGGAACGCTTATCGTTCGCGGCGACAATGTTATCTACATCTCTCCGTCTGTAGAATAAACTTGAGGTGAATTACAACAATGACAAAAGGCACGCCATCAATGGGTCTGCGGAACAAGCACTCCCACATCATCTGCCGCCGCTGCGGAAAACAGTCCTTCCACGCACGGCACGGTGTTTGTTCCTCATGCGGATTTGGCAAGAGCGCTAAGATCCGCGGGTACAGCTGGACGAAAAAAGCAGCAGATAACTAAAAAGGTTGTTGTATGAGTGGTATTGCCGGCATCGTCGATTCACGCGGTGTCGCCTACCCCCTATATTATGCTCTGCATGCCCTCCAGCACCGAGGTCAGGAGGCAGCAGGCATATCTACTTTTGACGGGAGAGACTTGTCTTTGTACAAGGGTCCCGGACAACTTTCCGAAGTGTTTAACGAGTCAGTTCTGGCAAAACTCCCGGGCAATGTTGGAATTGGTCAGGTTTTGTACACACAGAAGGCTCATCGCGGCAGACCGGAAAATATCCAGCCGCTGAAATTTTCTTTTCAGGGTCATGTGCTGTCGATTACGGTAAGCGCTGCACTGGTGCAGGACAATCGCGAGGCTCTTCGGACTGAGTATGAGGGGAAGGGACACATCTTTTCGACGACCACAAATGCTGAGCTGATTGCGGCGATGATTGCTCATGAGCTCATTTCAGGAGAGAATGCAGAGAACTCGTTTGTCAATGCAATGCGGCGGCTGAAAGGAGCCTACGCGGGTGTTGCAATTCTCGATGGTGTTTTGTATGCGTTCCGCGATCCTCTCGGAACAAAGCCGCTGTGTCTTGGAAAACTCGCTACCGGTTACATTGTTGCTTCGGAAAGTGTGGCAATCGATACGCTTTCGGGCATGCTCATCCGCGATGTTGTGCCGGGAGAACTTGTCACTATTACCGGAGACAGTGTCAGCGGCCGTCAGGTGCTTGAGGCTGATCATCGTGCGTTCTGTGTGTTTGAGTATGTCTACACCGCACGGCCCGACTCGGTTATTGATGGTGTTCTGGTGTATGATGCCCGCAGAAAAATCGGTGAAAAACTTGCGAAGAATCCGGTGCAGGCTGATCTTGTCTCGCCGGTGCCGGACTCGGGCACGGCGTTTGCAACAGGATTTGCTGATATGTCCGCCATTCCATACATGGAAGGTCTTTTGAAGAACCGGTATGTCGGACGAACGTTTATCATGCCGGCCCAGAGTCTTCGGGAGAATGCTGTGCGGATGAAACTCAATCCGGTCCGTCGGCATGTTGAGAACAAGTCGGTTGTTTTGGTGGATGACAGTATTGTCCGCGGCACAACATCGCTCAGGATTGTTGAGATGGTCCGTGATTTCGGTGCGGCCGAGGTTCACATGCGTATTGGTTCCACTCCGATTATTGCGCCCTGCTACTTTGGTGTGGACCTGCCGACCCGCGAGGAGCTGATCGCGAACGGGAGAAGTGTTGAAGAGATCCGAAAAATGATTCATGCAACAACGCTTGAGTATGTTTCTGAAGAGGATCTTGTGGACTCTGTCGGTATCCCGGGCGTTGATCTCTGCATGGCCTGTGCCTGTGGTAAGTATCCGCTTGCAATTCCGGGCGAGCCTCAGTGTGCGTGCCGCAGAGTGTATCCGGCAAAGGATAACTGATCGGCATTTGCCTCACTTCTATTTTTTTGAAAACAGATCGGTGTTGCATTTTTAATCATGAGTCGCCCACGGAAAAACGGAGTACACGGAAATTTCACAGAAAAAAAAACATCACGGAGCAGACGTGAACATCACGGAACTCACATTTGAAACAATATTTCTGTGATGTTCACGTCTGCTCCGTGATGTTTTTTTCTGTGTGTTCCGTTTTTCCGTGGGCGGCAGGGTCTAAATAGGCAACACTTATTGCCGATCTACCAAGAATTCGCTATCTTGATTACGGCACAACACCTTTCTATTTAGTATCATGATTACGGTACTGTCCGGCGGAACCGGCACACCGAAACTCATCCGCGGACTCCGTCAGATTCTGCGTGACAACGAGATCACGGTCGTGGTCAACACGGCCGAGGATATGTGGATGTCGGGGCTTTATGTTTCGCCTGACATTGATACCGTGCAGTATCTTTTTTCCGGTCTTCTGAATACTGATTCCTGGTGGGGCATCAGAGGGGATTCGTTTGAGACGTTTCATGCGATGGAAAAACTCGGTTATGTTGAACCCCTCCCGCTCGGCGACAAGGACCGTGCGACCAATATCTGCCGTGCCGAGTTTCTCAGGCAGGGCATGACGCTTACTGCGACGACGGAAAAAATTGCCAGAGCTTACGGAGTGCAGGCAACAATTCTGCCGATGTCTGATCAGGAGGTGACAACCTACGTCAAAACCGAAGACGGCAGCCTCATGCATTATCAGGAGTACTGGGTGGGCAGGCGCGGGAATGTGCCGATCACCGGAATCGTCCGAAAAACTGCGAACGATGCTCCACTTGCGGCAACTCCAGAAGTTATCGCAGCAATTGAAAACAGTGACGGCGTCATCATCGGCCCGTCCAATCCGGTTACCAGCATCGGCCCGATTCTTGAGTGTACGGGAGTGCGTGAAGCTCTTGCAAAAAAGTTCACGATTGCTGTAAGTCCGTTTATTGGGAATCGTCCGTTCAGCGGTCCGGCCGCTGCCCTTATGCGGGCATGGGGGCATGAGCCGACCTCGTACGGTACATGGCAGGTGTACAAGGACTGCGTCAGCATGTTTATTCAGGACACCCGCGACACCGAGATCGAGGTCCCGGGAGCTCACCGGCTTGATACGATGATGACGAATGAAAAGAAGGCCGAGTCCCTTGCATGGGATTTGCTCTCATACTTCCCGCGGAAATAAACTATTTCGATACAGGATGAGATCTTGAAACGCGAATAGCACGAATAATAAAAAAATTTCTTGTGTTTTTCTTGGCGTGTAAATCTATCTAAAATAAATTATTTTAGTAATTTCTCAAAAATCGCCATTGGCGATTTTTTTTATTCGCGCTATTCCGCGAAGCTGCGTAGCAGTGAGCACGACGGAACGGCGTGCGAAGCGGTGAGCAGGCCGAAGGCATGTGACTCGCGCTATTCGCGTTTCAAAAAAAAATATTTTTTTATCTTGCCCGCACACGGAACTCGTGTGCCGCAGCCTTCGGGTCGGCAGCCTCATAGATCGCACGACCAACGATGATGCCGTCCACATATTTTTTCACGTCTTCGGGTTGTGCTCCCTGCGCACCAACACCTGGCGAATAAATTTTCATCGAAGAGCCGATGATGGTACGAAGAGTTGCCGTCCGCTCAGGTCGCGTCGCCGGAGCAATGATGCCGTCAGCTCCCGCAGCCTTTGCCATCCGTGCCATCCTTTCTGCATTCTCTCCCGAGAGGAAATCAAGAGCTCCCGGATGACTCATCTCGCAGACCACAAAACAGACACCGCCGTGATCATGTGACGCGTCCACACATGCCGCAAGCGAGTCTGACCCGCAGAACGCATGCGTAATGATGCCCGCACATCCTGCACCAAACACCTCCTCACAGATGAGGGAGTTGGTGTTTGGAATATCAGCGACCTTGAAGTCTGCGATGATCGGGATCTCTGACTTTGCGAGATCCTTCACAATCTCAAGGCCGGTTGAAAGCACCAGCGGATACCCGATCTTGATCGCATCAAGCTCACCCGTGCACGCAGTTGCCACACGGACCGCCTCGGCCTTTCCCTTCACATCCAGTGCGAGAAGAAGATCCGCCATTTACTTTCTCTCCAGCCGTTCAAGCGTTGCCGTTGCAAGAATCGGCAGCGTGATCGTTGCATCGCCGTACACCGTAACGCCGACACCGCCCTCGCCGATTTTTCCCCAGGACTTTGCCTCATCCAGCGTTGCCCCGGACAGTCCGCCGAGATCGGGTCGGTCGCCGGTCAGCTGAACAACATACGTGAACGCATTTTCCGTCATCAGCATCGTCTGCAATGTGAAGTTCTTGGGAACACCGCCGCCCACAAGAACAGCTCCTGCCTTCTTCACATTGAATGCCGTATTGAGCAGATCATGCATGTCGCCGATCGCATCCAGAATTGTTTTCTTGTGGAACTGGGAAAACATCCAGTATTGGAGTCCTAAGACTGAGTCCTGGAATGCCGGGCAGTAGACCGGAATATCATGCTTTGCTGCGGTCGCAAGAATTCCTGTATCCAGCTGCTCGCCTATCACCCGCAGAAGTTTACTGATCGTGATCGGCTGTTCCGGGAGACCGGTGTAGACATCCTGAATGAAATCCTCCAGCTCCTCATAGGCTTCGTTCGGGAGGAAAATGTCATAGATGCGGTTGATCTCCTCTTTTCTCAGCTCAAGATCATCGCACTCAACCTTTCCGTGATAATGGTGGCAGCCGATTGCCTCGATTAAATCATGCGTGAGGTTTGCACCTGTTGAGGTGAGAATGTCGATGTGCCCCTTTTCGATCAAAGTTGAGACGATGCCGCCCATTCCTGCCGGAACCATTGCCCCCGACAGCCCGAAAAACTTCGTCATATCCGGGTCGGTGAGCATTTTCTCATAGACATCGACCGCGTGGAAGAGGCTGCCGCCGTTGTAAGCTCCCGCACCCCCCATCTCGGAAACAAGTTCGTTCACCGTCATGCCTGCGCGGGGGATGAACTGTTTTACCGGATCATTACAGTGTTTGTGCATATGCATTGTATTGTGTACCTGCCTAAAGCGAGTAATATACCATTTGGCGAGACTGAGCAATAAGATATTGGAAAACTTGACGAACCGCCCACGATTCGCATACCTTCCACACGCCGCTCCGTCGTGTTTAACTCCTCCATTCAGGAGTCGCTTCGGCATGCTTACTGCTTCGCAGGAAAAACGGAGCGCGCTGATATCAACAAACAAATTCAGTTACAAAGCCGGAAAACAGTTATGGGTGTGGTGAGGGCAGCAGTATCCACACTGCTTTGTACTCCACATCCCCCACCTAGCTATACTATTTGCGTTAACAACTTTTAATCTTGCCGTCTCTGCCCTTGATGAATCCCTGTTTACGGAGATCGTTGAGGACGCCTGAGAGGTAGTCGGCGGTGAGGTCAAACGAGATCACATCGGTTGTGTCGCCGAGAGGGAAGGCTGGTGCATCAAACGCTTTGAGAAGTGCGTCTTCGGTTGTAATGCCGCCCACGATAAGTTCGTGAATTTTTGCGATTAATGCCTGTTTGAAGAATATTGCGTCCACAAACCGTCCTGCCTCGTCGTCGTCGACGTCAAGGTGTTCGAGGACGTCGCCCAGATCGTCAATGCCTGAGGTGAGCATGATCTCAGGGCCTGTGGTGATCACGTAGCCTGTTGTTGACGAGGTGCGTATGTGGCTGGTAATACCGGAGCCATCCAGGTCTTCGGGGGTGATTCCGGCAAGATCGGTGTAGGCGTACATGACGCGCATCTCTTTGGGATCTTTGATGCCGGTGAGTGTGTACTCAGGTGTTTCTCCTGCGACGTTTAAGAGTTCGTTGTCCTCAAGAGTTCCAAGAATCATCAAAGAGTTGACGAATTTTTCTGTGGCGGTCTTCTGAATGTCTTCGTTGCCGTTTGCTTCAATGGTCTCCAGCTGTGCGAGAAGCTGTGAGGGGGTTGCGTCGGTTAAGACATCGCCGACTTTGTGTTCTGCAAAAAATTCGGTGAGGGTTTTTTCACGGCTGAGCAGATCAGCTTTGATCTCCGAGAGTTCGCTGTCCTCTTCTTTGGCGATGATGGTGTCGATGAGTGTTGCAAATGCTGCGATGGTTCCTTCAAAGTACGGGGTTCCGGAGAAGAGGTGCTCTACTGATATGCGGGCAGAGCAGTCCTTTTCCTTGAGATATTTCTGGAACTCTGCGGCATTCTCCCGCGAGTAGAATGTGATCTTTTCCTCAAGCGTCATGGTTGTAGTATATTTTTGACGCGGAAGGGGTTATCTTTTCCGACGCGTGCGGTGCATTCGAACTCATGAGCCACCCACGGAAAAACGGAACACACTGAATTCCACTGAAAAAAATCACGGAGCAGACGAGAACATCACGGAAATATATTGTACGATACCACAAAAAAATTCATTTGGATTCGTTTTAAAAAATTTTCATGACATCGCGCACAAATAATAAATCATCTTTGGATACCGTGATATTCTTGTCTGCTCCGTGATTTTTTTCAGTGGAATTCAGTGTGCTCAGTGTTTTCCGTGGGCGGGATCTTACATCCGCACAACCGGTTTTGCGAGATGCCTTCGTGCGCCGGGCGGGACTTCGTACCATCCCTCCCTCATATCCCTCGGCATCTCCACAGCATCACGGACGCGGCCCGAACAGTTGCGGCATTTGTATCCTTTACCGCGGCCGGCAGAGGTCATGCGGCCACCGCAGACCGGACACTTGGGTGATGTGCGGAGCTCTGCTGCTGCGATCGTGTGCAGGCAGAACTTTTCCAGATGCAGAACACCGTTCTGATAACTGCCGCAGAGCGTGACGATGTCTCCCGGGAGAAGTTTTCGCACCATATGCCGAAACTCCTTGGTCGGCTCAAACGCAAACACCGTGAATTTTTGTTCGCCGATCTCCGGCTGAAAGAGGAACTGCACATGCCCGCCGCGCTCGGTCTCCGGCGTACTCGCAACCGTGCCGAATACTTTGTATGAAAATCCCTCTTCCGGTGCTCCGGCATACTCGATCAGATGCGCATCGGTTCCCTGATTGGTTTTCCAAATTTTTGTGAGCGAAGGCTGTTCGGTTTCAAGCATCTCTGCTGATGCTGCAACCCATTCGGGCGACTCGCCGCGGATACCGTAAAGCACCGGATCCTTTCCATGCGGCACGCACACAACCGTTTCTGCGGTGAAATCAACCGTATCCCAGGTGTGCGGAGCGGTTGCTTTGGCTGATACAAAAAAACTCTCAGGCTGAATGGTTCGCGGTGTCCCGAACCGGTCCTTCGACCGGTATGCGAGATACTCGTAGGTTGCGTCCGGCAAAACCGACGACACCGCCGCAAGAGCACCGATGAGCCCGCGCCCGCATTTGTATCCCCGGTATTGTGCCTTGATTGCATCCAGCCGCTGAATAGTTTCCTCGATGGTGCAGAATCTTTGCAGAGCCTGATAATAATACTCAGGATCAGGTTTTTCCTCAACCACCACCACACCCGGATTGGTCTTCTCGCAGTCGAACTCTGCGAACTCTTCGACTAATTCGCACGCGACGGCAAACACCTCCTCTGGTTTTCCATCCAAAACCTCCAGACACACTGCCGCATTCCCCCGTGTTTTCCACACCACATTCGGATTCAGTCTGACCAGCCGCAGCTCCGCTACGATGCAGCCTGCGCGCTGAAGTTTTTCAGCGAGCATCGCGCCTAAATACGTAGTGCACATCCCGTCTACGGAGTCGGTGTCATCCATTCCGATGAACATACTATCGATACTATTTTATTGAACTGCATTACTATTACGATTATACCATTTTATGTCCAACGACCGGCTGCTTCAGAACGTGGTCAGCATCCTGATCATGGCAGGCTATGATGTGTCGGAACGCTGCGAGATTCGTCCGCGGAGTTTCGATCTGATGACGTCAGACGGTGAACATCTGCTCGTTATCAAGGTCGTGTCCCAGATCGACAGCGTCAACGAAGACATCGCCTGGGACCTGGACAAAATTGCGCGGCACCTTGGAGCAATTCCTTTGATAATTGGTGAGCGTGCACGAGACGCTCCTCTTGAACGCGGCGCAATTTATCTTCGCTACAGCATCAATGCCGTATCATCCGCGACCCTCTACGATTATCTTGCCGAAGGAGAACTGCCGCTCGTCTATGCCTCGCCCGGCGGTCTCTATGTCAACATCGATGCAGACAAACTTCGCGAACTTCGCGAAGAGCAGTCGATGTCCCTCGGAGACCTCGCCCATCTCCTCGGTGTGTCCCGCCGCACCATCAGCAAGTACGAAGGAGGGATGGGCACAACGCTTGATGTTGCCATGCGGCTTGAAGAGCTGTTCAACGATGACATTGTGATGCCGATCGATCTCTTCCGGTACACGCCGGCAGCAGAAGTCAAGAGTCCGGCCTCACTTCCGGCTGGCCACAGCACGGATGCTGACGCACATCAGCAGCCTGCCGACCGGCTGCGGTCGATCGGGATCAGCGTTCATGAACTTCGCCGTGCCCCGTTCCATGCGTTTGCGGTGTTTGAGGATGAGACCATTCTCACCTGTTACGGCACTGCGCAAAAAACCGTCCGCCGTGCGGAACTTGTTGGCAACATTTCCCAGATATCAGGTACGCACTCGCTCTGTGTCGTCTCTGATTACCGGAAGGAAAAAAAGATTGGAAAAACGCTCGTGATTGGGGAAGAGCGGTTGAAGGATGTCTCCGACGGATCAGATCTTCTGGAGATGGTTGCAGATAAACAGTAGGGGCAGAGGGGGCTGCCCCGGGATTATATTTTTGTCGGGTAAAAGATGTTCTTGCCTGACGAGTTGAGCGGAATGCCGTAGACCATGGTACATGCATCCATCAGATGCAGCCGCTGTGCAACAACGCCGACGGTGTACATAATCCGGTTGTCCACATTGTTCTGGCTCGCACATTTCACTGCCGAGCCGAGCGCAACACCCAGATCCGTTACTTTGATGACACAGTTCGGGCCAGGGTACTCTGAGTACTCGGTTGGCGGATGACTCCGCACCGCTTTGGTAAACTCCTTGCAGGTGTGGTAACCGCATCCGCCGCAGTTTGCACCAACTACCATCCAGCCTTTCACGCCGATCAAAACGATCGCATCACACTTTCGGATCTGTTTTGCGTTGTCGCTGAAGTATCCTACACCCTTTTCCTTAGCGTACTCTTCCATTTCGGTGGCAAGCCGTGCGATGTCATTTCCGTAGACAACGGTTGCAATAATTGAGTCAAACCCCATCGCCTTCGGGGCGGTTCTGGCTGCAACGACCATGAGACCTGCGACAGATTTGACTACTTCTGTTTCTGAAACCATGGTTGTTCTTTTGTTTTTTGAACGAAAAAATAGCAAAAGTAATGCTGATGATACAAGGTATCATTGAGGTGATCATGAAAGAAATTTGTCAGGGTCCGAGGAGATATATGAGATGAGGGATTAATTCCTAAATATCGAAAAAACGCCGCAGGTATGTAATGACCGTTCGAGATAAATCACCAGAGTGGCCGATCGAAGCCGCATTTGACTGCATCAGCGGAAAGTGGAAATCACTGATCATCAGATGCATTGCGTACGACAGGGTCCGGTACTCTGATATCAAGGCAAGTCTTGTGACGATCAGTCCGCACATTTTGTCCCGTCAGCTGAAAAGTCTTGAGAGTGACGGCCTCATCATCAGAACACAGTACGAGGAGATGCCCCTGCGGGTCGAGTATCATCTGACGCCGGCAGGTCTTGAACTTCTGCCAATACTTGAGTATCTCTGCTGCTGGACTTCACTGCATTTTCCCGAGAGGATCACATCCCCTGCCGGGAAAACCCGCAGGAGATTTTTTTGTCAGGATAGTTCTGAAAATTTTTCTTCCTGCTCACCTGCGGAAAATATTTTTTGAAATAGGAGTTACGCGGTGGGGTTTTGCAGTATGCTATTTTGCTTGGAATAACCACGGAATGCACGGAGTACACAGAGCTTCACTGAATGCACGGAGAACGCCTGCGGCGCCGGAATGCACGGAAGAGCTAAGGAAGTTGGCTCTTTAACCAATAACAGACACATATACTCATGCTCTTAGTTTTTCCGTGCATTCCGGCGCCGCAGGCGTTCTCCGTGCATTTTTGCGAAGCAATGAGCAGACCAAAGGCATGCGATTTCATTTTTTTCCGTGAAGGTCTGTGTACTCCGTGCATTCCGTGGTTACTCCAAGTGAGGTCAAGGACAGAAAAATTTCAAACGATGAAACTCATCACCGCGTAAGTCCTACTGAAAAAAAAATATTTGTTCAATGCATCACAGCATCTGCAAAGAAAATATTTTTTTCCGACGCTTTGAGAGGGATGCCGTAGACAATGCTGCACTCATCCATCACCTGAAGTTTTCGCGCCGCAACTCCTGCGGTGTACATGACTCTGTTGTCCACATTGTGTGACGCCGCACACTTCACCGCAGACCCTACTGCGATGCCGAGATCGGTTACTTTGAAGATACAGTTCGGGCCAGGATAATCTGCGTCCGCTTGCGCAGCCCTGACTTCTTTTCCAAACTCCGCACAGGTAGAGTGACCGCATCCGCCGCAGTTTGCACCAAGCGGCAGACAACCCTTCACACCAATCAGAACCATCAGATCAGCAGCTCTCAGATGATTTGCATTGGTATTGAAAAATGTCATGCCGGTCTGTTCCCCGATCTCATCCATCTTTGTTGCAAAACTTTCCAGTTCCTTGGCCGGAACGATTTTTGTTACGATCGAATCAATTCCCATTGACTTCGGTGCGGTTCGGGCTGCGACCGTCATCAGTCCTGCAACAATTTCCACGGTATCAATCTCGGATATCATGCATACTTCTTTTGCGATTTTTCCATAAATACAAAAAAGTATCAGCGAACAGATTCGGTATCATCACTGATACTGTGTTTTTCCACGAAAACATAAATGGCATGAGGATACACCTATTGCACAAGCCACCCCATGACGAAAAATACCAGAAAACATCCGTACCACTGCCCGGTCGAAGCAGCGTTTGACCGCATCGGCGGACGGTGGAAGGCAAGCATCATCTGGATCATCGGTTACGGCAGTATCCGGTACTCAAAGATCAAAGACACCATCCCCAACATCACCGCGCACATGCTCTCACTACAGCTGAAAAGCCTTGAAGAGGACGGCCTCATCATCAGAACACAGTACGAGGAAATCCCTCCAAGGGTCGAGTACTGCTTAACAGAATCAGGGCTCGCTCTTCTGCCGGTTCTCTCCACCTTGTGTGACTGGGCTGCGCTTCACTACCCTGATCAGATTCCTGCCGGCTATATCAGAAAAAGTCCGGGCGGAGAAATCTGTCCTGATGCACATCCCTCATGTTCCTCAGGCACAAATGATCAGATCTGAGATTTTGGGCGCGCCTCAAACAGATGTGATTCCCCTCAGGCATTCGTCCCACTTTTTTTGTCTCCATGAAATTGCAATATAATCAAATTTATATAGAACCACAAAGCAACCTAATCTGCATACATTACTCTGCACGGCAGAGTACTTGGAGATAAATAATCATGTCAGCACAACTTGGCGGACAGCCTATTCTGATTCTTAAAGAAGGCGGATCCCGTACCCGCGGACGGGACGCACAGAGCATGAACATTGCTGCAGCAAAGGCAGTTGCCGGTGCAGTAAGAACCACTCTTGGTCCGAAAGGTATGGACAAGATGCTCGTCGACACCATTGGTGACGTCGTTATCACCAACGACGGTGTAACCATCCTCAAAGAGATGGACATTGAGCACCCGGCAGCAAAGATGATGGTCGAGGTCGCAAAGACCCAGGACGACGAAGTCGGAGATGGAACCACCACCGCAGTCGTTATCGCAGGCGAACTTCTGAAGAAATCCGAAGAGCTTCTTGAGCAGGACGTTCACCCGACCGTTATCACGCTCGGCTACCGCCAGGCAGCAGAGAAAGCACAGGAGCTTCTCAAGACCATTGCAGTCGATGTCAAAGCAAAAGACAAAGAAATTCTTTCCAAGATTGCAGGAACCGCAATGACCGGCAAGAATGCCGAGGCATCCAAGGACAAACTCTGCGACTTAATCGTTCGTGCAATCACTCTCGTCGCAGACGCAGACGGAACTGTTGACACCGAGAACGTCAAAGTCGAGAAGCGTGTCGGCGGTGCAATCGAGGACTCCGAGATTGTCGAAGGCATGATCATCGACAAAGAGCGTGTCCACCCTGGTATGCCCAAGACCGTGAAGAATGCAAAGATTCTCCTCCTCAACGCAGCAGTCGAGTACAAGAAGACTGAAGTTGACGCAGAGATCAGCATCACGAGCCCGGACCAGCTCCAGATGTTCCTCGATGAGGAAGAGCGCATGATTAAGGGCATCGTCGAGAAGATTAAGGCATCCGGCGCAAATGTTCTCTTCTGTCAGAAGGGTATCGACGACATTGCACAGCACTACCTTGCAAAGGCAGGTATCTTTGCAACCCGCCGTGTCAAGAAGTCTGACATGGAGAAACTCGCCCGTGCAACCGGCGGCGCACTGATCTCCTCTATTGATGCAATCAGCGGTGACGAGCTTGGTATTGCAGGCCTTGTTGAGGAACGCAAGGTCGGCGGCGAAGAGATGATCTTCGTTGAGAAGTGCAAGAACCCGAAAGCAGTCTCCATCATCATCAAAGGCGGAACCGAGCACGTTGTTGACGAGCTTGGCCGTGCACTTGAGGACGCACTCCGCGTTGTCGGTGTTGTTGTTGAGGACAAGAAGGTCGTTGCAGGCGGAGGAGCACCGGAAGTTGAGTTATCCCTCAGACTCCGTGAGTACGCAGCAACCCAGGGCGGACGTATCCAGCTCGCAATTGAGGCATTCGCATCCGCACTTGAGATCATCCCGAGAACCCTTGCAGAGAACGCAGGTCTTGACCCGATCGACAAGCTTGTTGAGCTCCGTGCAGCTCACGAGAAGGGCAAGAAGACCTTCGGTCTTGATGTCTTCAAGGGCGAGCCGGTTGACATGTGGAAGGAAGGCGTTGTTGAGCCGCTCCGCGTGAAGACCCAGGCAATTGCATCCGCAGCAGAAGCAGCTGTCATGATTCTCAGAATCGATGACGTCATTGCATCCGCAAGATCCGCAGGTCCGTCTCCGGAAGAGATGGCCGCAATGGGCGGAGGCATGGGTGGAATGGGCGGCATGCCACCTGGAATGATGTAAAACTCAAATAATTTTTTTCTTTTTTTGCCCATTACGTTCTGCTCCGCCCACGGAAAAACGAGACGCATGCCTTCGGCCTGCGTCTCGTTTTTCCGTGGGTGGCTCAGATTTTTCCCGTCAGGCTCCGGCATTCCTTCTGGGGAACAGATGAGAGAGTATCCGCACAAAAATCCAAAGCACCAGAACAAACAGATTGACGGCGATAAAGTTCCCGATCCATGCCGCAAGCATGTACATCCATGCGGTTTCAGGGGACGGTATCCCAAGCAAAAACAGATACGGCAGTGTCAAAATTGTTGATATCACCAGCACGGCAAGGAGATATCTATCTGCGGTGAGATATTCAGAATGTCTCATATCCACTTGTCACCTCCCCGTCTTTTGTACAGTCTATCCACAGGTACCAGTGTCGGTGAAGCGGAATGATCATATCAGTTGTTGCTTCTGCCTGCAGCGTTAGTTTCGTCTCCAATGTGTTGTAGTACGGCACAACCCGAACAGTTTTTTGAACCTTGCTCAGAGAGTCAGCCTTTGCATATTGTTCGGTGATTACTCCTTCGGGAGTATCAACGCCGTTATAGCGGAAGTAGCCGGACAGGATAATTTTTCCTACCTCACTCCCGAAAATATTTTTCACCGGAACTTCTTTTGTGTACGTGTCCGTGTACTTCCAGCCGGTTTTCATCTCTTCCCCTGAAAGAAATGGCGTGTTGTCAGTAATTGGTCCTGCCGACACCGCTCCAACGGCAATGCAGCAGACAATAAGGCCAATGATGATGAAAAGTTTCTGCATGATTCTTTACGTATCCCAACAGTTCAATGTGATACTATACTCATCGAGCTATCAAGAATGTTGTGATCACAAAGTCACCCCTGAAACGCTATATTCTCCTGCGACCAACATTAAAGCAGTTCATGGATCCGCTGACCGTTCTTTTCGCATACTTTTCCCTCTGGGTTAATACACTCAACTACACCCTCGGTGCAGCGGTCATCGCCCTTGCCATAGTTTACTTCACAAAAAGTCTCCCAGTTGTCCAGAGAATTCTGATTCCTGCGGTAATCGGAATAATCGTCTCCATAATCGGAACCGGCATTCTGATCCCGGCATCCGTTCTCCCGCAGCTTGGCTATCCCCTCTGTCTGTTTGCTCTCGGCAGCGGCTGTGCAGTCAGCTATCTTGCGGTTGCATCGTTAACGAAACGCAATCTCGGCTGGATTTTGATCATCATCTGCTCTCATCTCGCCGCGTACTGCGTGATGCTCTCCTCTGCATTTGTTTCGCTCGTAGGAGAATCGATCTTCGGATTTTTTATCGGGGCCGCAATCTTTTCTGCAATCATCTGCTCAATTGCCACATGGTGTGTACTGCACTGGAATCCGGCATGGACACCGTGGTGGATCTCAGGCGACCGCGAAGGACGCAACGCATTTCTCCGAAAAATTCGAAGAAAGAAAAATACCTGAACTTCAGGTATCTGCATAGTTTCCACAAGCCAGAGTGCCGTGTACATTTACTAAGTTTAACTAAGAAACAGCACCAATATACTCCCAGTATTTAGGACGATACTGTGCGACACGACGTTCTCTACGAATACGATCTCCCGATTGAAGTTCTGGATGATATTCCTCCGACCGAAGAGGTGTTGGAGGTTTTATATGCCCGCAGCAGTGACAACTATCATCTGCCGATTTTGTTCACCCGCCTGCGCATTCTCGGAGCATATCCCGAGACCTCGGTGACCTACCGGCTGTTTGTGATAAATTATGTGGACCTGGCCCAGGTTCATGTGAAGTTCACCCGCGGTCTCTCCACCGTTCTCACCCTCACCCGCATTGACGGCGAGAAAAATATTTTCAACGGTGTTCGAAACAGTGCTGAGGAGATGCGCAGGATGCTGCTCACGCTTCGCGAGGTGATGCTTGAGAAGGTTGGCGGCGAGTGGAAGTTTTTGCATCGCCAGAATATTTTGTTCGACGAGTATATGCTGAGGGAAAATGATCCGGTGCTGTCTTCAGTTCCGACCATTCCTTCCGAGGATCTGTTTGAGGACAAGGAGATGCCGGGCATCGGGTGTTATGAGTCAACCGAGAAGCTGTTCGATCACTTCCCGCCCGAGGCTGCGGACGAGGATGTGTTTGAGGAGCCGGCCGAGTCGGTCTCGGCTGCTGCTGAGGAGATGAACTCGGTTGCGGTGAACTCCCGCATTCAGCGGATGGTGGAGACTGCTGAGATTGCAGCTGATGCGGAGGAGCGGGGGCTTGATCCTGATTCTCCTGTGAACGATGCGACTGTTCTTGATAAGGGTGCAGGGGTTACGGATGATCAGTGGGCGAATGAGGAAGGGGGCGATGCTTTGATCCTGCCGGACAGCCATTCGAAGTCCAAGACCCCGGGTGCCGGACGGCTTGCAAAGCTTGCAACCGAACCTCTGGTCCCTGCCGATGAGGATGATTCCGAGGTGTATGTGTCGGCGACAAAGCCGCTCTCAAAGAAAGAGAAACTTGCGGCTGAGGCGGCGGCGGTTATTTCAAAGGAGTTGGAGAGTCTGCCTGTCCCAAAGGAGCCGGAGAGTAAGGAGCCGGTCAAGTCTCTGCTTCCAACGCCGTTGCCGCGTGCGGCTGCGGTTTTGCAGGAGCAACCTGCTGCAGTGAAACAGCCGCAAGCGACGGAGACGAAGAAGAGTATTCCTATGTCGATTACGCTTGAGCCGCAGGATGCGATCGAGGAGGAGATGATCGATGCGTGCCTTGATTCGCTGAAGCTTCTGCGGGATACTGGTGTGATCACCGAGGCGGAGTACAAGGAACGGTGTCTCCGCCTCTTCAAAGAGACCGGTCTCTGATCTTTTTATTTTATTTTTTGCGCAGTAAACTCATGACGACAGCTGTGGTGAATGCAAGTACGAGTATGCCTAAGCCGAATCCGGGGGTTTGTGTCTGGTTGGAAGATGGTATAATCAGATTGTAGGTTGTTTTATTCCAGGCTGTCGTGTCAAGGAAGTAGATTCTCGTGGTAAAGTTGTTCTCTTTTCCGCACCGTGATGTATCGACGGATGTGTACCAGATGTTTGTATCTCCGGTACTTTTTTGCACTTCCAATACTCTTGAAAATACACCATCGTCGGATGATCGGATATATAATCGCGTGTTATCGCGACATTTTTTATCGCTCGTCCATACATGTTCAAAGAGCAGTCTGCTTCCAATCGGCAAATTTGTCTCTCCGTTGATTATGTAGGTTGAGCCGAGCATCTGATCCGGAATCGGATCAATGGTTATCCAGTACTCTTCGTCTGCCGCAACCCCTGCGGAAAAGATCAGCAGTCCGCACATCAGTGCCGCGAAAAATATTTTTTCATTCCTAATTCCCTGTTTCTTTTTGTGGTATGCTCACGTGAGATGTATACATAAAATCTGACCAAATTCTCATCACTTCCGTCTGAGCATCACTGCCGCAGTTCCTCCAAGAAGTACCATAATGAACGTGAAGCCCGGGGCCTGTGTCGGCGTAGTTTCTGCCGATGAATATTTGTTCAGGTCAATCTCCTTTCCTTTCCAGGTGATCACGTTAGGATCAGCTGTCGGTTTTTTTGTGATCTCTTTTGTCGGCACTAGCGTTGTGGAACCCGCCGGATAGACCATGAAATGTTCCGTTTTGGTTACATCCACTTCGATACCGTTCAGCTTGATAGTGAACTCCTTGGAAGGGAAACCAGTGGTATCGATCGTAGCATTCCATGTCTGAGTTCCGTCATTTCCCTCAAGAACATTCGTTGTGAGTGAACGTCCAAAAATATTGTTCATCCCGCACAGAGTGGCATCCGAGTTCATGACCTCAACAAGAATCCGGAGGCCCGGGGCGAGATTGGTTGTCCCTGAAAATGTCACGTTCATGCCCTCGGTGACGAATGGAATCGGATCGATGGTGATCCATGGATCAGGTACCACAATTTCTCTGTCAACAGACACCGAGGAGTTTCCTGACTGGCCAGTGATTGTTATCCTGCAGACTCCGGGAAAATAATAATCCATGTCTACTGAACCACTCCAGATATTTACTCCATTCTGGCCTTGCAGCACCGGTACGATTATGGTTTTTGGATAATTACTTCCAAGAGGCATCAGATTGATCTTCAAAAGTGTTCTGGGCTCAAGATTTGTCGTTCCAGACAGCGTCACCGGCACGCCAACCGTCACATTTTCAAGAGGATCAACCTCTATCCAGTACTCTTCGTCTGCCACAACCCCTGCGGAAAAGATCAGCAGTACACAGAGCGTCGCTATCAAAAACAGTTTTTTC
The DNA here is from genome assembly GCF_032714615.1 of Methanorbis furvi. Classification (NCBI taxonomy): domain Archaea; kingdom Methanobacteriati; phylum Methanobacteriota; class Methanomicrobia; order Methanomicrobiales; family Methanocorpusculaceae; genus Methanorbis; species Methanorbis furvi. Next base: position 91,183 of record NZ_JAWDKA010000001.1, read on the forward strand.
ATCTCACGTAAACTCCAATGCTGATATGTAGATCAAAATAGTATAAAAAAAGATTGACCAAAGTCTCATCACTTCCGTGCGAGCAGTACTGATGTCCCCGCCCCAACAAGCAGCAAAACAATCAGAATACAAAATATCATCCATCTCAGAACAGACATTCTGCCAAAAAAGTATAAAAAAGATTGATCAAACCCCAATCAACCGTGTCCGAACCTGCGAAGCAGGTTTTCCGTCCGAGCCGGTTTGTTTCTGTGGGGTTGCCCGCCCGGGAACCGGGCGGCAACCCCACTTTAGAAATAAAGCGGGGCGGTTAGCTGCACCCGCTCCAGCCGCAGTGCTTACAGATGCCCATATTGCATCCCTCGCCGAAGTCCAGCGGCTCCCCGCACTCAGGACACGGATTTCCCTTCTTCACACCAGGCGTCACCGTCTGAACCACCCAGTTGTCCAGCGTCGTAATCGCCTGATTCGTTGCCGCAAGCTCAATGCATTTGCCCACCACATCAGCACAGGAGATACCCTCCGAACTTCTGTTCCGCACCGCTGAAATACAGTTCACTTTTGCAAACTGCTTCACGAACTTTTCGTACGGCACACCATTCTGTAAACCGGTGCTGATACTTCTTCCAAGAGCATTGCTGCTTGCCTCACATCCTGCACCGACCGTCCTGATGAACACCTCCATCGGCTTGCCTGCAAGCGTGTTCACCGTAATATAGAGACGGCAGCATCCGGACTGGGCGAGGAACGTCCTTCCATCCAGCTCACGCGGGCGGGAGAACAGCTGCTGCACAATCTGCGGCTCGGGAGTTGCCGCTGCCGGCTCAGCCTTCTTCTCCTCCTTCTTCTCAAGAGCCAACACCACATCCTCACGCGATCCGGTCCGGTAGAGCGTCATACCCTTAATGCCCTCCTGCCATGCCAAGATAACAGCATCTGCCACCTGCTCCTTCGTTGCAGAGAACGGCATATTGATCGTCTTTGAAATTGACGCATGCACATGCTTCTGGAACACCGCCTGCATCAGAACATGATCGCGCCACTTGATATCAAGCGCAGTCTTGAACACCGCACGGAACGTCTCCGGCAGCCAGGCAACATCCTGCACCGACCCGGTCTCATGAACATGATTAATTACCTCATCACGCTTTGCCTCGGCAGCATCACCGGAGAAACCGAGTCCTGCAATCACGCGGCGGAGCTCGGACTCAAAGTAGGGATGCACCATAATGAACGTTTTGTTGACCGTGTTGCGGCGCGTGTACGCATACGAAAACACCGGCTCAATACCTGACGAACATCCGGCAAGAAGCGAGATCGTTCCGGTCGGCGCAATCGTCGTGAGGGCAGAGTTTCGCATAATGCGTCCCTGGTTGTCCCAGACCGAACCCTTGTAAGCAGGGAACGTTCCCCGCTCCTTGCCAAGCCGCTCGGACTCCTCCATCGCCACATCATTGATGCGTGCCATGATCTCCTCACAGAAGTTGCGGCCTGCCTCGGAGTCGTAGGGAATCCTGAGCATCAGCATCGCATCATGCACACCCATCAGACCAAGGCCAACCTTTCTCGTGCGGTTGGTCGCCTCTTTGATCTGTTCGATCGGGAACACATTCTTCGTGATGACCGCGTCTAAGAACCGGACCGCCATCCGTGTCATCTTATCCAGAGCTTCGTAGTTCACACCATCCGCACGGATGAACATTGCAAGGTTGATGCTGCCTAAAACACAGGACTCAAACGGCAGCAGCGGCTGCTCGCCGCAGGGGTTCGTCGTGTCGATCGGGCCAAGCTGCGGAGTAGGGTTCTTTGAGTTTATCGTATCATAGAAGAGAATGCCCGGCTCGCCGTTCTTCCAGACTCCTTCCACAATACCATCCCAGATCTCACGGACCGTAACGGTCTCGCCTTCAGCAGTCTTCAGCCACTCGCGGTCCAGATCTCCTGCTGCAACGGCCTTCATGAACTCATCGTTCACCATCACCGAGATATTGAAGTTCGAGAAGTCGCCTTCCGTGGCCTTGCTCTTGATGAACTTCATGATGTCTTTGTGCCAGACATTGAGGATGCCCATGTTCGCGCCGCGCCTGCGTCCGCCCTGCTTGATGACATCGGTCGCCGCATTGAAGACCCGCATAAATGAGACGGGACCTGATGCAACACCGTCTGTCGATCTGACCGGAGAACCTTCAGGACGGAGATGAGAAAAGTTGTAGCCGGTGCCGCCGCCGGACTGGTGAATGATTGCACCCCAGCGGATGGCATCAAAGATCTCAGGCAGAGAGTCGTTTACCGGCAAAGTAAAGCAGGCAGAGAGCTGGCCGAGCGGCGTGCCCGCGTTCATGAGTGTCGGTGAGTTTGGAAGAAACTCGAGGTTCATCATTGCCTCGAAATATTCTTTAGTCTCTTCCGGAGTTTCACCGAGAGCGTCTGCCACACGCCTGCAAACATCCTCAAAGGATTTCTCGCCTGCACGGTAATACCGCGCGGCAAGAATACTGTCAACAACTGAGTCCGCCATAGCATCAACCTAATAGTATTGTTCAGTCTGTGTCGTGAGGGGCACGACTGACTGAGATGTTTACTAGTTAGAGTTCCCTGATATTTATCTTGGTCATTTGCTCCCACATGGGTCATGAGTGTGGCAGGTGAAACACAATTATTATTGAATCAGACAGCAACTTGTATTGAAGTATGGCTGTTCCCGAAAAGGTATTCTTTACAAAAGGCACCGGAGTCCACAAGGACAAACTGGTATCTTTTGAAATGGCTCTCAGGAACGCCGGGCTCGCGCCGTACAATCTTGTGACGGTCTCATCCATCATGCCGCCGGATGCTGATATCATCAGCCGCGAGGAGGGACTCCCCCATCTCTCCCCGGGTGAGATTGTGTTCTGTGTGATGGCGCGGGACCAGACCAATGTTGCGGGACAAAAAGTCGCGGCATCAGTCGGACTTGCTGTCCCCCAGATTCATGACAAGCAGCACGGGTACCTTTCCGAGTATCATGCACGCGATGTCTCCTCACGCGAGTGCGGTGAGTACGCCGAGGACCTCGCGGCGACGATGCTTGCGACGATCTTTGATATTCCGTTTGATCCGGAAACTGCCTGGCAGGAACGTGAACAGATCTATCTTGCGAGCGGCAAGATCATTAAAACCAGCAATGTCGCTGCATCGGCCACCTGCACTGATGGTGCGTGGACGACAGTGGTTGTTGCGGCTGTATTCATTATGCCAAACCATGGGTGAACTGTCTCTTCTTCCAAACATCGGCAAAGTGGTCGAAGACCAGCTGAACGCGGTCGGCATCTTTACTGCAGCAGATCTGTGTGCTGCAGGCAGCAGGGGCGCGTGGCTGAAGATTCGCGCTATCGATGACTCAGCCTGCATTCACCGGTTGTATTCTTTTGAAGGAGCGATCCGCGGCATAAAAAAGTCCGAGCTCCCCCCTGAGGTAAAGGCTGAACTGAAAGCATTCTATCAGAGTTTCGCTAGCCAAGTCTGATCTTTTTTATCGGGCTTTTCATCTTAATTCACGAGCCGCCCACGGAAAAACGGAGTACACGGAAAATTCCACGGAAAAAACATCACGGAGCAGACGTGAACATCACGGAAATATAATTTCGTTGGTTTTTTTCAACAGAAAAACTGAAAATTATTTTGCGAGAGTACATAAAAATAATTTTGAATGAGAGTTCCGCGCTGTTCACGTCTGCTCCGTGATGTTTTTTTTCTGTAAAATTTCCGTGTTTTCCGTTTTTCCGTGGGCGGAGCAGTATGCAGGAGGGAATCATGCGTCTCGTGAGCGACTCATGAATAATAATGCGATACCTCAATCAGAAACATAACTAAATCCCCACAGCACCAATACTTCTCCACATGTGCGGTATCGCAGGCATCGTCGCAAACATCGAGGTATCGGGTTCCTTGTATCTGGCGCTGTATGCTCTTCAGCACCGGGGACAGGAAAGCGGTGGCATCTCCACCTATGACAACGGAACTGTCCACAAACACAAAGGATACGGACTGGTTTTTGAGGTATTTTCCCAGGAAATTCTTCAGAGCCTCTCCGGCAAAACAGGACTTGGCCACGTCCGGTATCCGACAACCGGCGGCTCAAAACCGGAGAACATCCAGCCGTTCAACTTCATGTTCCGCGGCCACACCCTCTCGGTTGTGCACAACGGCAACCTGGTCAACACCGACGAACTCAGATACGAGTACGAAGGGCGCGGCCACATCTTTTCCACCACATCAGACACCGAAGTGATCTCCGCAATTCTTGCAAACGAGATCATTCACGGCCACACCGTCGGCGAAGCCATCAGTTTCTGCATGCGCACCATTCGCGGATCGTATGCTGTCATCTTCATGCTGGACGGTGCTCTCTACGCATTCCGCGACCCGCTTGGCATCAAACCGCTCTGCATCGGCGTACTTCCGGACGGCGGCCACATCGTCGCATCCGAAAGTGTTGCCCTTGACGCAGTCGGCGCAGAGTTTCTCCGTGACGTTGTCCCCGGAGAAAGCCTGCTTTTAAAAGCCGACAAAGTTTACCCGCGACAGATAATGTCGGCAAAATCTCCTGCGCACTGTGTCTTTGAGTACATCTACTTTGCCAGAGCCGACTCGGTCATTGACGGCGTCTCGGTCTACAATGTCCGCCAGAAAACCGGAGCACTGCTCGCAGGCGAAGCCCCTGCAAAGGCCGACCTCGTCTCACCGGTTCCTGACTCAGGAATTGCTGCTGCGACCGGTTATGCTGATGCGTCCGGCACGCCGTTCCGCGAAGCATTGATCAAAAACCGGTACACCGGCCGCACCTTCATCATGCCGACGCAGGAAAAACGCGAGATGGCTGTCCGCATGAAACTCAATCCGGTCCGCGGCCACATCACCGGAAAATCCGTGGTGCTGGTTGACGACAGCATCGTCAGAGGCACAACCTCGCGCCGCATCATCGCCCTTGTCCGTGAGTTCGGCGCTGAAAAAGTTCATCTCCGCGTCGCATCCCCGCCAATTATTGCGCCCTGCTATCTTGGAACCGACTTCCCGACAAGAGAGGAGCTGATCTCCCATTGCAAAAATGTCGAAGACGTCAGAGCAGCAATCAATGCAACAAGCCTTGCACACATCTCTCTTGACGGCCTCGTCGAAGCCATCGGCCTTCCCTGCAACCATCTCTGCACCGGCTGCCTTACCGGAAAGTATCCGCTGGCTATCAATGACGAAGAAGAGGATCCGCGCGAAATCGAGAAGATTGATCCGTATAAGTGATGAAACAGAGAAAACGAACCCTGATGCAGACCTTCAAAGCCCTTCAGCCGCTGAAAGAGCTTACTGCACAACAGGATCGAAAAACACTGATTCTCTGGGCGCTTGACTGCGCTGATCTGGTCCTCCCTATTTTTACCGAACGTTATCCTGAGGATGTTCGCCCTTGGGAGGCGGTTGCCGCAGCACGTGCATGGTCCCGCGGCGAGATCAAAATGCCTGAGGCACGACGGTATGCCCTTGCGTCGCACAGTGCCGCAACCGCTGTTGCAGATACAGACCCTGCCGCCTGTGCAGCAGCCCGGGCCGCAGGTCATGTTGTCGGCACTGTGCATGTCGGCACCCACTCCATGGCGTTTGCCCCCTACGCAGTCAACGCACAAATATTTGCAGCAGACCCTGTTGACCCTGATGCTTTCTGTGCCGAGCAGTGCATCCTTCTCATGAATCGTCTGGAGCACTGGTCAGAGATTGACAAGTCAGAGATGGTGTGGGCATCGTTTTTGTAGAAAAAAAAACGCGAATGACGCAAATAGCGCGAATAAAAAATCGCCAATGGCGATTTTTGAATAATTATCTGCATAACGAAACACCGATGTTCTTTTTTCCTTTGGGAAAATCGCCATTGGCGATTTTTTATTCGCGCTATTCGTGCTCTTCGCGTTTAAAATGCATGAATCCACAGAAGAAAATACTAAAAAAGAAAAATTGGGGGGTTTTGAGAGTGGTACGTGTGTCATTAACCGTTTTGTTTGGAGGTGTGATGATATCGTATTGGTGGCAGACCCGAGAAGACGCCCGCACGGAAATGGCTGGTGTGTAGGTGTGATGAGGTGTGTCTCTCTCTTCAAGAATCGTGTGTGGTGTAAATATTCCTGAAACTTTGACTGCATGGAATGAACATTTTGCGTTTGTTCCGCAGGTCTGTCCGCGGCCGGTGGTATCATCACCGGCTGCTACTACTCTATTCGCAGTTATCAGTTATAAATGTATGTTTCATTGCACGGCATTGACGTGTGGCATCATAGCCTCGCCATGAAGAAAGCATTATCACGATTCAGGATTAATGAATGAGTAATGAGCGAGTCGGCGGGCGATTTTACCGATATTCTTACCCTTCTCAAGGACAATCCCCGCGGGATGTCCGTCACCGAGATCGCAGACGCCGCTCACCTCAACCGAAACACCATTGCACGCTACATGGACAATCTCCTCGTCTCCGGCCAGGTTGAGATGCGAACCTTTGGCAAAGCAAAGGTCTTCTTCATCTCAAAACGCGTGCCGGTCTCTGCAATGCTCAACCTCTCCTCAGAGATGGTGCTCTTAATCGACGAGAACCTGAAGATCATCCAGGCCAACGAAGCACTTCTCTCATTCCTCTCCGTCGACGCCGAAGGTGTCGTTGGTTCGCTTGTCTACAGCGGCCCCTGCAATCTTCTGTGCAGCGACATGCTCGCGGATCATATCAGACGCGCACTTAGGGGCGACACCGTTCGCGGGGAGCTGCGGGTCTTTCATGAAGGGCGCGAGTGCTATCTTGATCAAAAGATCTACCCGATGGTGCTTGCCGACGGCAGGCCGGGGGTGACCGTCGTCCTTGACGACGTCACCGACCACAAAAACGCGGAGGCCGCCCTTGAACGAAGCGAAGCAATGTTCCGCCGTCTGGTCGAAACCGTCCGGGACTGTATCTGGTCGCTGGACGAGGACTCACTCATCCGCTACATCAGCCCCCAGATAACCGAAATATGCGGATACGCACCCGAGGAGCTGATCGGCCGCTCCTTTACTGAGTTCATGCCGCCGGGTGCAGGCTCACGTTTTTCCTGGGAACTTTCCGCGGAACTTTCCAAAGAGACCGGGTTCACGCTTCTTGAGTTCCCGTTCATCTGTAAGGACGGCAGCCGCATCTACTGCGAGTTCTCAGGCACACCAGTGATCCTTGACAAAGAGTCAGGGATGTTCCTTGGCTACAACGGAGCGCTTCGCGATGTCACCGACCGCAGAAATGCTGAGCAGAATGTGAAGCGGTGGAAGCTGTTTCTTGATGGTGTGATGCACAATATTCCGGGCATCATCATCGTTACCGATACGAAGACCAACAAGATTGTGTACACGAACCGCGGGGCTGAACAGTATCTTGGCATCAACCGCGCCGAGCTGCGGAGCCTGTCCATCCCGAAGCTTCTCTCCCGTTTAGGGTCCACGCATCTTGCTGATGCGCATGATAAGGTGAAGGCGTTTGCAAAGCCGGTGAATGTTCCTGAGGACCGGATTGTGGTGAACGGCGATGTCCGTTATGTTTCTGCCCGCGTGCTGCCAATGGTTCTCTCCGCTGACCGCGAGTATCTGCTCACGATGGCAACCGACATCTCCGATGAGGTTGCTGACCGGAATCGGCAGCTTCAGACCCGCGAGCTTGCGTTTGTGCTTGAGGGTGTGACGACGACGCAGGAGATCTGGAACTCGGCTCTGGAGATGCTGCCAAAGATCAGCGGGTTTACTGCGGTCGCGGTCTATCAGCGCAGTATTTTTGATGATTATATTCTCTTTATGTCAAAGAACGGCAGGTTTGCCCCGGCAATTCCTCTCGACTCGATTGTGGACCGGATCATCCGCAAGGGCGAGCCGGTGATCTTTGATGCGTATCGTATGGAGCTTTTTCCGGAGGGGACGCTGTCAACGATGGATGGTGCTGCGTCGCTTGTTCTGATGCCGGTGGTTCATGAGAGCAGGACGGTTGCCTGTATTGTGCTCGGTTCCACCGCCCCCCAGTCGCCGGACACGGTGCTCCGAGGTATTCTTATGTCAACGTCGTTTCAGATCAGTACCGTTGCTTCCCGCTGTCTGTTGCAGGAGAAACTGCAGCGCGAACGCGACCGGACACAGAGTTATCTGAATATTGCGGGTGTGATGCTGGTTGTGGTGCGCCGCGACGGGGTGATTGAGATGATCAACCGGTACGGGGCAAAGATTCTCGGCTACAGTGAGGCTGAGCTGATTGGCAGGAACTGGTTTGAGGATGTTGTTCCGGCCCATGCCCGCGAGGCACGCCTTCAGGCGTTTGAGCAGCTGATCTCAGGCATGGTGGATGTGGAGGACCATGTCTACAGCGGCACGGTTCTGTGCAGTGACGGCACGGAAAAATCGATCCGGTGGCGCAACTCGCTTCTTCGCGAGGAGTGCGGAACGGTTGCGGGCGTGGTGTCCTCAGGGGAAATTATTCCTGATGAGGGTGCCGGGCAGTAAGTGCGTTTTTTCCATTAATTCGTTTATCGGTAAACACTGTTCGAATTTGGACAGCTCCGCCCACGGAAAAGCGGAACGCAGGCCGAAGGCATGCGTTCCGTTTTTCCGTGGGAGGCCAGAAATTAATAGGCAACACCAAAAAAAAATTATAAAAAAAATCCTTCTCAGATCTTCTTCTCGAGCGCCTTCTCAACGATCTTAATCGCACACAGATCCCCGCACATCGAACAGGTCTCGCATGCACCATCGCGGTCATGCACCGCACGGGCATGATCACCAAACAGCGACAACGCATACTGCCCTTCCCAGTCAAGCGTTCTGCGTGCCTCAGCCATCGCCGCCTGACGCGGCAGCTCAGCCTCACGCCTGCGGGTCAGATCGCCCACATGCGCCGCAACCTTCGCAACCCGCGTCCCCTCAATAATATCCCTCGTATCAGGCAGCGCCAGATGCTCTGACGGCGACACCATACACAGGAAATCGGCCCCCGCAGCTGCTGCCGCAGCCCCGCCGATAGCGCCCGTAATATGATCATACCCGGGAGCAATATCAGTTACCAGCGGCCCGAGCAGATACAGCGGAGCAAAACCTGTGATCTCCTTAATCATCTTCACATTATACGAAATCTCATTATAGTCCATGTGCCCCGGACCCTCAATCATCCGCTGCACACCTTTCGCGTGCGCAACACGGGCAAGTTTCCCGAGCGTCAGATACTCCTGCGACTTCGCAAGCCGTGTTGAGTCCACGTATGCGCCGGGCCGCATCCCATCCCCAAGCGACAGCGCAATCTCATACTCATCCAAAATCTCCAGCAGATACTCATACTCAGCATACAGCGGATTCTCCTCGCCGGACGCAAGCATCATCGCCGTATGAAACGAGCCTCCGCGGGAGACAACGCCCATCACTCTTGGGTCCAGACGCAGCGTCTCCACCACCTCAAGATTCACCCCGCAGTGCAGCGTCATAAAATCCACGCCCTGCTCAGCCTGCTCACGGATAACCTTGAACAACAGATCAGCAGACAGATCAATCACATTGCCAGCACGCCGGACCGCCTCGTACACCGGCACCGTTCCGACCGGAATCGGGAGCTTTAGAATCTCCTTACGCATTGCTGCAAGATCGCCGCCGGTCGAGAGATCCATAATCGCGTCCGCACCGTTTGCAATCGCTGCGTTCGCTTTTTCTATTTCCATCGTCGGATCGCACCGCTGACCCGACGTTCCGATATTCACGTTGACCTTCACCCTCGCCCCTTCTCCGATCACGCAGGGAGTATAGGGACGGCGGGCATTCTTCAGAAGAATCGTTCTGCCCGCGGCAATATTTCCGGCAAGCGCCTCAGGCGTCATGCCCTCGGCCTTTGCTGCCTCCACCAGACCAGAAAGGTCGCCGTTTCGGCAGTCACGAAGAATTGAGTGCATTCGAATATATCATTTGTCCTCACGACTCATTATAGTGTATGAGTGAACCCATTCGCTGGCTGCGTGAGATAGGCTGGCGTTCCAACTCCTATGTATGCGGCAGCATTCTCGTCGATGCTTCCCAGCCGGTGACAACAGTCGCCCCCTATAAAGACCAGATCGAAACGATCGTCTTAACCCACGGCCATTATGATCATATGGCCAATGTCCGCGCTCTTGCAGACCTCTGCAATGCAGAGGTCTGTGTCGGTGCGGGCGATCTGACATTTCTTTCTGACGACTCGCTCTGCCTCTCAACACACTTCGGCGAGCATGCCCCAGGCATTTCAGCAACCCCGTTGAACAACGGGGACCGCGTCGGTGAGTTCGTGGTCATCAACACTCCCGGTCACACCCGCGGCAGTATCTGTCTCTACCGCGAGGAGGACGGTGCGTTAATTGCAGGGGATACGCTGTTCCCGCACGGTTCATTCGGCAGAACTGATCTCCCGACCGGCAATCACGCTGATCTCATCGCATCCGTGAACCGGCTTGCGGAGCTCCGCATTGAGTCACTCTGGTGCGGTCATGATATGCCTGTTCCGTCCGGTGCGATGCGTGATGTTCTCCTGTCTCAGGCGGAAGTCCCGAAGTATGGATAAGGGGATCTACTGTCTGATTCTTGAGTGTACTGCTCCGCAGACGGTGCGAGTCGGTGCTCTTGGGGAACTGGATTTTCCTTCAGGCTGGTATCTGTATGCAGGCTCGGCCCTTGGGAGCGGCGGGCTCTCGCGGGTCAGCCGCCATGTCCGGTTCTATCGCGAGCAGTACCGAAAACCGAAGTGGCATATCGATTATCTTCTGGCGTCGCCTGAGGTCCGGCTCTGCAGGACGGTCTGTGCAAAGACCGAGTCGGATCTTGAGTGTGTGCTTGCGGCTTCTCTTGGAGGGGACGGGGTTCCTTCCTTCGGCTGCTCAGACTGCGACTGTGCGACGCATCTGTTTTATCGGAAAGAGATGCCGGAGGCTGAGGTTCTTGCGGCGTTTGAGAGAACAGGGCTGTGCGGGTCGGTGCATGTGGTTGATGAGATTTTGAAACGCGAATAGCGCGAATAAAAAAATAATCTATGAATATCTAAACGAAAAATTCTGCCAAAAAAAAAAAATAAATAATTTTGATAATTTATTAAAAACCGCCATTGGTGATTTTTTTTATTCGCGCTATTCCGCGAAGCGGTAAGCAGGCCGAAACGACTCCCGAAGGGGGAGTTTAACACGACGGAACGTCGTGTGGAAGGCATGCGATTCGCGCTATTCGCGTTTCAGAGATTCTAATCTGGCCCCGACACTCAGATAATGTCCGTTCACCAGCTCAAACCCTGGCATCTCCTTCTTTCCTTCCGGTTTCGCCGACAGAATACACAAAGCCCCGTCTCCGGTCATCACCACCGGCCCTTTTCGTTTCAGAACGTCCACCACCTGTCCGGGCTCCCCTGCATGCTCCCCGAAAACCCGCTCGCTCCGGTAGACCAGCAGCCGCTTTCCGTCAGGAAGCCTCGTGTTCGCACACGGCGCCGGCGACAGCCCGCGAATCCGGTTATGAATCATCCTCGCAGGCATCGACCAGTCAATCACACACTCCTCCTTTGTGATCGACGGAGCAAACGTCGCCTTCGCATGATCCTGCGGCGTTGCGCAAACATCTCCGGATGAAACTCTCTCCAGCGCTTCAACGAGCGCCTTGGCCCCGAGAGCTGCGAGCCGGTCATGCAGCTCCCCAAACGTCTCATCGCCCCCTACTGCAAGCGACTTTGAGAGAATCACGTCCCCTGCATCCAGGTCCTTTGTGATGTACATGATCGACACTCCCGCCTCCTCATCCCCATTCAGCACCGAGTACTGCATCGGCGCTGCTCCGCGGTAGCGGGGCAGCAGAGAGCCATGAATATTGATGATCTTCTGCGGCGGCAGATTGATGATCTCATCAGGAATCATCATGCCAAACGCCACCACCACGCCGATATCAGCATGCAGCGCCGCAAGATCCGCGAACAACTGCGGATCCCTCATCGACTCAGGCTGAAAGATCGGAATATCATGCGCAAGCGCATACTCCTTCACCGGCGAAAAAACAATCTTGTTCCCGCGTCGGTTCGGTTTGTCCACCCTTGTCACCACACCGACGATCTCATGCTCAGCCGCGACCGCCTCAAGAGCCGGAACCGCATACGCAGGCGTCCCCATAAACAGAACTCTCATTCGGCCTTCTCCCCAGCAAGCCGCTCCAGATCGCGGGCTACCATCTTGCGTGCGATCGGTGTCAGCCGGTCGACGAACAGAACCCCGTCCAGATGATCATACTCATGCTGAAACACCCGTGCCGGAAAGTCCTTCAGCTCCTCTTCGATCGTCTCTCCGGTCTCGTTCTGATACCGCACCAAAATCCGCTTCGGTCTCCGGACTTTTTTGTGAACGCCCGGTATCGAGAGACATCCCTCCTCCATCTCAGATGTGGAGTTGCCGGCTGAAAGGATCTCGGGATTGATCACTTTGCGGAGTTTGTCGCCTGCATCCATCACAAAAAAACGCTGAGGGACACCTATCTGCGGCGCGGCAAGCCCGACGCCGCGGCTGTTCCGCATGAAAGGCACCATCTCCTCGAGCTGTTGCACCAGTTCCGGCGTTATTGCATCGACCGGCGTGCATCCGGCGGACAGGACCGTTTCTCCGTATATATAGACCCGCATGTATGGAATATATTGAACGGCAGAAATCATGAACACTTTGTTTTGGGGAATATTTCTGATAAAATAGGACTTATGCGGTGACAAGTTGTGATACCACGAAAAGATTTAGTCGATTTTTTTGTGAGAGTACATGTTTCAGCCCACGGGACGCACGCCTGCGGCATGCATCCCGTGGGCATCTCAAACATAATAGTACAACAACAACCAAAAATATACAATTATCATCTCAGAGAGCGCTATATATAGGTCCGGGTTCTGACCCGTTGAACTCCCGCCAGCATAATCGAAGCGGAACCATTCCCTCACCTCCACTCACCCACTCCCAAGGTGATATTCATGCCAAGTAGCGAACAAATCCACCCCAAAAATGCAGGTTCGGACTTCGGCAATCTTGCCGATTTCCTGACCCCGTTCGAACACAGTCAAAACGCCGTCTCTCCTTCCGAGGAGTCTCCGGTGTTTCCCGCTGTGTTCTATCTTCATGAAAAGATCACTGATTCAGTGAAGCAGGTGCATCTTGCACTCGCGCGGTTCAATGCCTCAGGCCATGGGCCTACGGTATTCCGACAGGACGGACATCTCGTCCGTGTTGTTCAAAACGAGGACGGCAGCTACGCTGTTGTCCCGCTGGACCGCAACCGGCTTCGCCTGATCCTCTCGGAAGCCGGCACATGGAAACGCTTTTTGAAGGACGTCATCGTCGAGCCGCACAATGCCCTGCTGGATGCGGCGATCGCCGCTCCTTCGGAGCGGTATCGGCTGATTCCGGTGCTTGCCGGTCTGCACTCCGGCGTCCTCCTCAGAGCTGACGGAACGATTGCATGCACGGCAGGGTTTGATGCGGCATCAGGATTTTTTCTGACAGCAACGCACACGCTTCCGCCAGTGCCCGAGCATCCGAGTGAATCGGATGTCGGTTTCGTCCGCGAGATGCTTGCCGATATTTTCGGCGAGTTTTTGTTTGCCGGTCCTGCGGACGCAGCGAACGCGGTTGCGGCATTGATGACTGCCGTTCTTCGTCCGACCATGCAGGGCCCGGTTCCTATCTGGGCGATCGACAAGAACACGCCGCGTGCCGGCGGAAGTCTTCTTGCCCTTGCGGTGGGCGCTCTTGCGTACGGCGAGGTTCCGATCGTGCATGCGACGAGCCGTCGCCGCGATGAGATGGAGAAGATTGTGCGGATGACGGTCCGCGAGAATCTCGGATACGTTGTTCTGGACAATGTGGTTGCCGGAACCGACTGGACGCCTGAAGTTCTGCTTTCGGCGACTTCGGGATCCGGACGGGTGATGTCCCGGAACATGGGAACCTACTCTTCGTTTACCGGAAAAACTCCGGCGTTTTTTGTGGTGAACGGGGTGCATCTGAACATCCGGGCTGACGTGACCGGCAGAATGTTTCTGGTGCGGCTCGCTGCACCAAAGGCCTGGCAGGAGATTCGTTTCTCCCGCACAAAGACCGAGCTGCTGGAACTTGCGTCCGCGATGCACCCGCAGGCGGTCTGGGGCGTTGCGGTGCTGCTCCGGTTTTGGCAACAGGCAGGCGAGCCTGCATTCAGGCTCGTGTCCGGGAATCTGTCGGAGTTTCCCGAGTGGCTGCGTGTGGTGGGCGGCGCTCTTGCGCACGCCGGCTGGTCTGCGGTTCTGGCCAATCAGGGCGAGATGCAGAGCGAGGAGAACGAGGCGGATGTTGAAGGGGCTGAGTTGGTGGCGGCGCTGTATGCGGTGTTTGGCGAGAGAGCATTTTCAGCGAAGGCGCTGCTGAAGATTCTGGTTGCGGAAGGTGCCGCCCGAAAGAGCGGGACCGGGCATGAGGGTCTGCTGAATTATGCGGATGAGGCGATGATCCGGTCCGCGGTTTCTGGCACGCTCTCTTCGGTGAAGGTGGGAATGTGGCTGAAAGAGTATGTGGGGACACGGTTTGCAGGAGCAGAGTGGTATGTGGAGAGATCTGATGTTAGAATCGAAAACGTTCGACAGTATCATCTCGTTCCGGTGGAGAGTCAAACTGTCCTCTGCTAATACTCTGCTACCCTTATCATCTTTTTTTTGGTTGAATCTTGGTATTTTTTGCTATGGGATGTTTCAATTAGATATTGCTAGGTTGCCTGATTGAGTGTATTTATGGTTTGGATCATATGGTCCTCTTCTGTTGTCATTTTTGAAGGTTGTGAAATTCCTCTGAACCTAGCAACATAGCAATTACATTATTTTTGTGGGTAAAATTTCTGTTTGAGAGAGAAACAATCCTATCTCTTGTTGGAATGGCTAGCATGTGGATAGTGTTTTTTGTGACATTTTTATAAGATATTATATATTCAATTGTGATACGAATATTTATCATTGAAAAAAAATAATTATCACATATGTTGCCGTTGTGGGTATGGATATCTGCCACCTGTGTTATAGTTGGTTTGATTCTGTTAGCTGTTGATTATGAACTGAACAGTAACAAAGGCAATGTATCAGGCGGACATCAATTATTCATCCAGGCACAACTTCGACAAAAACATCGAAATGACGCTGATTTTTGTGTTTTCTGTGATCTCAAAAATTACCACTCTTCCACTTTGATCAATCTCACCCTGCATATCAGTGCTGATGCTCCTACAGAGGGGTCAGACCAAGTCTGGGATCAAACCACTCTTTCCATCGGCAATTTTCCGGGGAATTCTTCTCAGACATTTCAGGAATATCTTACAGTGCCACTTGGTGTCACCACTGCATTTACCGCAACACTTACCGGCAATAATATTTCTCCATTATCGGTGACAACAGAGAGGATTATGGTATGAGGTGTGGTCAATGACATTTCTGAAATCTGTGGGTATATGGCTCGTTGTTTTTGGTATCGTATTCGGATTCTGGCAAAGTGGTGTCGTCGGTGTTGTTTTTGATTCTGTGTTAGGGGGAAATTCCAATACTGTTCCGATCGTTGCGGCGCCAACACAAAATATTCCTGTCTCCACATCGGGATACGCCTCCCCTACAAATGCGATGATGCGAACAGCGAGTCCAACACCCACAGAGGCGGGGTATTATGATCGAGAATATACTTGGAAATATAAGGGGACAACGTGGTATTATTCCATATCAATTCCGAAGAGTACATACAATTATTATCGGAATCTGGATCATACCTCTCGCGATTATTCTAAGTATGGTTCAGACGAATATACTAAAAAATATCTGGGCAATCTTGCCAAGATGTTTAAGGACAAGGGGAGGGAGTACGGATATTCTGATTCGGAAAATGTCATGAATGCAGTTGCTTTTGTTCAATCACTTCCCTATACGTCAGACAAGGTGACCACAGGCTATGATGAGTATCCGCGATATCCGATTGAGACACTCGTGGACAACGGTGGAGACTGTGAGGATACCGCTATCTTTACCGCGGCTTTACTGCGGCAGATGGGATATGGAGTAGTGCTGATTAATCCACCGGGTCATATGGCTGTCGGAGTGAAAGGTGGGGAAAATGTTCATGGTACCTATTATAATTATAATGGAGTAAAGTACTTCTATTTGGAAACAACAAGTAGTGGTTGGGATATTGGACAAATGCCCTCGGAATATAAAAATACGAAGGTGAAGATTATCCCAATATAATTCCTACATATTTATTGTCCTGTTTTTCTGATATCAATAGGTGTGATCTCTCTATGCCCGACTCCTTCCCCAAAGCCGTCATCTTCGACCTCGACAACACCCTGCACAGCCTCCTCCTCGCCCGCATCCGTGCAGCAGAAGTCCTGGCAATCCATCTCGACGACCCTTTGGGCGAACTGACCCTCCGGTTTTTGAACGGCGACAAACCAACGCTCGTCACTGATACTCTCACACCGTATCTTGCGGAGCGTGACAACCTCTCCGAAGACCTGCTCGCCCAGTGCAGCTGGCTCTACTTTGCCGTTGAACGAAATTGCCTGGAACCATTTGTTGGCATCGCAGAACTTCTCGCCACCCTGCACAGTACCGAAGTTCGGCTTGCTGTCATCACCAACTCCAAAGAAACCGATGCTCTTGACCGGTTGAAAACTCTTGGACTCTTCGAATACTTTACCGCAGTCGTCGCCCCCGAGACCTTCGGCGTCAAAAAACCAAACCCGCTTGTCTATCAGAAAACCCTTGAGCTGCTTGGCGTTTCAGCTGATGAAGCAGTCATGATCGGCGACCGGCTTGATCGCGACGTAATTCCGGCCCGGGAAGCAGGCATGCGTGCGGTTCACGTAGTCTACGGATCATTTGAGGCGGGCGAGGAAGGAGCGGTGAGAAAGGTGGAAGAGATATTGACGTCCTTTCTGTAATATAACATATAAATGTATTGTAACCCGAAAATCTCCCTCCAAACTCATCTGATGTATTTTTCGGTGTTTTTCGAAATTGCGCCAAATAATTTACCTGAATTATATGTAATGGATATGTAACACCATTCTATCCCCAATAAGGGAGATACTTGCGATTCCGTGCAGACCTCCCCTCTCCTTCAGGATCCTGAATCTTAATTAATCCTTTCTCCTGAGTTTGTTTCAAGACTCGCGACGCCAGCGGATAGTTCCTCTCTTCAATACCCAACCTATTGCGCAACGTCGTATTCGTCATGTACTCCCGCTTCACATAACACAAACAACTATGCTGATAACAAGCTCGAACTTTATCCTGTTGTCCCATTTCCGCTAACGTCTCATACGCAAACATCGTCACTCGGAAATATCCATTTCCCTCCTCAAAATCCGGTGCTGGCAACTGATAATCCTCAATCGCCGTAATCGCACGATCCACCCCGCTTCCCCGTTCCTCACACATTCTCATTCTCCTCATCAATCGTGCCAGTCGTTCATTTCGGGACCTCGGTGCACAATCAATCAAACGATCAATCGCAACCAGTGGTTTACCTGGATTCATGATCTCCATCCTCTTGGAAAACAGCTCTACCATTGGGCTGACACCTGTCTCCAAAAAATCCTGATGAATCACTGCATTTGCCAGAAATTCACGTATTGCCACAGTAGGGTACATCTTTGCATCCTTGCGGAGAGCCCCTTCAATAATTTCATTTGACGGCAACTGATCCTCGATTATCGTAATTGCTCGCTGTAAAGAAAGAGCATACCCTTCAGGTAAAACCCACTCTTTCTTCGCATGCAACCGATCCGAACCAGAGTAGAGAATAATTCTCAGCATTTTTCGTCCCAAATTCGGGAGCCTGTCCAGATTCCTGGCAAAGAGAATTGCACCAAGATTTGTGATACTATAGCGATTTCCAATCCGTACAATCAAATTTTCCTGACCGAGTCGTTCCATCTGAGCATCCTTTGTCTCTGGCAAAGGAAGTTCCAGCAACGAAAACACCTTCGGAACGTCAAGAATCTCATACACCTCATTCAAAGTCAGATTATCCGCAGCAGGATCCGCTTCAAATCTTCTCTGTTCCAGTTTCTTCCACAATTCCCTCTCCTTAAGAGGATAATCATCTAGACGACCAGTTGTGGTATCTATCCGAATATATTTCACCTTCTCAAAACTCACCGGCTGAAGATATGCTGCCGGGATCTCGAAAATCACAACCTGTTTTTCCTCCAGAACAAGTTCACGGACCTCAAAATCTAATCTCGGAGTAAGAAGACGAGTAAGCCAGGGAATCAGATCCTCATTCCCTTCCCCTTTTACTGTTTTTGGCCGAAATGTGGTCCCCACAATCTCGTGTGTTTTATCATCCACACCATATATGAGATACCCATGCGTCTGATCTGCGAGTGTTGCCGCATTGCTTAGTGCTGATATATCTCTTCCAATCTTTCTTGGTTCAGCATAATTTGTTTTGAAATCATAGAAGGTATCTTCCCGCTCATTTCTACAGAATCCCCGTATTAGTTCGGATAATGTTTCTGTTTTCATGATTTGTTTGATCCCCCCATCTGCATCACGTATATATGTGTTGTAGTTGGCATATGTTATGTATTTGTGTTCCTTTAATGGAGTTCTGATATATATTTGTTATGTAACTGATGTGTTTTTGCTAACAAAATTTTCTTATTTTATCTGCCAGATTCGATCTTAGGGCTTGAATTTCTTGATTTTGTATGTAATGGATATGTAATTTCTCTTTCCCAAATCCCTATCTACCATCACCGCCAACCTATACAGACACTATACCCGAGGGAACAATACCGTGAAAGAAATCACCGAAAGCTACGTCCCTGCAAACGTAGAAAGCGGCGTCCGCACCTACTGGGACGCCAACGACACCTATCGAAAAACCCGTGAACTCCGTTCCGGCGGAAAACCCTGGCTGTTCGTCGACGGCCCGCCCTACACCACCGGCTACATCCACTTAGGAACCGCCTGGAACAAAATCCTCAAAGACAGCATTCTCCGCTACCACTCCATGACCGGCAAAAACATCGTGGAACGTGCAGGATACGACATGCACGGCCTCCCGATCGAGGTCAAAGTCGAAGAAAAACTCGGATTCAAAAACAAGGCCGACATCGAAAAACACGGCGTCGCAAACTTCATCGAAGAATGCCG
Source organism: Methanorbis furvi (assembly GCF_032714615.1). Taxonomy (NCBI): domain Archaea; kingdom Methanobacteriati; phylum Methanobacteriota; class Methanomicrobia; order Methanomicrobiales; family Methanocorpusculaceae; genus Methanorbis; species Methanorbis furvi. The sequence goes on from NZ_JAWDKA010000001.1 coordinate 110,396, forward strand.
CACCTTTGCTCTCACCCACAAAGACCTCATGTCCGAGCAGTTCAAAAACCTCGGCGTCTGGATGGACTTCGACGACCCCTACCAGACGGTCGACTCCGGCTACATCGAAGCTGCCTGGTACACCCTGAAACGGTGCGAAGAAGAAAAAATGCTGGAACGCGGCAGCCGCGTCGTCAACTGGTGTCCCCGCTGCGGAACCGCCATCGCCGACGCCGAAGTCGAATACTGGGACGAAACTGACCCCTCCATCTTCGTCAAGTTCCCGATTACCGGCCGCGAAAACGAATACCTCGTCATCTGGACAACCACTCCCTGGACCCTTCCGGCAAACGTCGCAGTCGCTGTTGGCGCTGACTTCGTCTACGCCAAAGTCCGCGCAGTCAAAGACGGTGCCTCCGAAGACCTCTGGATCGCCAAAGACCTTGCCGAGCAGATCCTCAAATACGGAAAATATCAGGACTACTCGATTATTGAGACCAAGACCGGCGCTGAACTTGCCGGAACCAAATACACATCCCCGCTCGCAGAGCATGTCCCGGTCCAGCAGCAGGTAGAACACCGCGTCGTCATTGCAGACTACGTCGCGCTCGAAAACACCGGAATGGTCCACATCGCGCCCGGTCACGGATGGGACGACTACCTTGTCGGTCTCCGTGAGAACCTTCCGATCATCTGCCCGGTTGACGGCAACGGCAACTTCACCGCTGATGCAGGTATCTTTGCAGGCAAATATGTCAAGGATGAAGAGACCAACAACGCAGTAATCGAGGTGCTCGGGACAGCCATGCTTGCGAAACGCAAGATCACCCACCGGTACGGACATTGCTGGCGGTGCAAGACCCCGATCATCTACCGCGCAACCTCGCAGTGGTTCCTCAGAGTCAAAGAGGTCCGCGACAAGATGCTTGCCGAGATCGCTGACGAGGTCACCTGGTATCCGGAATGGGCAGGTTCTGCCCGGTTCCATGACTGGATCGAGGAGGTTCGCGACTGGTGTATCTCCAGACAGCGGTACTGGGGAATCCCGATTCCGGTCTGGGTCTGTCCGGTCTGCAACAAGTATCATGTGATCGGCAGATATGCCGAGCTTGAACAGATGTCTGGTCAGAAGATGACCGATCCGCACCGACCGTATGTGGATGATATTACGATTCCCTGCGAATGCGGCGGTGCGATGCGGCGTGTGCCCGACATCTTTGATGTCTGGTATGACTCCGGTGTTGCGTCCTGGGCAACCCTGCACTTCCCGCAGGAGACCGAGGCGTTTGAAAACTCCTGGCCGGCTGAGTTCATTCTTGAAGGACAGGATCAGACCCGCGGCTGGTTCTACTCGCAGCTGGCGCTGTCAACGATTGCGTTTGGCAAAGCTCCCTACAAGTCTGTGCTGATGCACGGATTTTCGCTGGACTCAAACGGGAAGAAGATGAGCAAAAGCCTGGGGAATGTTATCACTCCCGAGGAGGTTGTTGCCCAGTTTGGTGTGGACGTTCTTCGCCAGTATATTCTTTCGGCAAGTGCGCCGTGGGATGATCTGCGGTTCTCGATGGAGGGCGTGAAGACGGTGCACCGGATGTTCAATGTGCTGTGGAATGTTTACCGGTTCCCGCTGCCGTATATGCAGCTGGACGGCTACACTCCGGCAACGACTGCGGCAGGAGTCTGGGATCCGTCTGTGGTGGAGGATCATATTGCGGAATTCGGTCGTGAGGACCGCTGGCTGGTCAGCCGCGTGAACTCTCTTGCAGAAGCTGTTACAAAAGAGATGGCGGTCTGCAATCTGCACCGTGCAACGCGTCCGATTGCGACGTTCGTGCTTGACGAGCTGTCGCGATGGTATGTGCAGCTTGTCCGTCCGCGGATGTGGCTTGAGGAGGATTCAGTTTCAAAGCGTCAGGCGTATGATACGATGTACTACGTGCTGCGGAGACTGATGACGATTTTTGCGCCGTTCGCCCCGCATATCACAGAAGAGATGTATCAGAATCTGAAGTGTGCAGGCGACTCTCCTTCGGTTCATATGCAGGACTGGTTCTCCGGTGTTCCGCAGTTGATCGATTCTGCTCTTGAGGAGGAGATGACGATTGTGCAGGAGTTTGATGAGGCGGTGGCAAATGCCCGGCAGAATGGTAAGCGCAAAGGGCGCTGGCCGGTTGGCGAGGTTGTGGTTGCTGCTGCGTCTCCTGCGGTTGCGAATGCGGTGCTGGTGATGAACGATCTCTGCTGCGATCGTGCGAATGCACGGTCGGTGCGTGCGGTTTCCGGCATCTGGGACAGGGTTGAGTGGACTGCTCTGCCGGTGATGAAGGTTATTGGTAAGCAGTTCGGCCGCGATGGTCCGAAGGTGAAGGCGTTTATTGAGGAGTCGGACGGAACAGCCCTGAGGGCAGCCCTCGCCGCTTCCGGTAAGGTTGCGATGGAGAAGGATGGTTTTGCTACCGAGCTTACTGATGAGCATATGACGTTCGAGGAGCGGATGCCGGAGAATGTGTTCTCTTCTCCGCTCGGCGACGGCAGTATGGTGTATGTGGATGTGACGCTGACTGCTGAGCTTGAGTCTGAAGGATATGCCCGCGAGGTTATCAGGCGGATTCAGGAGATGCGCAAGCAGGCTGATCTTGCGGTGGATGCGAAGATTTCGTGCGAGGTTGTGGTGATGGATGAGCGTGTTGCGAAGCTCGTTGATGCGAAGCATGATCTGATTGCTGATGAGGTTCGCTCTTCGTGTCTGAAGATCCGGTCGCCTGAGGAGAAGCCGTGTTCGTGTTGTGTTGCCGAGCATGCCCTGCTTTCGATGGAGTGGGAGATTGATGAGCTGAAGCTGTCGATCAGTATTGCGAAGGCAAACTGATTTTTTTTCTTTTTTTGTGATAAACGCGAATAGCGCGAATAAAAAATCGCCAATGGCGATTTTCAATAGGAGTTACGCGGTGTACTGTTAAGCAGTGAAGTGTCGTCTCGTAATTCCCACTCACCACTAACCCGATCAACATTTTTCAGAAAAAAAAACGGATAAGTTTTCCTTGACATCACACCGCATAACTCCTATTCAAATAAAAAAAATTATTTGTGTTTTTCTGAAAATTATTTTGCAGTGTCACATTCCATGCCTGCAATCCTTCGTAGAATCCGCAAAAATATTTGTTTCTGCGGATATTTTCTATTCCTAGAATTTACGGGAATATTTTTCATATCCCTTTTGTTTCGCAGGGCCTTCTGAAAGTCACCATGTAAATTTTCTGCAAATTCCTAAAACAGACCCTAACCAAACGCAAATCTCAAATTCCGCTTCATTCAATAGCGCTCACCCCCAACCTCATACATATCCCCACCAAATTTTTTCATCCGACAACACTATTTTTCCTCGACTCAGTCATGATTCAAGAAAATTATCCCCACAACCCTGCATCACAGCACGAAGGAGTATATATGTTCTCTGACCAAAGTCTCGATAGTAACAATGTGAACCTTCAAATCAACCACAAACATCGCTCACATTCCTGATCTAAACCTCAAAAAAAGTTATTTGTCTATTTCACTCAGACACACGCGAAGCTGCCGCAAGACGTGCACCCAGCTCAAACGCCTTTTTGCAGTCGAGAGGGAACACCTCCTCACGCTGTTTCGTCTTTTCCGCAACATTCCATACTGACGAAACCACTTTGGCATAGTCCGCAAACTGATAGGTGTTGAAGCTGAGAAGTGCCTCGGTCGGGCCGAATGTCCTCTCAAGCGCCATTGTGTTGAACGCAATATGCGAGTCAAGTCCTGACTGTTTCATCTGTTCCTCGGTAATATTCATCGTATAGATGAATCCGGTCTGCATCTTCCTTGGAAACAGCGTCACCTTTGGCCCGTACTCCAGATACTGAAACACCAGCCGATCCAAAAATGCCGCCATCTCGCCGGACACGCGGCCCAGATAGATCGGAGACCCAAATATTACTGCATCTGCCTCCTCCACTTTCGCAAAAATCTCCTGAAGATCGTCAGACACCGCACATCTTCCGTAACTTTTTCCTCCAATCATCTTGCAGGCAAAACAGCTTTTGCATCCCTTAAAATTCAGATCATACAGATGAATCAGCTCGGTCTCCGCCCCTGTCGCGTCAGCTCCTTCCAGAGCATTCTTCAGCAGGGTTGCCGTGTTCCAGGACTTTCTCGGACTTCCATTGAACGCAAGAACTTTCATAGCTACTATATGCTCTCTTGCTCTACAAAAAGGAGATGAATGGAGATAATTTAGAGCAGCGGTGAGACCAGCCGGCAGATACCTTCCTTGAACTTGATCCAGTTCGGCCGGTTGTTGTAGATCTCAGCTGTCACCAGCGTGCACTTCTCTTCCATCTCTTTGGTCATGATATCATTCATCATCTGCCCGAACGTCTCATCATAGACGAAAGCGTTCGTCTCAAAGTTCAGCTTGAAACTGCGGATGTCCCAGTTTGCCGTGCCGATCGTTGACGCAACCCCGTCGATGATTGCTGTTTTGCTGTGGATGAACCCGTTGTCATAGGTGTAGCCCTTTGCTCCCGCACGAACGAGATCGCCCAAGTACGAGTAGCTTGCCCAGTAGACGAACGGATGATCCGGCTTGCAGGGAATCACAATCCGCACATCAATTCCTGCACGGATTGCGAGCAAAAGTGCGGTGAAGATCGTCTCGTCAGGAATGAAGTACGGGGTGTGAATATAGATCGATTTTCTCGCATGGCCGATGAGGCTCACAAACCCTGAGTAAATTGCCCTGCCTGCACCATCAGGCCCGGAGGATGCAATCTGGACTCCCGAGGTTCCGTGCGGTGCGAGAAGTTCCTTTAGCGGGTAATACCGGTTGTCGGTGTCTTTGTGCGAGCCGAGAACTACCGGAGCGTCCGGGACGGTGTAGTTCCAGTCCATGATGAACCGCGTCTGTAACGACGCGACTGATGCCCCGTGAATCCGTAAGTGTGTATCGCGCCAGTAGCCCAGAGGTCCTTTGCCGAGATACTCGTCACCGATGTTGAAGCCGCCGATGAATCCGGTTTTTCCGTCAACCACGAGAATTTTTCGGTGGTTGCGGAAGTTGATGCGGGTATTGAGGAACGGAATTTTCAGCGGGAAAAAGATCGCGACCCGTCCACCTGCTTTGGTCAGGTTTGCATAGAACTCTTTTTTGACCTTCTGGACACCGACCGCATCAAAGAGTACCCGCACCTCAACGCCTGCTGCGGCACGTTCTGCGAGAAGATCGATGATCTCTCTTCCGAGTTCGTCTGCACGGAGAATGTAATACTCCATGTGGATGTGATGTTCTGCGGATTTGATCGCTTCTTTAAATGCGGCGAACTTGTCTTCTCCGTGAGTGTAGACGTCAACCTGGTTATTGTCAGAGTATGCGGCATCGTCCAAGTTGAGGAGAAGTGCAATCGCGCTGTCGAAGCGTTCGATCTCGGCTGGAAGTCTCAGGGTTTTTTCCTGAATCTGTTTGTACTGGTACTGGGCAATTTTTGCGAATCCTTCGTCGGCGACGGTCTTTTTGCTGAAGATGTGTTCTCCATACAGGTGTCTGCCAAAGAACAAATAGACGACGAATCCGATTATCGGAACGAGCAGGATGAGCAGCAGCCAGCCGGCGACCACCTGCGGGTTTCGCCGTTCAAGAAAGAGCAGGGTTACAATGGCCCCGATATTCACGAGGATGACGATGATTGCAACAAACCATACGACTCCTTCCCCGATAAGATTCCAGAGAATATCAATCATGAGATACTTTGTAATTATATGTCCAGAGGGATATATTTTACACACACGGCTGGTGAGATATCGATGACACTTTCCTACAAACAGTTTTGTCTACTCTGGGGCAAGGGGCTGCTCGTTGCAGCGATTATTGCGGCGGTGGCAGGTCTGCTGCTCGGCGACGGCGACTGGGTGATTGTTCTGTATCAGGGAGCGGCAATTTTGCTGGTGCTTGCAGTGGTATTTCTGGTAATAGGACGGATGATGAAGGAGCTGCACGAATAGTCACGGTGTGCGATGGCATTTCTCCTATGCATTCTTTTTTGAGAAATCGATCAGATTAATATCCCCTTGCAACCCAATCTTAGAAGAGCTATGGCCCAGACGATTACGTTTTCCCGCAACGTGTTTCTCCCGCTAACCAATGTGTGTGCGAATGCCTGCGGCTACTGTTCGTTTAAAGCGCCTGTTGGGGACGGCTGCGTGATGCCGGAGTCTGAGGTTCTCGCAACACTTAAGCGCGGCAGTGAGTTCGGCTGCACCGAAGCGCTGTTCACGTTCGGGGAGCGGCCGGAGAACGAACCCGGGTTCAGGCAGTATATCGAGAGAGCCGGGTATCCTGATATTTTGTCGTACTGCATGGCAATGAGTCGGGCCGCAATCGACCTTGGGATGCTGCCGCACACCAACGCAGGTATCCTGACGTATGAAGAGATGGAACGGCTGCGGAACGTGAACGCAAGCATGGGACTGATGCTTGAGACGACCGCCGAAGTTCCTGCTCACCGCCACAGTCCGGGAAAAGATCCTGCCGTTCGAATTCAGATGCTTGCTGATGCAGGCAAGCTGAAGATTCCATTCACGACCGGTCTCCTGCTTGGCATCGGCGAGACCGTTGCGGACCGCGAGGAGTCGCTTATGGTGATCCGTGACCTGCAGAAGCAGTACGGCCACATTCAGGAGGTCATCATCCAGAACTTCTGTCCAAAACCGGGAACCGAGATGGCGGATACGCCGGGCGCAACTGCAGACGACATCCGCGAGACCCTGATGATGGCTGCTGAAATTCTTCCAAAAAGTATCTCGATTCAGATCCCGCCGAACCTGGCGGACGCATCAGCACTGCTCTCGTGCGGTGTGACGGATCTTGGAGGCGTCTCTCCGGTAACGATTGATTACATCAATCCCGAGCATCCCTGGCCGGCGCTTGATGCACTTCGGGATATTGCATCAGGATACGAGCTGCGCGAGCGGCTGTGCGTGTATCCGCAGTACTGCAATGCGGAGTGGATTGCGCCGGAACTTCTGCCGCTGGTCCAGAGGCTTGCCAATCAGACATATGGTCTGTGATGTGTGCTAACACTTATCACAACTCCGGTGAAATATATGGGATAGTATGAAGCAGGGCGATCTTCTCTATTTGGGTAAGGCAAAGTCCGTGTATCTGACCGACAAACCGGATGAACTTCTGGTGGTGTTTCGCGATGATATCACTGCGTTTGACGGGCAGAAAAAGAACGTCCTGTTGGGAAAGGGAGTTTACAACGCGAAAGTTACCGCGTATCTGTATCCGCTGCTTGAGGCTGCACATATTCCGACGCATTTTCTTTCTGCCGTGTCAGAAAACACCCATCTGGTCAGGAAACTTTCCATGATTCCGCTGGAGGTCATTGTCCGCAACCGTGCGGCAGGTTCTCTTGTGAAAAACTATGGATTTTCCGAAGGCCAGGTGCTTTCCCCGCCGGTGATTGTTCTTGATCTAAAAGACGATTCACGTCACGACCCGATGGTGAACGATGATATCGTTACGGCTCTCGGGATTGCGACCACCGGCGAACTTCGTGAGATCAAACGGCTTGCTCTTGCGGTGAACGATGTGCTGCGTGAAAATCTTGCGAAAAAGGATCTGGATCTCATCGATATGAAGTTCGAGTTCGGCAGGGATGCGAGCGGCGTGATCCGGCTAGGAGACGAGATCAGTATGGACTCGATGCGGCTGTGGGATCACGGCTCTGTCGGTGCATCACTTGACAAGGATGTCTACCGCAAAGAGCTGGGCGATGTGATGGAGACCTATGCTGCTGTTGCAGAGCGCATCTGCAGCGAATAATTTTTTTCGATGTGTTGGTGCTTGTAGCTTTATTCATAGCTCCGCCCACAGAACACACTGAACACACAGAATAGGCACGGAAAAAAACATCACGGAGCAGACGTGAACATCACGGAACCCTCATTGAAAATTATTTTTATGTACTCTCGCAAAATAATTTTCAGCTCTCCTGTTGATAAAATACCAACGAAATTATATTTCCGTGAAGTTCTCGTCTGCTCCGTGATGTTTTTCTGTGAAATTTCCGTGTGTTCTGTTTTTCCTGCGAAGCAGCGAGCAGGCCGCAGGCATGCGAATCGTGGGCGGAGCTGCGAAGTGATCCTATCTTCGAAGCCGCATTTTTCCCTGCCTGAGATGCACGGCAAGGCCCGGGCCAAGATAGGGCACGTATTTGGCGAGGACCTGCGTTCCCATCAGGAGATTGTTGGCAGGCCCGCGTTCGCAGCCGATGACATCAGTTCTCTGGAGGCGGACTGCTTCAAGAAACTCTGGTACCGGAAGCATTTCATCTGCAACCGTTACGGCGCGTCCCACTTCGCGAAGCGTGTGGGCGTCTGAACCTCCGGTCATGCAGAAGTTATTTGCAACTGCGTAGGCTTCGGCACGGGTGTTGAGCGAGTGTGAGAGGCCGCCGCAGATGACCTCAAGCCCGTCGATGTCATCGAGTACTGTTGGAGACACCATGCCGACATCAATTGCCTTGAGAACACCGCGAACCAGCATGGCGTAACCGTACGGATGTGCGGCGGCGACGAGACCGCCGCTTTCGTTTGCTTCGCTGACAATTTTTTCCGTGACAAGATCGGTTGCCATGTGGGGACAGGCCCCCTGATGACCGCTTATTGATGACTCGTAGTAGGACTGCAGGTCGCGAACTGTGTCAAAGTAGATGAGGAGATGTGGGCCGTCAGCGGCAGAGACCTCAATGCCCGGGATGATTCGATCGTTCGCATCGTCATGCTCGTAGGCTTCGCGGACGCCTGTAATGGTGTTGTGATCCGTTATTGCGGCACAAAGATTTCTGCGTCTGAGGTAGGCAAGGAGTTCGGGGATGTGAACAAGCCCGTCTGAGTGGCTGGTATGGACATGCATGTCGAATGCACTGCCTTTGCTGAATACAAGCGGGCAGGAGGATTCATACTGGACGGACCCGGACATAACTGTTCTGTATGTTGGCTGGCGAAAAAGAAAAAGTAGTTTATCCTGGTACTCTTTTTGAGAGATTAATTATGTATAGCATTATGTCCTTAGTACAGGAATATTAGATTTTTCGGAAAAATCGCATGATGTCAAAATATTCTCTCTGTATGATACTTTCGCTCATTCTGTTTCTCCTCACCCTCACGTCAGGGTGTGTGGAGGTGAATCTTTGGTTTCCGGAGGACGGAGGATACTTCATCACTGGATGATGCAATACCGAGAAGAGAAGTAAACCTGATTATCAGGGGGTACGCTACAGTTACTGAAGAGAAATTCACACCTGTGTTAACGTAACTGACCGACCCCCCTCTGTTTTTATATTTTTTAGGGAAAAAACGCTATTTTACACTACAGTTAGTGTAAAATCATCATTAAATAGTTAATTAGGATACATATTATCAGCCTACATTTGACCGTTGGAATGCTGACAACCGAATATGCCGACCAAAATTTGTTTCTCGACATCACTCCCCGTATCAAAAGCAGCGAATCCAGCTGTTGGGTTTAGGTACTTTAGGAATGGAGAAAGAAAAAATGAGATTAGAAGATAAAGTAACAATTGTTACCGGATCAACTTCTGGTATGGGACTGGTTGAAGCTGAAGTACTTGCCAAAGAAGGTGCAAAGGTAGTTGTAGTCGGCAGAAATGAAAAAGCCCTGAAAGAAGTCACAGAAACCATCATTAAGAATGGTGGTGAAGCCATTGGCATTCGAGCAGATATCACCACTGCAGCAGGAGTACAGGAATTATTTGATAAAGTAATGTCAACTTATGGACGTGTGGATGTCCTTGTCAATAACGCAGGAGTATTTGACAAATACACAAAACTGCTCGACACGTCAGATGAATTATGGGACTCCATTTTCACGATCAACCTGAAATCCATCTACTGGTTAACGAAATTGGTTTTGCCGCAGATGATTGAGCGGCAGAGCGGAGCGATTGTTAATATCGCATCAGTTGCCGGCCTTGTCGCTGGAAAAGGAGGAGCATCCTACACTGCATCCAAACACGCAGTGATTGGATTAACCAAGCACATGTCCTCAGAGTACGCACGTTTCGGTATCAAAATCAATGCAATCTGTCCGGGTACGATTGTTACCCCATTGATTGCAGATTCAGTAGACAACATTCCAAAAGATCTTGTACCAACGAGATGCTTTGGTCAACCCGAAGAGGTTGCCGATTTATGCGTATTCCTTGCTTCCGATGAAGCAAAGTTCATGAATGGCTCTATAATCCCGATTGATGGTGGATACACCATCCAGTAAACATACCCATATCATTAATTGGTGTAAAATGATAGAGTTAAAATCTAATCGTTGGCTGGTTCTGCTGGCAGGGTTCATATTCAACTTCTGTCTCTCTGGCACCAGTGCATTTAGTACCTTTGTCTCACCGGTAATGGATACTACTGGATGGGATATGGGTTCCGTTACTCTTGCATATACCTTCTACAATATTATGATTTGTGTGTTTGGTATTGTAATCGGAGTTCTTGGACCACGGATCAATTCAAAACTTCTCATGTACGTGGGCGCGACTCTTTTCGCAGCAGGATGGATAATTACCGGATTTGCTACTGAAATATGGATGTTTTGGCTCGGTTTCGGAATTATTGCCGGTATCGGAGGAGGATGCCTTTACAATTTCTCAGTCACAAACACTCTCAAGTGGTTCCCTGACAAGAAAGGTCTCATTTCCGGTCTCCTGTTAGGGGGTGCAGCAATAGGTCCTGTTTTCAGTGCCCCGCTCGCCACTGCCCTTCTTGGCGACGTTGGAGTTATGGCAAGTTATCAGATTATTGGTATCATCTATGGTATTCTCATGTTTGCAGTTGGCTGGATGGTCTCAGTTCCACCAGCAAATTACAAACCGGACGGTTGGGAACCTGATACCTGTGGAACTTCTGGAGCAGCAAACGTTGTCTCCACGAAGGATTACACTTGGAATGAGATGCTCAAAACCCCAACTTTCTGGCTACTCTTCTTAGTATTTGCCTTTGCCTGTACACCGTACATGATGATGCTCAGTGCAGTATCAACCATTGGTCAGCAACAAGCAGGCATGACTCTTGCAATGGCAGCAATAGCCGTTAGTCTATTGGCAATCTCCAATTTTGTCGGTAGACTTCTATTCGGTGCTGTTTCAGATAAACTTGGAAGATACAAAACACTCCTGATTGCAGTCGCGATTGATGTCATCGCAATTGTCATGCTAGGTACAATTACCGAGCCGATTCCATTCATGGCTGTTATGTGTATTCTTGGAGCATGTGGAGGTGCGCTGCTGGTTATGTTCCCGCCAATCACCTCTGATAACTTCGGAAGTAAAAATTCTGGTCTGAATTATGCGATTATGTTTGTTGCATATTCAATGGCAGCTCTTATCGGACCTCAACTTCTTGCTTATTTCAAAAACACAACTGGTGCCTACACGCTGGCATTTAGTTTCTCGGCAGGACTTATGCTTGTTGCAGGAGTGATCCTGTTTATAGTCATGTTTAAAAGAAAACGTGAATGTGAATACACCACATGATTTCAGCAGAAATCAATCACTTTTTTTTGATTTTTTTCACAGATATGTGGCAAATATTTATGTATGATGCCAGATATATTGACATTCTGGGGAGAGTATGATCATGGATGAGGTAAATGTTTTGCAGAATGCCGATGGTGATATGTCGCAACCGATTTATTCAATCGGTGTTGTTTCCAAAATGCTGGACATACATCCGCAGACGATTCGCTATTTTGGCACTCAGGGTATTATATCACCGTGCCGGGATGAGAAAAATGGAGAACGAAAATATTCCATATACGACATCTATAAGCTGATGCTTAGGAAACAGTATCGGAATATCGGTTTTTCTGTGAAAGATTCGGAAGATCTTCTGAATATGTACCAGTTAGATGAGGTAATCCAAAAATTTGAACTGGAACAAAAGAAACTGGAAAAACAGATGCAAGAACTCGAACTTCGGCAAAAAGGGCTGATATCCATTCTTACACGGAGTAAATCCATCAAATCTCAAATAAACAAGGTATTTTATGCAGAACGCCCGGCATTCTGGCAGCACGCTCATATGCGGGGAAAGAAACTACTCATGGATGAAAACTCCCTGAAAGCACGGCAGATTGCCATGAAATTAATGCCGCTCTCATTTTATTCTTTCTGTATCAACAGAGACGAGATAAAGGATGAGATGTGGGAGAAAAATATTCCCATTTATGACTGGAACCTCGGATTAGAGGATGAATTTTCTGAAATTATGGGATATAATGAGATTGACGGATCTGAGCATATTCCCAAGATGATGTGTCTTTACTCAATATTCTCCGTTGAAGGAACAATGTTTCTGCAGGGTTCAATGCTTGATTCAATATGGAAATTCATGAAAAATAATGACTTCAGCATTAATGGAAACATTTACGGTCGACTAATTTTGAGTTCTACGAACAAACTGAACAATGCAGAGCGGTTTTTTGAAGTATGGGTGCCATTCAAAAAAAGAGCACATTTTGCGGGGAGATACAGTTACTGAAGTCAGAAACAGTATGCAGAACAGCACACAAACCAAATAAGTCTCATTTTTTCAAAAATGATTGAAAAATATTGCGAAATCAGCCTACAGTAGCTGTAAAAATAGCATTAAGTAGTTAGTTTGTGAACATACTACTAACCTGAGTCTGGCAATCTGATGATAATGACGAAGTGACATGAAGATATTGAGCAGTTAGAATCTGCCCAAAAAAATTACACATCACCGTTGTTTCAAATCAATGGGAAATCTCTAGTACCCTTTAGTCAACCTCAGGCGAAAGAGATCGTAACTATCACGAAGGATGTTCATTGAGGATGTAAACAAAATGAAAGTAGGAATAATGGGTGGAACCGGTAATATCGGCGAAGGTCTTGCACGCAGAATTTGTCTAGGAGGCAAATACGATGTGGTGATAGGATCACGCGAAACGTCAAAAGCTGAAGTCGCAGCAGACGGTGTTGTGTGTTGTTTAAAGGAAAACAAATGCACTCTTACCACATGCTCCGGCGCGACAAACGCTGATGTGTGCGACTGTGACATAATAATCATGTCACTTCCATTTGACAAGTTAGAATCGACCATTGAAACCATTGGAAAATCAAAATTTGAGAACAAAATTGTCGTATCTTTAATAAATCCTATGATTCGAAACCCAAAAGAGAAGTATTTCCTTCCAGACTGTCCTACAGAGGGCTCGGCAGCACTTGCTCTGAAAAAACTGTTACCTGAATCTGCTAAGATTTGTACTGGATTCAACAATGTTGCAGCAGGAAAATGGATGCAGTTGGAAGAGGAGTTAGACTACAGTGTTGTTGTCTGTGGGGACGACGCAGATGCAAAGAAGAGGGTAATGGATCTTGTTTCAAGTGTATCCAAACTTCAGCCGTTAAATGGCGGACCACTTGCTGTTTCAGGGATTATCGAAAGTATCACACCACTGGTGATAACCCTTGCAATGAACAATGGTCTAAAGGACGTGGGTGTTTACTTTAGATAGGCAGTGTTCAAATAATACACACCAGATCACTAAGGATGATTTACCAGGATAAACACACATTGAATGGATGCATTTGAGTTATTCATTCAATATCCTTTTTTAGAATATGATGCATGTATCAATAACGTCGAATATTTTTCTGTAAAATATTCACTCAAGGAATCACTCGAGATATTTGGAGATGTGGAGAGGGTCTGGGAGTGAATGGGACGCGACGTATGATTGATCTTCGAAAATAATTTTTTTTCAAAAACCGTGATTGAAAAAAAGTACCGGAGGATTTCCCCGGTTTTCCCAAGAGAGTTTGTATTGATTATTCAATGAAGGTCAGATTCACGGTGAACTGCTCAGCCGCAGTCGTTTCCCACGAGCGCTTGTACTCTGCACCGAAGGTGTAGGTTCCTGCATTCTCTGCGGTCACGTACCAGACGTAGGTTCCGCCAACACCGGTCATACCCTCTTCATGCTCGTCAGGGAGGTACTCTGATTTCAGAATCTTCAGACCGTCTGCTGCGGCTGCGTTCCAGACATAGCCGGTTGTCGGATTGCCGGGAACAATGATCTTTACCACTTCATTTACCTGCGGATTCATCATTCCGTCAAAGGAGATGACATATACCGGCTCCTCTGCTGCTTCGCCTGAAGACTCCGTCACGACGACCGTCTGGGTAAAGGTATAGACTGGCTCTGCATCAGTTTCCCATGACCGTTTGTACTCAGCGGTGAAGGTGTAGGTTCCTGCGTTTTCTGCTGTCAGGACAAAGACCTGCCAGCCTCCAACTCCGACCATGCCTTCTTCCTGAGTTGCCTGGATAAACTCCTCGGTCACGTTCAGACCGTCGGCATCTGTTACAATCCAGCGGTAGCCGGTTGTCGGATTACCGGGAACGATGAACTTCACCTGTTCGCCTGCGGAAACAGTTGCAGTCTTTTCAACGGAGACGATGAGTTCCGGAGTTATTCCTGTGGTGTTATTGTCCTGCGGCTCATGACTGGCCGCAATTGCCGTGCCTACAATGCCCACTGCGAGCACTGCACAAACAAGGCCAATGAAGAGTATAATGTTTTTCTTCATAGGATATCATTATCTCGCAGGAGATAAACCGTTTCCGTAAACTACAACTTAATTCGCAGTTATTTTCGGAAAATTCCTTTAGAAATTGGTTATTTTTCTGTGATGAAAGACATCTCTTGCAGCATCGCAAAGGAAAACAAAGAAAAAAAGATAACAGAGGAAGGGGTTGACTCCCGAATTTCCCGGGAGAAGTATTCTCTGTATAATTTTCCGAAAAATTACTCGAGGTAATCCTTCGGGGTTGGGATCTGGTCTTTGAGACCCTTTCTCTTTCTGATACCGATAACGATCTCAGAAAGCATACCCTGCGGAACCGGAGAGAATCCTGCGAACTCAGTAGACCACATGGCGCGGCCTTCCGTTGCAGAGCGGATATCTCCAGCGAAACCGAACAGCTCAGCAACCGGTGCCTCGCCGTTGACCACAATCTGGTCACCCTCGGCCTCGGTCGTGGACAGCTGACCACGGCGTCCCTGAATCTGGGAAATTGCCGCACCCATCTGATCCTGCGGAACAGTGATCTGGATTCTCTGCATCGGCTCAAGCAGCGTGTCGCCTGCCATCAGAAGAGCAGCCTTCAGACCGCCGCGGACCGCCGGAATAACCTGTCCCGGACCACGGTGGATAGCATCCTCGTGCAGCTTCACATCGTGGAGCTTAATGAGAACATTCTGCACCTGCTCATCTGCAAGCGGTCCGCCGTCCAGTGCCTCGTGCAGACCATCAATGACTAACTCCATCGTCTCATTCAGGTACTGAATACCTTTCGTGCAGTCGATGAGCATGTTCGAGCCATAGATATCCTTCACGTTCTTTGCCTCATCCTTGTCAAGACCAAGTGCTGCGAGTGCATCACGGCGGGCAATGTTGTCCATATTCATCGAAACTTCGTTCGACTGAATTGCCTCAAGAATATTCTGCGGCATCGGCTCAACAGACAGGAAGAACCTGTTGTGTCTGTTCGGAGACTTACCCTCAACAGTTCCGTCGAGTGCCTTTGAAACAGTCTCACGGTACACAACGATTGGCGGGGACGTAACAATGTCCACACCTTTGTCTCTCTTGATACGGCCGGTAACGACCTCAAGGTGCAGCTCGCCCATACCTGCGATAAGGTGTTCTCCGGTCTCCTCGTTAATGTTAACACGGACAGTCGGGTCTTCCTTTGCAACCTGGCGTAGAACCTCAATCAGCTTCGGCAGATCTTTGGTGTTCTTTGCTTCAACTGCAACAGTCATAACCGGCTCGGAGTAGTGCTTCAGTGACTCGAACGGTGTCATCTCCTTTAAGGAAGACACGGTTGATCCGACAATCGCATCGCTCATACCGGTAACTGCAGCAATATTTCCTGCAACAACCTTGTCCACATCCACACGGGTCGGACCCATGAAGATACCAACCTGCTGAAGTCTGTTCGGCTTACCTGCAGTACCGGAGATGTAGACCTCCATACCACGGGTCAAAGTTCCGGAGAACAGTCTGCCGGTTGCAACCTCTCCTGCATGCTTGTCAAAGGAGATGTCAGTAACCATCATGGCTGCCGGACCCTTTGAGTCGCAGGCATACATTGCCTTACCGATCTCAGACTCAACATCGCCGTGCCAGATAATGTGGCATCTCTTACCCTGTGCCTGAAGCGGGTTCGGCAGGAAGGTAACGACCATGTCAAGAAGAACTGCGTGCAGCGGTGAGGTCTTTGCTAAGTACTTTGCATCGCCCTCGTTACACTTGTCGATGATCGTCTGAAGACTCACACCGGACTTCTTCATGTACGGAATCGAGATTGCCCAGTTATAGAGAGCGGAACCGAACGCAACGTTTCCCTTCATCGGGTCAAGCTTCCAGCCGCCGTTGTTGTAGAGATCCTCGTTCATTCCTTTGATAAGCTTGTTGACCTTGTCAATAACCTTACCAAGGCGGATCATCATCTCCTGCGGGTCAACCTTCAGTTCATTGATAAGGCGGTCAACCTTGTTAATGAACAGAACCGGGTGGACGCCCTCTTTGAGTGCCTGACGCAGAACCGTCTCGGTCTGCGGCATCGGACCCTCAACAGAGTCGACGACCACGACAGCGCCGTCAACCGCACGCATTGCACGGGTAACGTCCCCACCGAAGTCGACGTGACCGGGAGTATCAATCATGTTAATGAGGTACTCGTGGTCACCGACAGTGTGAACCATGGACACGTTGGATGCATCAATAGTGATTCCACGTGCCTGTTCTTCCTCGTCAGAGTCCATCCAGCATGCCTTACCGGAAAGCTCCTCACTGATCATTCCTGCTCCGGAGAGGAGGTTATCAGAGAGGGTGGTCTTTCCGTGGTCAATGTGTGCAACGATACCGATATTACGGATGTACTGAGGCTCGTTCATGAGGTCAGTAATCTTCTCAACCATCTTCTTTCCGCGTGACATTCTACACCATTAAAAAAGATTTAATATTTGTTTACCGAGCAGACTTCGCAATCCGCTCGACTTCTTCCTTCCTTCCGACCGAGAAGCATTTTGCATCTCCCTTTGCTGCCATGATCAACTCATTGGCAAGCACCTGATATGCCGGCTTCTTGGTTTTGTGGGAACCTTTCCAGGTTGCCATGGCAATGTAGCGGAGTGCTGTGTTGACACGGCGGATAGGTGCGGAGTCCACGGATTTCGGGACGTTGATACCGCCGTACTTCAGACGGACGGTCTCTTCGCGGGGGCCGGCGTTGGAGATTGCATCAACGAGGACCTGAAGCGGGTTCTGCTTGGTCTTCTTGTTGATCTCATCGAAGGCATCCATAACCATACGGGTGCACATCTGCTTTTTGCCGGTGTTCGTTTCCGTCTGCATCAGACGGTTGATAAGCCGCTCAACAATTGCCATCTGGCTTTTGGTGAACTGCTGCTGGGTCAGTCTGCCGCAGGAGCTCGGGACCTCGGTTGAGGTAACCGTGACATAGCGGATAAGACCTGCATCTTTTACAACAACTTCGCTGGTATCCCACTTGTTGAACAGCAGGATCTTGCTGGTTGCAGTCTGTTCTTCGGTCATATTATTTACCTCCGTGCCTTCTCTTTGCGTCCGATGACAAGCTCATTGAGGGTGACACCGTTGACACCGATAACGACGAAACGGACTCCGGGAATATCTCCCATGGAACGTCCTGCACGACCGCCGATACCGCAGATAGTGACTTCATCGTGTTCATCGATGAAGTTGATTGCACCGTCACCCACTGCGAATGCAGTGACCTGGCGGCCGTTTTTGATCAGCTGAACACGAACACACTTTCTGATTGCCGAGTTCGGCTGTTTTGCTTCAACACCAACTTTCTCAAGAACGATTGCACGTCCGAGCGGTGCGCCTTCAAGCGGGTCTGCTTTCAGCTTCAGTTTGAGCGCTCTGCGCGCATAGACTGAATCACTCCACCGGAATTTCTTGGCGGAGCGAACAAGCTTTCTTGCTGCGAATTTTCCCTGTCCCATTAAATTACCTCTGTTAAAGTAGATTTTTGGATAGATGAATCTTTATACGCAGTTTCCTGCGTGGTTTGTTTCCCAAAGAACGTGCACGTAGTTTGGAGAAACTATTCCTCTGTTGGAATATTGTGAATGCGGGGGCCTAAGTCCTTACGGATACCTTACCCTCGCATGTTCCTATACTTATGAGCAGGCTGTACTAATAATCTTAATGGGAGTCTTCATCAGTGAATACCAATGTCTCCACAGGTGCATCCTGACCTCCGAACTGCTGAAAGGAAAGTGTGCAGGCGTAACTCCCTGCGTTGGTGATGGTGATGCGGTCGCCGATCTCTGCCTTTGGCAAAAGAAGATCTTTTGCAAGAATGTCAGATGCAGTGCAGAGGTTTCCAACGATGTCAACCATCTCCATCTCATCAGATTTTTTGTCGAGCGAGATCGTCCATGCATGATGTTTGGTGAAGAGTGGTTCTGTTGCCTGATGATCTTCTTCGAGAAGTGCGGCAACCGCAGGTCGTGCAAATCCGTTGAGTCCTCCGGCAACGATGAGGTATGTTCTGCCCCGGGATTTTTTGATGTCAAGGACTTCGGTGGTGTAGGTCCCTGCCTCGCAGACGATGAACCGTCCTGACTCGATGAGAAGTTTTGCCGGAATCTTCGATTGATATTTTTTCACGAGGAGATCGCATGCCGTGCTGAGTTTTGCGAGGTCCACCGGTTTGTCGTCTGTGGTGTACGGCACACCGATGCCGCTGCCGAAGTTGATGAAGGAAAGTTTTTCTCCAAGCTCGTTCTGAATTTTTTCCGCGAGAGAGAATACGTTCTCATAGTACCGGTAAATTTTCTGCCAGTCAAGCTCCTGGGATTTGACATGCACATGAATGCCTGCTATCACCAGATGCGGATAGCAGGAGAGTGCGGCAACCGTGCACAACTCTTCATCGATACCAAATTTCCCCGGGGTTCCCCAGAAGGATGGGTTGATGCGGATGCCGACGGATTTTTTTCTGCGGCGCTCTCTTGCGATATGGTTGAGGAGTTCAAGCTCATGAAAACTGTCGGCGATGATGACGCATTTATCAAAAGTTTCCTCAAGGTCTGCGGTGGTTTTTCCGGGACCTGAGTAGTAAATATTTTCCGCGGGAACCCCGGCACCCGCCGCAAGCAGTACCTCATTTTTTGCGGCAGCGTCTGCACCTACCTGTTGCGAAGCAATGTAGGAGAGGAGAGGTGGATACGGGTTTGCCTTGATCGAGTACAAAATCCCGAACTCCGGCAGGGCGCATTTGAGTTCGGCGATCTTTTTTCCAATGATCCTTCCGTCATAGATGTACTGGGGTGCTGTCATGATACAGGGACTCTACCTCTATTATTATAGTTCACCAAAGGCAATATATTGAGAGCTATGGCTACCCGGATATTTAAAGAAACACATTTTGATGCATCCCACCGTCTGATGCATTATCAGGGTAAATGCTCCCGCCTGCATGGACACCGCTGGGGAGTTGAGGTCTGGATGGAAGGAATCATTGATGCGACTTCAAAGATTCTGATCGACTACAATATTGTAAAGCAGGTCGTGGAGGTGTACGATCATCAGGTGATTCTGAACAAGGATGATCCTCTGGCAGCGGCGATTTTGCCGTTCCAGCAGCCGGTCTTAACGAACGGTGACCCGACAAGCGAGCTTCTTGCTGAGGATATCAGATATCGGCTGAACAGTTTCTGCCGCGAGAATAATATGGACGCTCATGTAACAAAAGTCCGGGTCTGGGAGTCTGACGGCTGTTACGCCGAGGTTGATGCGGAATGAAGATCACCGAGACGTTTGTGAGTCTCCAGGGTGAAGGGCTTCGTCAGGGTATGCCCTGTATGTTTGTCCGGCTTGCAGGATGCAATCTTCACTGTGCGTGGTGTGATACAGAGTACGCTCTTGGCAATGCAATCGGTGTTGAGATGACTGCTGAAGAGGTTATGGAGGCAGCGATTGCATCAGGAGTTTCGTATGTCTGCATCACTGGCGGTGAACCGCTGCTCCAGAAAGAGGAGCTTGTTCCTCTGGTTGCGGCGATGCATGAGGCAGGCGTCACGATTGATATTGAGACGAACGGAACGGTTCCGTTTGGTGAGCTGCAGGATTATGCTTCCGTTTGTATGGATGTGAAGTGTCCGTCGTCAGGCGAGATGAGTGATCTGTCGCTGCTTGCTTCTCTTCGCGAGACCGATACGGTGAAGTTTGTGATCGGTGATGAGGCGGATTATTTGTATATGGTTGAGGTGCTTGCGGCGAATCCGAAGCTTCGTGCTCCGGTCTGTATTACTCCGGTGTACGGAACTGATACGAAGTGGCTGGTTGAGACGATCATTGCAGAAAAGCTCCCGGTCAGGTTCCAGCTTCAGCTACATAAAATGGTGAATGTTGCATGAAGGCTGTCTGTCTGATGTCGGGCGGCATGGACTCAACGACGCTCGCGTATGTTGCGAAGGATATGGGATATGAGATTCTGGCGCTTCACATGAATTACGGCCAGCGGACGCAACATAAGGAACTTGCCTGCGCCCGCCGTGCTGCACAAACTCTTGATGCGGTGGATTTTGTTGAGATCTCGCTTGATTATTTTACAAAGTTCGGGATGAGCAGTCTGACTGATATGGATATCGCGGTGGAAGAGGGGACGCTCGGTCGGGCAGATCGTCCGAATACGTATGTGCCGTTCAGAAATGCGAATCTGATTTCGATCGCAACGTCGTACTGTGAGTCGCGTGACGGCGATGCGGTGTTTATTGGTGTGCAGTCGGGAGATCACATCGGGTATCCGGACTGTACTCCTGAGTTTATTGCGGCGATGCAGAATGTGATCAAAATCGGAACGCAGACGGAAAAGGAGATCAAGCTGCTGACGCCGTTTGTGTCGATGAACAAGACCGATATTCTTCGTGAGGGGCTGCGGCTTGGTGTGCCGTACGAGGATACGTGGTCCTGTTATGATACTGAGGATACGGCGTGCGGTGTGTGCAGCTCCTGTCTTTCACGGATGAAGGCGTTTGCAGATCTGGGAATCGAGGATCCTATCCCGTATGCTAATCGTTGATTAAATGAAACGCGAAGAACGCGAATAAAAAAATCGCCAATGGCGATTTTTAAAAATAATTAGTGTTGGATGATTATCTGTTTTGCAAAAACATTGATTTTTTTATTCGCGCTATTAGCGTTATTCGCGTTTCAAAATCACGCGTTTACCAAAAAATTGTGATGATACCTTTTCGTGGTACCACATTTAGTGGTATCACAACCTGCACCAAGTTCGGTCATCATTCAGTACACCTATGTGGGAAACTCCACGTATCCATTGATGCCTGCAAGAGCTCCGGGCCTCAGTTCAACTCCGAGAACATACATGGATGGAAAATCCTCCGAGTGACGGATACCAAATCCTGCAAGTTCGGTGAAGCCGAAGCGGCCATAGTACAAGGGACTGCCGACAAGAATTACCGCATCGTAGCCGAGAGCTTTTGCACGAACAAAGCCCTCACGAATGAGAGTCGAGCCGACGCCCTGACCGCGGAACTCTTTCACCACTGCGATTGGTGCGAGAATGAGAACAGTATGTTCCCGTGTGCCTCCCGTGATTCGAAGCTTCGTGAACATGACATGGCCGATAATTTTTCCGTCCGCCTCTGCAACGAGTGCAAGGTCAGGAATATAATTTTCTCCTGCACGAAGACGGTCCGCGAACTCCTGCTCGGTTCCGGATGCTACCTCGGCGGTTTTGAATGCTGTTTCGATCAGCTGATAGAGTTCTTCAAACTCTTTCGGGTTTTCTGGTCTGATGATCATGGCCAAATTTTTTCCGTATCTACTCATGGGGCGGCAGATTTCATATACTGATGCAATGGTTTTGTGAAATGCGATTCGCGTTTCATTTATCTCATCTCGCAACCAATTCACAAAGCAGAGAGCATCCTGCAATGCCGATCATTTACGATACCCCGCGTCTGAAAATTTCCACAAAACCTGTACATCTCCCGAATGGTTTTGATCGTGAGTACTTATTCGTCGAACCGGTCCCTGCGGTCTGCATTCTTCCAACCGACGAACATTTTGTGTATCTCATCCGCCAGTACAGAGCAGTGATCGACTCATACATCTACGAAGTACCGGCAGGCGGCATGGAGCCTGAGGATACTGATCCAGTCGTTGCCGCACGGCGTGAGCTTGCCGAAGAGGCGAAGTTTTTCGCTGAAGAACTTATCCCGCGTGGATTTGTCTACTCGTCTCCGGGATTCTGCACGGAAAAACTCTGGCTGTATGAGGCACGCGGCCTTTCTTTGTGTGATACATACTGCTGTGACGAGGATGAGATCATCGAGGTTGTCCGCGTGAAAAAAGAAGAAGCTTTGCAGATGGCAATCGACGGACGCATCTGCGATGCGAAAACGATCGCGCTTTTGATGAGAAGCCTGCTCTGAATCAGAGTAGCTCCCTGATCCGTTTTGTGTCCCCCGTCGTGTTCAGCACTTCGCGTGCCGTAGGATCACCGATCAGCAAAAAGTTCGGCACCAGTGCGTATGCAGGAAATCTCTTGAAAAACTCCTGCACCATCAGCTTGTTCATCCTGAGCAGCAGAAACTCCCGCTGCAGCTCATCCAGCTGATCCGGTTCTGCTGCTTTGACCCGCACAAGCAGATCATCCTTGAGCACCGCAAGATGACGGCTGTTGAGTTCGGCCATCAGTTTTCTGCTCTCAATCCCTTGGAAATATCTGATGATCACTCCCTGCGTGATCAGCACAAGGATGAGAATTATGGGGAACTCAGTTGGAAGAATCGTTATCTCTGCAAGATACTGACCAAGCGTCAGTCCCGGAAACATCATTGCCCCTACAATCAGCAGTCCGGTAAACATAGCAAACCCACTGATGTAGAGCCAGATCTTCAGCTTTGCCACCTCACCCCCCTCAGCCTTCTCGGAAGAAAATGATCTGCCGATGAAAAATCCCGGGGTGTCAGGTTCTGCCATCACAATTTTTCCATAAAAGAGCAGTATCACTACTATCTGCACAATGATCAGCAGCAGCAGATGTAAGTCTATTACACCATAGAAGTAGAGAACTCCTGCACAGATGAGATCGGTCAGATAAATTACGGCAAATCCCTTGGCAAGCGGCTTGGCATTGATCAGAAATGCGTTCCAGAATATTTCAAGAAACGTAACCTTGTTCTTTTTGACCGTCCGCAGAAGATTCGCCAGCCGCAGAAACTCCTTAATCTGTATTGAACTGCTGCCGTCGAACAGACTACTCGTTGAGTCCGATCCAAGGGAAGGGATCATCATCAAAAAGAAGTAGAACATGTAGATGAAAAAACTCCCAACAACCCAGAGCATCAGAATATCAATCGGCGGAATACCGTTCGCTGCACTGATGAAACCCCAGATGATGAGAAGGGCTGCGGGCAGCGGCACCCAGTATTTTGTTCTTGCGAGTCTGCGTTTTCCCTTCTCAAGTGTTGTGCCGTACTCCTCTTCAGTTTCAATCTGAGTGGAGATGCGGGTAATCAGTACTTCTTTGGTGATCATATTCTCATCCAGGCCGCTTAACTTATTTACGTGACGGTAACCTATAATCTCTACTACGGTATTGCCAATAAGGATGTAGTTAATGACTAAACTCTCCGTTACTGACTATGTGAATACGAAACGAACTAAGAATACAAAGTCTGTAGTTCGTGGATCACTCACTCAATTTTTCAGACATGTTTCAAAACAGCAGTTGCTGACGAAAGACCTTGATACTTATTCGTTGCAGTATTTGGAAAATAGCTCTATTGATCAAATATTTGCGGATGCGAATTCTTATTTCGATTCGATTTATTCGTTATCTCCAAAAACAATTTCATTACGAATTGGGTTTTTAATTCATTATTTGAAGATGAATGATATTGCGTTTTCTGCTGCACAGGACTCTATTTTGTCTGGTAGACTTCCTCGTTCGGTTACAGTTCATGATGAGGATTACCTGACAACCGAACGGCTTAGATCTGTCCTTGCTCAGTCGGATGTTATGATGAGGGCGATTATTTTAGTTCTGGCGAGTTCTGGAATGCGCATTGGAGAGGTGCTTTCCTTTGATATTTCACAGATGCATGGGAATGAAATTCATATGCGTGCTTCTCAGATGAAGGGGCAAAAACCACACGTTTATTTTATCTCTGTGGAAGCTGTGCAAGCGGTGAATGAGTGGTTAAAGGTTCGGGATGTTTTTGCTACACGTGCCTTGCTAAAAACGAAAAAATGTTTGGGGCATTCTTCGGTTATTTCGTCCTGTGTATTTCCGTATTCGTACTCTTCGATTGGTGTTAAGTTTACCTTAGTTATGCAAAAAGCCGGTTTGTATGAACGTGATATGGTGACGAGACGAGGTAGAATTACTCTTCATTCTATTCGAAAGTGGACGGATTCCACAATGAAAATTCACATTTCATCAAATCTTGCCAATGCACTCATTGGCCACTTTGAAGCAGGTGATTCATCTTATCGTCGCTATACTCGTGAGCAGCTCCGCGAAGCTTATGCGAAGGTGGAGCCATATCTTACGATTCTTGCACCACAGGAGTATGCAGATCTGAAGAGCGAGACACAGCAGCAGCTGGCATCTCATGATAAGCTGCTTGTGGGATTGATGGAAGAAAATTACCAGATAAAAGCGGACAATAAGGTCATTAAGGACACGCTTAATTCTCTTGTTCGTTTGTTAGACACAGAGAAATAACTTTTTTAGTTTATGTGTGATACATATTTGCATGAAAAAGGTGTTTGTGGCATTACTTCTTCTTTGTATTTGCATGATGTCAGCAGCAGGTTGTGTGTATCCACAGCAACAATCAGAAGTAATTGAGAAAATAGTTTATGTGTATCAAACGCCTGAACCGACACCAGTTCCTACTGTATCTCGTGTTGCCGATCTTGAATTAGCTGAGATTGATTACTGGGATTATCCGGTGGGTGATTCTATGACTTGTTATGTGTATAAGGTTAATATATACAATCCGAGTCATGTTACTGCCCGAAATATTGATGTTTATTGTTATATGTACTTGGAAGGAAGGGACGTTATTTTGGATTCCTCGACATACCACATTGATTATTTAAATCCGGGATATTTGCAAGAAATTACATTTAAATTAGAGGGTGGTAAAGGTGTTAAATATGATTTTGAGTATAGGTGGTTTTGGGATTAATTGAAAAAAAGAATTAGATGAGTTTTTTTATTGCAGTGAAAATCTCTTCTTTTATTACCTCCTCATTTAGGGCAAGTTTGTTGTAGAGTTTTTGTGATTTTAGCGCGTGCATGAAGGGGTAGAGCTCCGCGTAGATCATGCAGGCGTCATAGGCTACGGATGATACTTTTTTGTTTTCAGTGTTGCAGATCGTGTCAAGCTTTTTTAAAAGTTCGCCGTCAATTCGGAAGGATACGGTCTCGGTTTTTGTTGCTTTGTCAATCATTTCAGGTAAGTGGACTTTCAAAAATAATATATATTACGTGTGCATAATTACTTATACTTACATGATAAACAATGTAAACAACGTCCGAGTGGTTTACCGCTCAGACATTGACCGGTGGAAAGACCGGTACCCGCTCTTGATTGATCGGGTCATGTCGAACGTCGACCAAGGAAAAGTTATCATCTTAGAAGGAATGTGAAAAATGAACTGTAAAACAAAATTTGCTTCGATTGAGGCAAGATTGGAGCATCTTGAATCTGAAAATGCCCGTTTAAGTGCATTGCTTGGGTTTCAGGAAAATCTCTTGAAACAACTGCATGAAAAAACCTCCACATCCCCCACACCGCCAGAACCCGACGCACAGAAAGACGTTCCTCTTGGAGTCGTCGCCGTCGGCTGCGGACTAAGTATTGCTGCGTTGTCTGCGCTGTGTGCTTTAGGCCTCCTTTCTCCAAAAAACGTATCAACTTCTGAAAAACCCGAAGTAAAAGAAGGAAACTCAAATGTCTACATCATCTGTAACTGAAACAAAAACCGGCTCACCGGCTGGCTCTGCATCGTCTACAACTCTCTCACCCGCTCCGACCATCGTTGATAGGGAACGCGGCATTAGTCTGATCTCTGACCAACTCGGCGTTGGTATCAGATTCATTAAAGCCGGTGAAACGACCGACGAAGTGACTGGAAAACTCATTAAATGGAACGATTCCGTAAAACTTGTCTCTGGCGACAAGGTGTTAAAACTGACTGCATTACAGGCGGACTACATCCGACGAGCCTTCAACAACTCGGAAGTAGCCGCAGAACTCAAAAGCAGGAAAGACGTAGAACTTGCAAAACTGCTTGCAGAACTGCAGGGGTCGGCGTAATCACGCTTGAGGACGGATAGATGTTTGCGTTATTTGTTTATAACTCTTGCACACGCAAATACCAGCGGGTATCTCAGAGCAGCAACATAGCCTATCTTGGGCGTGTCGCTGCGTCCCGCTTTGGCACTTCCCGCTGGATGATCCGTCCTCTTGGAGGAGACAAGCATGTCAGACCTATGGTATGATGCGGGCCGAGACGAGAGTTACATCTCCGATCAAGACCGACAGTGTCCCGGCTGCCGCGAATTTCAGGAAACATGTGACAAGGAGGATGTGGCACGCTGGCGTGCCCTATGGCTGCCCAGCTGCCGGACTTGTCCGCGAGAACCGCATTGTTATCCGAGTCACCGCATGCAGGGCAAAACCTGCAAGGTCTAAAATCTTTTTTTGAAGGTGTTTTTCATGACTAAAGACTGCAAAGGCTGTTTGTGGTGGAAGCCGGGCGCTGACTACTGCAAACGGCAGATGCTCAAAGCTCAGAGGATGACCGGATGCGGCTACACTTCCGCACGACCGGAGCAGCCAGCAGAAAGAGCAGCAACAAGCTGCGCAGACGTGAGGCAGTGGTTGTAAGGCATGCCCCTACTCTCTCCCTCCCATACCCTTGGTTATCCTGCGGAGCGGGAGCGGCGAAGGCCGCGACACGGAAACACGGCGAGCGCAAGCGAAGCCGCAACAGATGCCGGGCAGCTGTTGTTCATCGGCGTGGCGCCGATGAAAGGGAGGGCGGAAGCCCTCCCCTTGGCTTACTTAGAGCAAAGCGCACCAACTCACAAAACAGGAGTTTTTGAGATTGAGCTTTGAATCAGATTTCATGCCGAAAATCCGACGATCACGGAGGTTTAAGGAGTACCAAAAAGTCTGTTACTTCTTTGCGAGATATCTTGATGAAATGGAGGGAAAAACGCTAAATATTGATGGATATGACACATTTAGCTGTAAGCCTGTAACGATGGAACTTGAGTATGTTCATCGCTTTACTGAATCGTATCTGAAGGGTTTGCTCTGGAAATTTTCGCGACTGGAAGAATGGTATAAAGAGCACAAAACGCCGGTTTACTTGCTTAGTTTGACTACATCAAGCAAAAATAAGACTATCAGGGAAGCGTTTGACGTTTTGCGGGAAGGCTGGCGAAATCTGGCGCATGTGCTGCGGAAAATGAGGCAGGAAAAAGGGATGCAAATTGAATATATTTACGTTTACGAGCCGCATAAATCGGGATATCCTCATATTCATGTGGCTCTGTTTGGTAATCTGACCGATGATGATGTAGAGCGTCTGCGGCGGCTTTGGAGCGACAAATACAAAATCGGATCTTATGAGCACGGTCTGAACATTTCACTTCCGCGGAAGCATCAAGAAATTCATCATGTCCGCGCATACATCTTGGAATATGTCAAGAAGAGTATTGATTTATCGAACGTAACTGTCCCGCATTTCGTATTCCTTGCCGTTCTTTGGAGTTTTTACGACAAAAGCCAATGGTCTTGGAAAATTCCTTATTGGACTGCAAGCGGCACATTTGCCCCAAAAAGCACGGGCGGCGGAGCCTTCCGGCTCTGGGGAGCATCACGGCAACTCACCCAAATTATGAAATTTGACGCCAAAGAAATCGATGCAACGCAGAACGGCGTTCAATATGCAAGATTTGGCGGTCAAATACCCGAAGTCATCGTTCGTTTATCGAAAGAAAGTCTAAGGAACTTCCTTTCTGAAAACGGACTGTGAAAACCGGTGAAAAATTCTCTATAATACTTAAACATCCCACTCTTTTCATGGATGAATTTACAGTCCTGATTTGTGTCTTAATGGCTTGTATCGTTGTTTCTGGTCTTGGGGTTACTTCCCTGTACCTCGGACATCAGCGCAAGCTTGAGGCCGATAAGAACACCCGCATTATCGCAGTAGAGGAGGAGAAAACCAACCGCGCCAGAGTGGCCGCAGGCAGGGAATATGTCAATGCTCAGTTAGAAGCGGGTGTCTTCAATCAGTCCCAGACACCGCCTGATGAGGGCGGTCTGGGCAACCTGATGCAGTATCTTCCAATGATCCTGCCGCTCTTGCAGCAGAAACAGGGACAAGCTGCACAGCAGGGGGTGACCGCTCCGGCGGCTCCCTTTCCCGGTATCGTCTCTGGAGGGGATACTGGAGCATCCACAAGTTAAGCGGATGATTGGCGAGTATCTGGGTAACCTGACGCTCGGCGAGAAATTCCGCTTACTGAAATCAATTTTGAGGTAAAAACATGGCAAGATGGAACAATTTCAAGTCCAAGGCACGCAGTTATGGCGGTCGTGCTTATTCCGGTGCCCGCACCTATGGGCGCAAATTCGGCGGCTACGCTCGGCGTGGTGGTCGTGCTGCATGGAACGCAAACAAACGCGCCTCTCAGGGCTTTGGTAACTCTCAGTTCAAGGTCTATCCCGACCTGACGGTTGCCGCTGGTGCTGCAGTCGGTCTTTCTGACATTGACCGCATGGTACCGGGTCAGCTCTGGCTGCTTGGTGCGGCTATGCCAATCGGTGGCAGCATCGGGCGGAAAGTCCGCAACTTCTGCGGCGGTGTGATCATTGGTGAGCTTATCAGCCAGTACACCGGCGTGAAAATCCCGCTCGGAACCGCACAGACGAAGAACACAACGAACATGAGCGTCGCGGCGCTGTATTCCGCGTAAAATTGAGGTGAAAAAAAATGACAGGACCACACAAAATTATTTTCCAGTCTGCTGACGGTAAAGCTGTGCGTATGCACGTTGCTTCTTCCGCTGCAGTTGGTACCTACCTTCCGGTAGACAAATCTGCAATTCCGACCGCATCTTCTCCGGATTCCGTGATTTTTGGGGCGGACACGATTATGACCGATCTCATTGCAACTACGGCAGCCGGTGAAAAGGGTGCGTTTGAAGTGATTGCAGATGGCAATCCGACCGGCAGAATCTTTGAAGTTGGACAGAACTACGCAGCAAACACGGCACGGCCAAAGTACACCTTCCCGTTCGTGAAGGGTGTTCAGTACCGTTTCAGAGTTGTTGAGGCATTTGCGGCATAGGCCGCATCTCCTTTTTCCGAGGTGCAAAAAATGGCGTACAAAGAAGTTACGGCAAGCCTGACGCTTCCGGCTGACAAAAAGCCGGTTACCGTTCTGGTGTTTAACACTGCATCTCTTGTTTCTGCGACGATTACCGTACACGGTAAGGCGGGAAAGGTTGTTCGTGGTTGTGAAGGCGTGTTCACCCTTCAGCCGGAGCAACAGCTGATCTATAGTTCCGCTGAATTTCTGGGATTTTCAACAGGTCAGGATGTAGAAATCCGGCTCTGTGCAGCTGATACGGTAGCAGTACCTGTTTCGGTGCTCTACTGCTATGACGATGCGAAAACGGGGGTATGATCCATGCCATACATTTACAAAAACGGCGAGGTGGTAAATGTCTCTCAGGCTGAATTTGATGCAGTCATGGCTCAGCTGAGAGAAAACCGTCCGGATTTGTATGAGGGTGTATCTACACCCGACCCCACTACTTCTTTTTCTGGAGACGGGTATGTTCCGGGAACAACCCTGTTTGATTATGGGTTACAGAACTCGCTGGACAATTTGCAGAAATCTATTGCCGGTTTTGATCCGCTTGCCGGAGTGAAAAACTGGTTTGATTCGGTGAACTGGCCGAGCGTTCTTGTTCCGGCTGGGCTGATTCTGGCCGGTGGTCTGATTGTGATCAAGGCGGTGAAAACAAAATGACGGATGTGAATTACTTTGACAATCCGAATGCAGAAACGGCAAACAGGACTAAATCTTCTGGTTGGCTGGGTCTGGTTGCGGGTCTGGGAATTGTGGCGATTGGTTTTTATGCTTTCTTGAGGGGTAAAAACACGGCGAATGCAAACAATTCCGGAGGCGGTTATTCTGAATCGCTGGCTGGTGGATCCGGTGACGGGTCGCTGAACCC
The DNA here is from genome assembly GCF_032714615.1 of Methanorbis furvi. Lineage (NCBI taxonomy): Archaea > Methanobacteriati > Methanobacteriota > Methanomicrobia > Methanomicrobiales > Methanocorpusculaceae > Methanorbis > Methanorbis furvi. The sequence goes on from NZ_JAWDKA010000001.1 coordinate 140,822, forward strand.
TGAGCTGCCGGTACTGCCAAACGTGCCGCAGCTTCCGGGTGGTTCTGCAACCGCTGGCGGAAGTTTTGATACAAGTAGCGGGTCGGCTCTTTCAACGTTTGCCGAGTCATACGGGGCAAAGTCAAGCAGTGTGGCAAATGTTTTGAGCCTGTCGAACTACGGAAATGAGACGGTGAACTATGATCTGGGCGTGAAGTATCAGAATTATCTGAATACGGAAAAAACACAGGTTACGAATGCGGCCGGAAACGTGGTTTCGCTGGGGTCTGACCTGAATCCGGTTCTCGGTCTGGGAAAGACGATTTACTTCTTACAGGAGAAGGGAGAAGGTCTCCCGGGAACTCCGGACAGCAATGCTCTTGCGGCTTCTGGCCTTCTGGGCGGTGCTATCGCGGGCGTTTCGCAGGAACAGGCACCTTTTGCGGTTGCTACATCAATCGCGAAATGGTTTGACAGTCCGTATATGAAAGATTCCTCGAAGGTTAATCAGGCGGCAAGCATGGGGCTTTCGTGGTCTCCTCAGACAGGACTTACGCAGAGATCGACGGTTTCGGCGCAGAGTCAGACGCAGGTTACCGCAGCGATACAAACGAATGCGGTTACTGCGGCAAAACAACAGGAAGCAAAAGCGGCGGCGGCTGCACTGGCAGCACAACAGGCGGCGGCTCTGGCTGCTCAACAGGCGGCGGCTCTGGCTGCTCAACAGGCTGCACAGGCGGCGAAATCTTCGGGTTCGTCTGCTGGTTCTACCGGTTCGAGTGGTTCGAGCGGTTCCGGCTCCGGAAGTGCTGCTTCGGCGTTCTTTAATCAGTATATCCCTAAATCCGCTTCTGGTGGTTCCGGTTCCGGTGGCGGGGCAGTGCCAACAGCAGCAGGGGGCAAGACAACGACAGGCTCCGGAGGCAGTAGTTCCTCTGGCAGTTCCGGAAGTGCGTCATATAACAACCGGTCTGGCAGTATGTCCGGCTGGTCTTCGACTGCGTCGGGAACAAAAGTACATTGAAATGAGGTGAAAAATGAATGCAATGAATGATACATTTGGCAACTCTACGACCGGTAAACTGGGTTTTCCGTGTGGGTCGGGTTGCTGCCGTTGTCCTATGTTCTGGGTGTGTCCGGCTCGCTGGTTCAACGGTAACGGAAATGCGCCGGGGGTCGTCTGCTGATGCCGGTAATTAACAATCCTTACGTGAATCCGGTTGATCTGAACAACACGGCTCCGAAGGTGCACGGTTCGCAACATAAGAAAGGGGGGTCTGACCCCCTTACCCCTGCTGACATAGGAGCAGCTGCGGAAAATCATACACATAATGTGTCTGGTCTTGCTGTTGCCTGGCAGGATGTAACGTCCAAACCAAATACGTTTCCGGCAACTCTGCACGCGGCGACTCATGGGCAGGGTGGCGGTGATCTGCTGGCTCTGGATGCGTCACAGATTACCTCCGGTACGGTTCCGCTGGCACGACTTCCGCACGGGTGCCTTGAGCGGCTGGTGATCGTACAGGACGATACCGCACGATTTGCGCTGACAACGGCGGAAATTCAGGAAGGGGACACTGTGAAGGTTGTGGCAACATCAACGATGTATTTCGTAGTGGATGAAACGAAGTTGAACAGTCCGGACGGGTATGTTGCATATACTGCCGGTGCGGCGTCTGCGGTGGACTGGTCGGCAATTACGGGTAAACCGACTACGTTTAAGCCAGAAACACATTCTCATGATGATGTTACAGTATTGAAATTTTGTGGCGTTCCGTTGGTAGTAAAAACAGATTTGACTGCATTGTCAGTTGCTGCCTATAGTTCCCCTCAGACTTCCGGTATGGTTTCAGCTTCAGGCACATTCTTTACGTTGTTTACTGTTGATGCTTTTTCCACGTCTAATGTTGTTGTTAGGGTTCCGTATCGGATTACTAGCGCAGGTACTGTTTCGTTGTCAGGAGGTGGAATTTCGGTATCCAACAATCATTCTTCTGCATCAGAAGGCACGTTGACATTAACGATTCCTGTGGGTGTAAAGATTGGCAGCATTGTTTTGAAAATGACGCGCGATTCTTCGGTAAATAGTAGTAGTGGTTATTATTACTACAGTCATCCGGCGTTGACGATTCCCCGGTTTAGGTTGTCGTTCGCGGAGTTATTCTGATGATCACGTTTGAGCTGTTGCTGCAGTGTGGCCTGCTGGGGCTGACACTGGAATTGCTGCGCCGAGTGATTCGGATTGAGACACGGGTAGGGCTGTGTAAGCGCTGCCCGATCACAAAAAAGGAGGTGAAAAAGAATGTTAGAGAATTGGACTGCGCTTGAGATCGTAGCAGGTGGATTTGTCGCCATTGCTGGCGCTGGGTTCCTGCTTACTACCATCGGGCCGATGATGTACGCTTGGGCTGACCGCTGGCTTGACCGCACGCGTAACAAGCTCCCAGATGGGGAGTAGGCACAAGTCTTTTTAGGCTTGGTGAAAAAACTATATCATTATTGGCAGTGAAATATTCTCTACTATAGTGATCATAGACACCGAGGAGAATAACCGGAAAAAACAGAATGCTGCCCGGTTGTCCGTATTTTCCAATCTGTTTCTGACTGCTGCAAAGATTGTGACCGGTATGTCGATAGGCTCGGTCAGTATTATCTCTGAAGGCATTCATTCAGGAATGGATCTCCTTGCTTCATGCATTGCCTACTTTTCGGTGCGGAAATCTTCTGAGCCTCCAGACGCAGATCATGCGTTCGGTCACGGGAAGTACGAGGATGCGTCGGGCCTGATTGAGGCTCTCTTAATTGTTCTTGCGGCAGGCATCATCATCTGGGAAGCGGTGCAGAAGCTGATTCACGGAGAGGATCTGATCTCGTTTGAACTGCTGTATGCTGGTATGATTGTGATGGGAATTTCTGCGGTGATGAACTTTTTTGTGTCGCAGAAACTGATGCGGGTTGCAAAGGAGACCGAGTCGATCGCTCTTGAGAGCGATGCATGGCATCTGCGAACCGATGTTCTGACGTCTGTCGGTGTGCTTGCAGGACTTGTTCTGATTCAGCTGACGCACTTGGTGTTCCTTGATTCGGTTATTGCGATCATTGTTGCGCTGCTGATTCTTCGTGAGGCGTACTTCCTGATCCGCAGAAGTTTTGCGGATCTGATGGATCAGAGTCTTGAGCCTGAGGAGATCGAGAGAATTGAGGTGATCATCTGCCGGTATGCAAACGAGTACACGAACTTCCACAGTCTGAAGACACGCAGGTCCGGGCCCGGACGGTTTGTTGAGTTTCATCTGATGATGCCGCACGCAACTCCTCTCAAAGAGGCGCATGCGGTACTCAAGGAGATCGAACATGATCTTCAGAATGAGATTCCCCGCATTGCGGTTATTGTGCATCTTGATCCGTGCGACGGGAGATGTGGCGGCCCTGTGTGTTCGTTTGTGTGCAAACGAGAGAAATAATTTTTTATTTTTTGATAAGAATTTTTTCACGAAATTTTTTTTATTGATTACTGCTGAGTAGTACGTGAGGTTTTGTTCTGGGGAGGCAAAACCTCACCCGCCACTCAACGGTGTTGCCTATTAAGTCCTGCCACCCACGGAAAGGCGGAGCACACAGAAAAATATCACGGAGCAGACGTGAACATCACAGAAATAGAATTTTAGGATTCCGTGATGTTCTCGTCTGCTCCGTGATGTTTTTCTGTGAAATTTCCGTGTACTCCATTTTTCCGTGGGCGGAGCTACGACAAACGTCTCATGCAAATCATTCCTGTCCATAACCTATAATTACTGCCGAAACCCAATTTCCTTTTAATCATGGAGCTTGGGGATCGTCCGGTGTACAATGTCAGCGACAAAGTTCCGCCGTCCGTTCTCGCTCTCAGCATTCTCCAGCACTTTTTTGTACTTGCCGTCTACATGACGTATCCTGTCATCATCACCAAAGCAATCGGCGGCGGTGAAGACCTCTCCACATTTCTGATCAGTGCAACTCTGATCGGCTCAGGTATTGCAACCGTTCTCCAGTCAATGCACTACACCGGATGCGGCCATATTTTTCCGATGGTTCCAAACTCCTCCTATCTCCCTGCCTCAATTCTTGCCGCAACTGCTGGCGGCCTGCCGCTTCTCTACGGCATGATGATGGTTGCCGGATTTCTTGAAATACTTCTCAGCCGGCTTACCCGATACTTCCGTCTCCTTTTTCCCGGCGAAGTCGTCGGCGTCGTCATGTTCATGCTTGGTCTTGCGATCATTCCGTTTTCGTTCCCGCTGTTCTTCGGGAGCACTGCAGAAGGGCCGCTCGACCCTGCCTCGACCCTGGTCGGCATCATCACACTTGGGTCCATGATAGTTCTCGGCATGCAGAAGCAGAAAATTTTCAAATTTTATGCGGTGCTGATCGGAATTATCATCGGCCTCATCTCATCCGTCGCGTTTGGTGTCCTGACGCCCGCAAGCATTGCCGCGGCAGGAACGTTCTCTCTCTTCTCCATTCCAAACCCGATCGGAATTGTCAGCTACAGCTTCGACATCGGTCTTGTTATCCCGTTTGCAATCGGCATGCTCTGCGTCATGCTCAAGTCTGCCGGAAACATCTCGCTTCTTGACGAGTACACCGGCGAGACCAATAAAAATAATCTTCGCCGCGGACTTTTCTCCGAAGGATTCGGTGCAATGTTCTGCTCTGCGATCGGCGGAATTGGCATCGGCTCGTCCGCCTCCAACACCGGCCTGATACCCGGAACCGGAGTTGCATCAAAACAGATCGGTCTGGGCCTCGGCGTTCTTCTCATCATCTGCGGATTTCTCCCGGTGATCGGCTGGTTTTTCCATGTACTGCCCGAACCGATCATGGGAGCTGTCGTCATCTATGCGATCACCTTCATCATGATGGGCGGAGTACAGAGCATCTCTTCACGCGTCCTTGACAACCGCAGGATTTTCGTCGTCATTCTGCCGATCATGATCGGCGTCTCCTCAGTGATGTGCTCCTACCTCTACACCGACCTGCCGGAAAGTCTCAGACTTTTCTTTGATTCACCCCTGACATCAGGCGCCATCTTCGTCGTCGTTTTCGGTCTTCTCTTCAAAATCGGCACACCAACTCATCTGACAAGATCTCTGGGTGACCGGCCGCTTGAGGACGTATCAAAACTGCTCTTTGACTGCGGAAAATCCTGGACGATGGACAAAACCCAGATGTTTCAGATAACCCATCACCTTCAGGCAGTGATCCTTGCCCTGCCAAAAGAAACGGTTCCGCAAAAACTTTTGATAACCTTGAAAAACAGCACCGGAACAATTGTTGCCGACCTGACCGTTTCTGGTCCTGTCAATGAGACTGCCGTAAAAACCGCCGGACATTATCCGGCGATTGTCACGGTCGCAGAAACTGCTGCACAAACTATCGTTCGTGCCAGCTATCTTCTTGTCTGACTCAGACGATGTGAAGTGTTTTCATATCTGCTTCAACGGTCGTGTTCGGCTGAACGCCAAACTGTTTCACCAGCGTGTTCAGCACATCAGGCGAGACGCATGCCGGTAAGTTCGGACCGATCATGATGTCCTTGATGCCAAGGGCAAGCAGAGTCAGGAACACCAGAATTGCTTTTTGTTCATACCATGCAATGTTGAACGACAGCGGCAGAGCATTGACATCGGTCTTGAGTACTTTTGCAAGCTCCAGCGCAATCACGACAAGCGAGTACGAGTCATTACACTGGCCTGCGTCCAGCACGCGGGGAATTCCTTCAATGTCACCGAGGTCGAGACGGTTGTACCTGAACTTTGCACAGCCTGCAGTGAGAATGATCACATCCTTCGGCAGAGCTTTTGCAAACTCGGTGTAGTAGACACGCTCTTTGTGTCGTCCGTCACAACCTGCCATCACGACAAAGCGTTTGATCTTTTTCTCGTTGATCAACTGCAGAATCTTTGGCGCTGCCGCAAGAACTGCGTCATGTCCTGCACCTGTTGTGATATCCGTCAGTTTGAGGTCCTGCGGAGCTTTGCATTTCTTTGCCATTGCAATAATCTCAGAGAAGTCCTTTGATCCGTCAGCCTTTTCAGGGATATGTACCGCGCCGGCAAATCCGACCGAGCCGGTCGTGAAAATTTTCTTGCGGTACTCTTCCGGCGGCGGGACCAGACAGTTTGTGGTAAACAGAATCGGTCCGCCGAACTTTGGGAACTCGTCCTTCTGATTTGCCCAGGATGTACCGTAGTTGCCGATCAGGTTGTCGTACTTGGCAAAGTCCGGGTGTGCGTGGGCGATCAGCATCTCACCATGCGTGTAGACATCAACGCCTGTTCCTTTCGTCTGCTCAAGAAGCATCTCCAGGTCTTTGAGATCATGGCCGGTCACGAGAATTCCCGGTTTTGTTCCAACACCGCAGTGAACTTTGGTGATAGCGGTTGTTCCGTAATGCTTGTTTGCTTCATCGAGCAGTGCAAGCATCTTCACGCCCATTTTGCCGCATTCAAGAACCAGTGCTGTGCGCTCTTCAATGCTGTGTTTCTCAAACCTTGATGCAAGGCCCTTGTAGATGAATGATACAATCTCAGGATCAGTTTTTCCAAGAGCTTCGGCATGTGAGTAGTAGGCACACATTCCCTTCAGCCCGAAGAGAAGCAGGGAGAACAGCGACCGCTCGTTCTCGTCTTCGATAGCAAGAAGACCAATTCCTCCTTCAAGATGAACGATGTCCTCTTCGGATGCTGGAATCCAGGAGCACTGTTTTGGTTCTCCGGAAATTTTCGGATATGCGTCGCGGTAGCTGATGATGGTTTTCAGATATGTTTTGAACCGCTCTTTGTCGAAGTTGACGTTGGTAAGAGTCGCAAACAAGATCGCGACAACATCCTTATCCTGTTTTACGGTATTGGCCGGAACTTTTGCGCCGGCAGGCTGGTGAATCTTGCGGTATGCAAGACCGGAAAGGGCGAAGTTTACTGCGTCCTGATAACAGGCAGTGTCGTTGTCTTTTCCGCAGACGCCACCGGCAGTACAGCCGAGACCACGTGCGGTCTCTTCACATTGCTGGCAGAACATTTTTTTATCTCCTGTTTTTTTCCATTCAAAGGGGTTCGAACGGATACTACTCTATATAACTCTTTGATTAGATGTAGTTGGAGATAGTACCAAAAATGGTGCTGACTCGTGTATCAGTCCACGATTCCCACGTCGTTCCGTCGTGCTCACCGCTTCACGGGAAAAACGGAGCACACAGAAATTTCACAGAAAAAAAAACATCACGGAGTAGACGTGAACATCATGGAAATTTTCAAAAAAAAAATTTAAAAATTATTTTGTGAAAGTCAGAAAATATTTTTTTGAGTAAGAGTTCCGTGATATTTTTTTTCAGTGAGATTTTGTGGCCTACCACATTCACAAAATATTTCTGAAAAAAGTTTTAAAAATTATTTTGTGAGAGTCAGAAAATATTTTTTTGAATGAGAGTTCCGTGATGTTCACGTCTGCTCCGTGATGTTTTTCTGTGAAGCTCCGTGTTTTCCGATTTTCCGTGGGTGGCAGAATTTAATGAAAAAAACCACTAAAAATAAAAAAAATGAATTCGTAAAAATTACTCGTTCTTAGGTTTGTTCCCGCGGGTCTGCATCTTATAGAAAACGATCACAATCACCACGATCGCCGCAATATATGAGAGCAGAGAGAAGTATCCAGCCTCTGCCGGCTGACTCATCAGAACAAGTGAGAGACCGATCACAATCGCTGAAACCATCAGACCGATAACCAGTTTGTCAATCGAACTCTCAAGTGTTACCCGAAGATCGCCGATCTCTTTTGCCGCCACATCGATTCTGAGTTTTCCTTCGGATGCCATCTCCAGAACCGCAGACAACTGCTGCGGCACACGCGAAAGATCTTCGAGCCTGACTTTTGCATCAAGGATTTTCTTCTGCACATTCTCCGGATCCCTGACATCCTCTGCGATCAGCTTCTTTAAGTACGGCTCTGCTTCCTTGGCAAACTCAAGCTCAGGATCAAGCGTGAACGCAATGTTTGAAACAAGCATCAGCGCCTTTAACAGCTGCATAAGATTTGGTGGAACACGAATATTGTTTCTCTGGAACAGCTCCTGAATTGCGCCAACGAGTCCCGAGAAGTTCATCTGTGCTCCCATATCCTTGCTGTCCTGCAGAGCAAGATACAGTTCGCCGCGGAACTCATCGATGCCTGATGCTGGAATTTTCACCCCGAGATTTTTGACGTATCGAATCGTCATATCAGTATCCGCGGAAAACAGCGCAAGCATGAGAGAGATGAATTTGTTCCGCGTGTCCTTCATCAGAACACCGCAGACACCAAAGTCAAGGAAAACCAGATCACCTTTCGGCGAGACACGGATGTTTCCTGCATGCGGGTCACCGTGATAAAATCCGTTCTGGAAAATCTGAACCATGAAGGATTTCAGCCCGCGGCTGGCAAGATCTTTTGGATCCATACCCATCGCAACAATCTCCTCCACCGCATCACATCTGACTCCTGAGACAAACTCCATTGCAAGCAGACGTTTTCCCGAGAACTCCCAGTAAATTTTCGGGACCTTGATACCGGGAATTCCTGAGACACGCATGTTTCGTGCGAGCCTTTCTGCATTCATACCGTCGCGGGTAAAGTCCAGCTCTTTTTTGATCTGAACAGAAAAGTCATCGACAAGCGTTACCGGATTATAGAGACGAAGGTCAGGACGTTTCTCCTCAATCTTTTCGGCAAGGGATCTGAGAAGCACGATGTCCTGTTCAATTCTCTCCTGAATGTTGGGGCGCTGAATCTTCAGGGCAAGCTCGGTTCCGTCCTGCATAACGGCACGATACACCTGGGAGATGGATGCTGCGGCAAGCGGTTTTGGATCAAGCGAGGTGAAGACGTCACGCCAGTCAGGGATGTACTCGTCCAGTGTCGGGATGACCTCATCGAACGGAACAACACCGACCCTGTCCTGCAGCTTGGAGAGTTCGTCGATCATCTCGGGCGGGAAGAGTTCGGTTCTCGTACTCATCAGCTGACCGAACTTGACAAAGGTCGGGCCAAGTTCTTCGAGGGCCATGCGGACTCTTGCATAGATCGAGTATGAGCTGAAATCGTCCTGTGTCGACTTCTTGGTGTTGATAAATCCCGGGAAAAGTTCGTTGAGATAGTAGGAAAATCCGTACTTCATCAGTACATCAAAGATCTGTCCGTATCTCCGAATGCTTACGCTTGCCATTGTATATGTGTTATTTAGTCGTCGCAGATGTTAATTGTCACGGTGGGGACGACTTTACCCGATATACTCGCTCTGTATCTTTAGTACTTCTTCACTGTTCTTTGCCTCCGCATACTCGGCGAGCGGTTCGGCGTTGAGGGCAAGGAAGTTTAGGCCCCAGTGAAACTTTGCGAGCACTGCTTTTGCCTGTTCTGCTTCTCCGAGGATGTGAAGGGTTGCGGCGATTGCTTCGACTGAGGTGAGGGTGAAGGGTTTGCCGAAGTTGACCGGGTTTGCGGCGACGAGGAAGGGAAGCGCCCGCCTTCCTTTCCATGAGGTGAGGTTTGCGGTGTCGAGTACTTCCCATGAACAGTCAAGTGCGGTGATTGACCGCACCCAGTTTCTGTCGGCAGGCGAGATGACAAACTCTGCGGTCGGGTCCAGAAGAAGTGTACTTTTTGAAATTTCCTGGATGCGGCCAACTATCCGCATCATGCCGAACCGTTCCAGTTTTTTCATGGTACATTTTTTCGGATCGCAGGAGTTGTCGCGGTATGCGATGAGAGGTATTCCTTTTGTCCGTGTTTGGTCCGCCATTGTTTGTATGTTATTGGGCCTGCACGGTTATTCTGATTTCGGGTGAGGCGTCCTGCATTTCTCTGAGGAGAGCTCCTGTCCAGGAGATCAGCTGCTGATAATTTCGGCCAGGATTTTTCTGACGCATGTCAGCTTCGCCATCCCAGTTCATGAACGAGAGAAGTATCTCCTGTTCGATTCCTGAGAGCTCTGTGAGGAGATCTTTTCTGGTGGTGATGTACTCGTATGTTCTGAGATAATGTACGAGTTTGAGGAGGAAGGAGGAAGTTTTGTAGGCATACTGAAGATTTTCGACTCTGTTGTCTCCTTGGTCGTAGAGGTATCTGTGGCATGCTTCATGATAGAGGTTTGCCGCAGAAATTTTTACGCTGTCACAGATGTTTTCTCTTGTGACCGGCGGAAGGAGTTGTGCGAGTTCTCCGTGCCAGTTTTTTGTTTCTTTGGCGAGCTGGAAGAGTTCATGTTTGGGCCAGGCGAGAAGTTCCTCTTTCCCACAGATAAATCCGCATGCCTTCTCTCCCTCAGGCATTTTCGCGACGATTGTTTTGTATGCGGCAAGGTCTGCGAGCGCAAGTTCGTCAAGGATGACCATGACGTCGATGTCACTTTCTTCGGTTGCTTCGTTTCGCAGATAGCTTCCCTGAAGTCCTGCGAAGATGAGCCTTTCGCCAAACTGCGAGAGTAGTTTTGCGGTGAGTTCGTTCATCCAGCTCTGTGTTTCTATCATGATCTCTTCTCTGATATTTGCGGTACTGTGTCTGTATGAAATGCGGATAAGTGTTTTGTCTGTTGTGGTGTTGTAGCTTCAGCTCCGCCCACGGAAAAACAGAACACACGGAATAGGCACGGAAAAAAAGAGCACGGAGCAGACGTGAACATCACGGAAATTTTCAAAATTTTTTTCAAAGATTATTTTGTGAGAGTCTGAAAATATTTTTTTAGTGAAGTTATGTGGCCGATCTTGTTCACAAAATATTTCTAAAAAAAATTTTCAAAAATTATTTCGTGAGAGCCCGAATAATATTTTTTTTGAGTGAGAGTTCCGTGCTGTTCACGTCTGCTCCGTGATCTTTTTTTCCGTGAAATTTCTGTGTGTTCCCGCGAAGCGGTAAGCAGGCCGCAGGCATGCGTCTCGTGTGTTCCGTGGGCGGAGCAGAACGTAATGGACAAACAGAAAATAATACCGACATACCCTCCCGCGGCCTTTATCCCTCATGACTTCCTATGAGACTAATTAATGTACGTCCTTGCCTCGCCCTGCATTCTGAACGAAAAACTTCGTGCTGAAGGAATCACCACCGATGCAGACCGTGCTGTATGGGCTGCGGCTGTTGCGAGATGCAGACGTTTTTCAATAGAAATTATTCCGCTTCCCTGTCCCGAGACATTGTTTCTCGGCGTGCCCCGTACTCCCGGATCTTTTCTTGACCGGTTGAATGTGCCGGAGTTTTCTGTTCTTCTTGAGAGGCTTGAGGCTGATGTCAGAGCTCTTATTGCAGAGAGAGGTGAAGCGCCGCTTGCAATTATCGGCGTGAACTCGTCCCCTACCTGCGGTATCTCAACGACCTATTACAGCGATGAAAAGTCAGCAGGTCCCGGAGTTTTTCTGAAGCGGTTTTCTGATATTCCATTGATTGATGTGAGACAGTTTGCGCAGTACCGGATTTATCTTGCAGCGCCGTTATTTTCCGAGGCACAGAGAGTTTACAATCAGGCTCTTGCTGATCTGCTTTCCTCACGCTGTTATGACGTTCATCTGCCGCAGAAACTTGATACCGCCGAGTCGCGGGGTGAAGGCCGTGAGGAGTTCATCTATCACCAGAATCTTTCCGATCTGCGGGACAGTGACATTGTGGTTGCGGTAATTGACGGGTCTGACGCAGACTCCGGCACCGCATGGGAGATGGGGTATGCGACCGCTCTTGGCAAACGAGTGATTGCTGTCCGGACGGATTTCCGGCAGTACAGCGAGAGGGAGCTCGTGAATCTGATGCTTGAGATGGAGGCAGAAGTAGTGAGGAGCAGTGAGGAACTGATGGCACTGTTGTTTTTGTGATACTGCAAAAAAAATTCTGGACAATGCCGCAATAATTTTTCCAAAGAATTTTCAAAAAAAAAAGAAAAAGAAGGATTTACTCCTTCAGAGTGTAGAGGTGGCCGTAAACGACCTCGCCCTTGCTCTTTGAGTGGCGTTCGCCAAGGTCACCGATGAACACGTTGAAGACATGCTTCTCACCGTCAACCTCAATCTCCCGCTCCTCAACCTTCTTGAAACCGGGCATCATTACATCGCAGCCCTTGAAGACGTAGATCTCGCCTTTTACCATCTGACCACCGACACGGCGGTGAGCCTTGCCTTTGATGATGATTGTTCCACCGTCAGCGTGAGTACCGGTGTGGATATCCACGTTACCCTCAACGATGATCGTTCCACCGTTCATGAAGGTACCAAGGTCAGAGCCTGCATCACCCTTAACACGGATGAGACCGCCCTGCATTCCACGCCAGTCGCCGCGGTATGCTGCGCCGAGATAGTTCCAGGCACGGCCTTCGACCAGCATCTCTCCGCCCTTCATCTGAAGGCCGGAGAAGGAGCGGACATCTCCCTTAACGTGGAGCTTGCCGCCGGTCATCCAGGAGCCCGTGAACATATCTGCGGTTCCGTTGACAACAACTTCGCCTGCGCTCATCCATGCACCGAAGTACTTGCACTTCGAGGTTCCCGGACCATAGACATCGATCTTCGTCTCTGCTGCGGTTGCACCGGCAGATCCTGAGATCTCGAACCAGTCGCCGAGCTTGTAGTTGGACTTACCCTCCGAACATGGAAGTGCTGCAATAGCCTCAAGGGACTTTCCGGCAAACTTGTCCGGAGTAACACTCTCGCATTCGAGGTAGAGGGTCGGGACTTTCTTTAACTTAATGGTTACCGTCTTCATGTCTTACACCTCGATAATCTCCTGGTGCGGAGCATAGTGATCAATAACCTCGTAGTTGCCAAGGCTGACACTGTAGTACTTCAGGAACTTCTCGTTGATATCATGCATGACCTGCTTGTTCTCAGGTACTTTTGCATTGACCCAGTAGGTCTTCTTAACGACCGGGTCAGCATCGAGAACAACACCGTTCTCAACAACCTTAACGCCGTCCTTGATGAAGTATGCAGACTTTGCAAATGCATTCTCAAGCTCAATACCCTTCTGCATATTGTCAGGGTTGATGTTGTAGACTGCAACGTTTGCATTCATGCCGGGAGCAAGACCACCCATAGAGCCGGACAGACCAAGAACCTGTGCAGGTCCTGCACGGGTCATCTGGGACAGCTCGTAGAGGTTGATCTCACGGTCGATCTCAGCAAGATAGGTTGCATCGATAACTTTCGTTGCGTACTTGAAGCTGTTCAGGAGATCGTCACGATACTTCTTGTCCATCAGCCATGCGTAGAGACGCGGGTAGCGGGTGAACGGACCTGCATTCGGGTGATCGGTAGTGATCATCGTCCGCATCGGATCTGCTGCGAAGAGCGGAACCTCAAGACCGATTGCCCACTGAATGTCGCAGACCTTTACCTTCGGGTCGTACACGTACGGAACAACACCGGAAGAGGTCTCAAGCTCGACATCCACGTTACCCCACTTCAGGTGGTTCAGGGCACCAAGGTGGTACTCGAACGGACCGTCAGCAGTCATCGTCGTGGTCTCGTCAAGGGTGACGCTACCGGAGTCGATGGAGATCTGCGGAGTCTTGTTCACATAGTCCATGACTTCCTTGGACTTGGACTCGAAGTCGCCCCATCCGGTTCCGCCGTAGGAGTGGAACTGAATGTGGGTGTGGTGCAGAACAGTCTTACGGCCGAGGTTGTTGTTCGGCTTAAAGTCCTCTGCGATCTTCAGAGAGTCAAGGGTCGTCTGGAAGTTGCCCGGGTTACCCAGGTTGTTGGAGTGAAGGTGGACGGAGTGCGGCAGGTGCAGCTCTTCGTTCGTGGTGATAAGACCTGCAATGATCTCTTTGGGCGTAATTTCAAAGTACGGCACCGGATCATTGACGGTCATACAGTTCAGACCCCAGGCCCATGCCTCGGATCCTCCCGGGTTCACACACTTAATACCGTATCCTTTGGTCTGGCGGAGCATCCATGCAACATATGCTGCTGCATTGTCGATCTCGCCGTTCTTCAGGTACTCGAACATGAACCAGTTGTTGCCGAAAACCGGCATTGCTGCTTCATCAACGATCGGGGTGTCGCGAATCTCCTCGTGCGTGTGGCGCGAGTAAAGTGGCGGCATTGCAGCTTCCATCAGGAAGGCAAAACCCATACGTGCGTACTCGTATCCGGTCTTGTAGACGGTCGGAATAGAGAATCCACCCTCGATCTTTGTCTTCGGGTCGATCTTTGCAGAGCAGCGCTCGCCAAGGCGGAACTTATCCTCCGGGCGGTACCAGCGGCCGAGGTTGACCTTCGGACCTGCGACGTGGGTGTGCACATCAAGAGCACCGGCCATGACAGACTTGCCGGTTGCATCAATGACGGTTGCGGAGTTGCTGACTTTGTCAACAATCTTGCCGTCTTTCATGCAGACGTCAGCGACGTCGCCTTTGTGACCGGTTACTGCATCGAACACATGACCGTTTTTAATGATAATTTCTGTCATATTCAGGTCTCCTGTTCAATCTTTGCAAGATACTCGGATGCGTCCTTCACACCGTTCTCTGCGAGAATCTCGTCGACTCTCTTGGCGATACGGTTGAAGAGCTCCTCATCATCAAGGACTCCTTCGGGTGCATCGACACACTTACGGGTCTCGATTGGGACGTTGTCCATACGGTAACAGCATCCGCCGACTTCAACGCCGACGATTGCGACCGGAATGTGGAGGTCTGAGAGTTCTGTCGACATGCTGATGTGCGGGTCGATGGTAATCGTTGGAATGCTTGCCATAACTCTGGTTGCCTCGAACGGGAAGTGGGCGGCAAGGTCGCTTGCAATGACTACGCAGGCATCAACTTCGTGACGGACAAGTAAGTCCACAGAGGTGGTCTCTCCCGGGTTGTGACGTGCCACTGTCAGTCTTGACAGATCGCATGCGAACGGGTAACCATACTGCCATCCAAGAACCTGACCTGCACCGGTAACGTTGTAGTGACCGCGCATTGCAATGAGCACTGCTTTGGTGTAGTCGTTTAAGTCACGGATGAAGTTGATTGCCTCGTCGATGTTGTGGTTTCTTCCAAGTGTGTGGGTAAGTCCCATACCGAAGAAGAGGGTCACGAAACGACCGGACTTGAGGATCTCAATGACTTCTTTGATCTTCTCTGCAGGAACTCCGCCGACTTCAGCGGGGATTTCCTCACCGCGAAGAACGGTTCTGAATGCATCGATGATTTCGTAGTCGTAGCTCTGTTTAATGCGCACAAAGGCATCTGCTACTTTTGCAGTGTCGGTTTCACGGCAGTCAACACAGATGATCTTTCTTCCTTTCTGACCCTTTGCGGTGAAGAATCCGCGGGGGAAGATAGAGTATCTGGACATGTGACGCGGGTGAGCGTGTGCAGGGTTGCATCCCCAGAAGATGATACGGTCAGCACGGTTCTTAACCTCACCAAGGGTACAGGACGGAACTCCGGTATCCTGAATTGCGAGGAGAGAGGATCCATGGCAGACGGTTGCACAGTTATCGATGACACCGCCGGTCTTCTCTGCAAGTACGTTACCTGCTGAGATTGCTTCACAGTTGGTGGATGACCATCCGTAGAACAACGGCTTCTTTGCTTTGAGGAGTGTCTTTGCAGTGAAGTCGATTGCTTCGTCGTAGGAAACGTCCTTGTACGTTCCGTCAGCCTGACGCATACGCGGAACAATTACACGACCCGGGTTGCCAACGTGGAGATATTTTTCTGCACCGATTGCACAGGCATTTCTGACCTGCAAAATCTTCTTTCCGTCGTCGGTGACGTCGACTTCAAGGTCATCGCAAAGTGTACCGCAGAATGTACAGATTACGTTCTTAATTGTTTTAGTCATAGTGCGGGTCTCCTACATATTTCAGACCACATTTTTCGTGCATAAGCTTTACAGCTTTCTCAATTTTCTCTTGCGGAGCTGGTTCGATAAGACAGTCAAATCCGCAGAAGCATGGCTCACCAGTTGAGTACGTGTATGACGGAACAAGGATGTTTGCCCACGGTCCCATCGGGATGTGACCAAGTCCGGGGTACAGACTCTGGGTAGTGGTAACTGCCTTGAGAATAACGCTTCCTGCTGCGCTGGTGACTCTGACGTTGGTGTTGTGGTTGATTCCGAGTGCTTTGAAGTCTTCTTCGTGGAGTTCAATGATTGAACATGCGTCGAAGTACTTCTGAGATGTCTTTCCGGTTTCGATTGCAACACCCTGCTTGATTTCTGTGCAGGTGACAACACTGACGATGATACCGTTGCCGTATTTTCTCAGTCCGCCTTCCTTCATTGCCTGAAGTTTGAGGAGTGAGGAGTATTCGGTGGTTCCACCGACGAGGTGTGGCTTAGACCAGTCTTCGAAGTTTTCCTTCTGAAAAAGGTTTGGTAGGGGGGAGTATTCTCCTTCTGCCATTTTAAAGACCTCTTCTCTTTCTTTCTGCTGCAATGGGGCTTGGACCGATCTCTGTGACGGTGTTGATAACATCGTTGATGACGACTGCCCACTTTGCACCTTCTGATGCAGACACAAAGGTCATTCTGAAACGTTTGTGTTCCAGACCCATGTTCTGCATGACACTCTTTACGAGGAACATTCTCTTTGCTGCCTTGTAGTTTCCTGCAAGGTAGTGGCAGTCACCGAAGTGACAGCCGGAAACGAGAACGCCGTCTGCTCCGTCAGCGAATGCTTTCAGAACAAAGAGCGTGTCGATACGTCCGGTACACATCACACGGACAATTCTTACGTCCGGCGGGTACTGAGTACGGGCTGAGCCCGCACCGTCTGCTCCGGCATAGGAACACCAGTTGCAGATGATACCGATAATCTTGGGTTTCCACTCGTCAGCCATTTACTGCTCACCTCCCAGGAAGAATGCATCAATCTGGGCAAGAATCTGCGGGCTCGTGAAGTGCTGCATACGGATTGCTCCGCCTGGACAGAATCCACCGCAGGTACCGCAACCCTTACACTTTGCTGCAGTGACGGTCATGACTGTGCGACCATCGTCAGCGACGATCATCGACAGAGCAGAGTACGGGCACTGGCCAACGCACATTCCACAACCTGCACAGAGCTTTTCCACGCACTGGGCATAGTACGGCTCAAGTTCAACCTGGCCGGAGTGGATTGGGATGGATGCTGCGGATGCTGCACCTTCTGCCTGTGCTACGGTGTCAGGAATGTCTTTTGGACCCTGACAGACACCGGCGAGATAGACACCGGCAGTAGTAGTTCCGCACGGGTCAAGTTTCGGGTGTGCTTCAAGCAGCCATTTGTCTGCAGAACAGGAGACACCAAAGAGTCTGCGGACGACTTCGGTCTCTGCGGTCGGCTGAACAGCTGCTGCAAGAACGACGAGGTCGACTTCGATCTCGACCGGCATGCCAAGGAGCGTGTCTTCGGCGATGACGAGCAGGTTCTTGTTCGGCAGTTCCTGAATCTGAGCGACACGTCCACGGATGAACTTTGCACCCTCGTGCTGGATACGGTAGTAGAACTCCTCGTATGCCTTACCGAAGGAACGGATGTCCATGTAGAAGATGTATGCTTTACAGCCCGGGATCTTTTCAATGACCTGGTGGGCGTGCTTCAGCGAGTACATGCAGCAGAATCTGGAGCAGTACGGTTTGCCGATTCCGGTGTTGTCACGGGAACCTGCACAAAGCACGAATCCGACTGACATCGGGGTCTCGCCGTCGGACGGACGGACAAGGTGACCGATGGTGGGTCCGGATGCACAGATTAAACGCTCGAACTCGAGTGAGGAGATGACGTTGTCGTAGAGTTTGTAACCCCACTCTGACTTCTCTTCGATCGGGAAGGTTTCGTAACCGGTTGCAAGAATGACGGTTCCGACCTTGACAGTGAAGAGTTCATCTTCCATGTTGAGGTCGATTGCTTTTTTGGTGCCACACGCAGTCTCACAAAGACCACATTTCACACATGCATCGAAGTCGATCGTGTAGATAAGCGGAACGACCTGAGCGTGCTGGATGTAGATTGCCTTGCGGGGAGCCATGCCGAATTCCCAGGTGTTCGGTCGAACAACCGGACAGACCTGTGAACAGTCGCCACAGCCGGTACAGCCTCCACCGACGATTCCTTTTGCTGCTGCCTCGTCCGGAGTGAGAACACCGCGGGCGTGACGGCGGATGGTGACATCGAAGTTACCGATGTAACCTTCGACTGCTTCAACCTCTGCGAGGGTGAAGAGTCTGATGCCCGGCATACGGCCGGCTTCTGCCATCTTTGGAGACAGAATGCACTGGGAACAGTCAAGAGTCGGGAATGTTTTGTCGAGCTGGGACATGCGGCCGCCGATGGTCGGTTCCTTCTCAATGAGGTAGGTCTCGATGCCGGCTTTGGCAAGGTCCATGGAGGTCTGAATACCGGCAACACCGGCACCGACGACCATTGCACGGTGTTCAACCGGAACTGCCATCGGATAGAGGTCCTCGAGCATGGTTGCTTTTGCAACAGCGATGCGGACGGCGTCCTTTGCTTTTTCGGTTCCACCGTCCCAGTCGTGCATGTGAACCCAGGAGCCCTGGTCACGGATGTTTGCCATCTCGAACCGGAACGGGTTCAGGCCGCCGTTGGCGGTTGCCGTACGGAAGGTAGGCTCGTGAAGACGCGGAGTACATGCTGCGACGACGATACCGGTGAGGTGATCTTTCTCGATAGCGTCGTGGATCATGTTCTGACCAGGGGTCGAACACATGTATGCGTAGTTTTCAGAGACGACGACGTGCGGGAGAGTCAGAGCGTATTCTTTGACAGCAATGACGTCGAGGGAGCCGGCGATGTTCGTTCCGCAGTGGCAGATGAACACACCGATTCTCGGCTCAACAGGTGGCTCGCTTGACTCAGAAGCTTTCTTACCAGAGTATACCATGTTACTGACCTCCGTTAATCTTGTCAAGGAATGGGTTGCAGGATATCTGGTGCAGGTCAAGTCCGAGCTCGACCGGGCTCATACCCTGTGCGAGTCCGAGCATTTCACAGAAGTGAAGAACCGGCAGGTTCCATTCGACACCGAACTTCTCCTGAATCTCAAACTGACCGCGGTCGAACTGCAGCTGGCAGAACGGACAGGTGTCAACGATTGCCTCTGCGCCTGCATCGGTCATGTTGATCAGCTTTTCGTTGGTGATGTCAAGGGCATGAGCGATATCATAGCCGCGGACACCTCCGCCGGCACCGCAGCACTGCATTTTGTTGCGGTATTCAACAGCTTCTGCGCCAAGGGCGTCGACAAGCTCTTCGAACCAGGTCGGGTGCTCGGTGTCGCCGATGACGTCGCCGGCAAACTCACGGTCCTTTCTTGGTTTCAGCAGGTGGCAGCCGTAGTGGCAGGCAACTTTGACGCCGGTAAGCGGTGTGTTGACGCTGTCTTTCAGTTTAGCAAGGCCGCAAATCTCGTCGTTGTAGTAAAGTTCGGCAAGGTGGTACACGTTGATGGTGCCCTTGAACTCCATGTCGACTTCCTTTAAGACTTCATTGACTGCGTCGCGAAGCTCTGCGTTGTGCTTTAATTTGTGGTTGACTTCCCAGATGGACTTGTAACAGCCGTTGCAGATTAATGCAATGTCCATACCCATCTGTTCGGCAAGAACCAGGTTGCGTGCTGCCATTGCATACCAGACGTTCAGATCGATGGATCCGAATGCGCCCGGTGCCGGACAGCAGGATGCTCCCTTTAACGGGACAAGGTCGATGCCGAGCTTTTTGCCGGTGCGGATTGCAGCAGACTCAATACCAGGGTACCGGTTTGGTGCAATGCAGCCGAGGAAGAATGCGAATTGATGATTGTTGCCTGACATTACTGACCCTCCGCAAGAACTTTGTCTGCGAGCTGTTTGGTTCCGTAGGCTTCAAGGATCTTACGGATGGCCGGCAGATATTCGGGGTATTTGGAGGTGGTTTCCGGTTCGGGTTCAAGACCGAGTTTGACTCTTGCAGCGCGGTTGCCGTCGGAGTTCGGAACACCATGGCCGGTCTGGTAGATGAAGTTGACCGTGCCGAGCATGTTCTTTGGGAGAATGCCCTGGGCAGCTGCCATGTTGCGCATTGCCATGATGACATCGGTCGGGATCAGGTCTCGCGGACAGCGGTCACTGCAGGTGTAGCACGTTGTGCACAGCCAGAGATCAGGGTCGTTGAGGCTGACTTCCTTTAAGCCAAGGTTGGTTCGCCGCATGAAGTTCCGGATACGGTAGCTGCTGCGGGGTGCAGACGGACAGGAACCGGTACAGGTACCACACTGGTAACAGAGGTGGGCTGTCGTACCGCTGATTCTTTCGACGTCGCCGACGAAGGTCGGGTCAGAGTCCAGAGCAGGGCGGTAAGACCGGTCTGCAAGGCGTTTGGATAACGCTGCATCTTTGTATGCTTTTGCACTTGCCATTCTTTCTCCTCACTCCAGAGATTTTAATTCGACCTGGCCGAACTTGTCTTCACGAACCTTGGAGGAACGCGGGATACACAGCTTGGCAGCGATGGTCTTGTACAGGTCGGTCTCGGGACCCTTGACGTGGATGCCGGTACGTTTGATGGTAATGACATCTTCTGACGGGCATGCGTTGACACAGGCACCGCACAGAATGCAGAGGTCTTTGTTGACGGCGATATTCGGCTCGATGCTGTTTCTCTTCATCTGAAGAGCAGGGACAGGGGTCGGCAGATAGATAGCATTGCACGGGCAGATGTCAACACAGGTTGAACATCCTCCGGGACACTTGTCAGCGTTGAAGATGATGTCGCCGTCGAAGAACTTCTTAATAGTAACAGCTTCTTCAGGGCAGACTTTCTCACACCAGCTGCAGGTAATGCAGGTATCCTGGTCGATGACAACGTTACCCGGGAGCTTGCTCTCAGGAGTTACCACACGTTCAACGGTGATGGCGTCATCCGGACAGGCGAGCGCACAAACCTGGCATGCGTTGCAGAGGGAGTTGTCCCACACAACTTCGCCGGCAGAGCCGACATGCTCAGCGGTAAACGGTACACGCTTAATCATCAGTGCCGGACAGAGGGAGGCGCAGATACCACAAACACTGCACTTTTCCTTGTCGACAACAAGAGTGGTCACAGCGTCAAGAGCAGCCTGGCGTTTGACACCGTCAGCAACCTCACCCTCATAGATCGGGGTGTTGCGAACGATAGAATCGTTGGGGCATGCTTCACTGCAGGTTGTGCAGCGGACGCATTTGTTTTCGTCAATCTCAGCGGTGAAGTCATACTCCGGGAAACCTTCCTGCTCCTTAATCGGAAGGCTGGGTTCACCGTCAACTCTGACCTCAAGGGCGTCAAACGGACACATGATCGTACAGACACCGCAGTAGGAACACTTTGCGGGGTCAACGGAGATTGCGGCTTCGTCTTCGACGGCGCCGCGGCAGACTGCGCCGACCAGGCCAAGAACGATGGCGTCCTTGGGACAGACTTCAGAACAGATACCGCATCCGGTACATTTGGTCGTGTTTAACACGAGGTTGGACACCTTACTCAGGAGGCGCTGCTCCATGGTGACGGTGTCATTCTCCATCTTCGTGGAGTATTTTGGATACATTGTGCTCATTGCCATGTATGAATCCTCGGTTCTCCAATCTTACTTAGTGGGTGGCTCCCTCAGCAGCTTTCGCTGCAACAGGTCCATCCTGCGGTCCTACCAGTCTAATAACATCATATGGGCATGCTTCGACGCACACACCGCAACCAGCACACAGCTCGTGATCGATGTCAAGGATCATTGCCTTTCCATCCTGTACGAGGTAGATCTTGTCAATTGAGGCAGGATCTACTGTGTTAAGTTCCAGTGCGTTTACCGGGCAGGCGACCACACAATTGTTACAACCGGTACATCGCTCCATGTTGATATGCATTGCAAATGCCATTGCTTATATGCACCAGCCTATATCGATCGAAATCGATTACTGAAATGGTTGTGGTAGAATATAGATAAAGTTTCTTAATACAATGCAAGCCGAATCCGGGCGTATTTTGATATATGTAAATAAAAAAACATTGATAACATAGAGCAGTAAACATAATCATGACAGATAAGACCCGAAAGAACCACAGGAAACCTAATGTGACAGTGGGCAATGAATAACATCTGGATTTCAATATAAACTCAGTAAACGGGAAATAATCAGGGAATATCTCATTTGCGCGTTTATTTATAACTGAAGATGAGACGTGAGAGTTATTGAATAGATCAACATATCAACAATCTTTGATTATCTGTTGGTTGAGAGATTATCGGTGGGTATAGGAGTCGGTAACTGATCTATTATTATAGTGAGGACCATGAATTACAAAAACCTCAGGTATCGAGTTTACATCTTAGTTCATGTGTCTTCCATGGACTGAGGTACGATGAGTAGTGAACGGCCGAAGATAACCAAACGAATTGGAATGCAAAAGTTCAGGTATCGATTACCTCTTATACTCTCACCACCGATAATTCTGTTACCGAAAATTCCGGTGGCTACTCATCGGAGACAACTCAAGGATACTTATGATTACCCTATATCCGGAACAGGTAAAAGAGCGGTTTGGGCCGCTCTTCTGCCGCCGACTGCTGGTGATGACCGACGAAAAGGAAGGAGTCGCCGAACTTCACGAACAGTGTCATGCCCGCGGGCCCATCGAATGGGATCATATGAACCGCCGCAGGGCGGGCGGTGCACTCATCACTGCAAAGACCGAAGGAACCACCATGACCATGACGGCAAAGATCGGATCCTATCCGATCAAATTCGGCCCCTCAGACACCGAACTCGGCGGTCAGGCTTTGGAAGCGGTCATCGTGAACGGTGATGAAGTCGCAACCAAATGGGCGGGAGCGGCAGGAGCAGGAGTCGGCATTGCCGCATGTCTTGCCCAGGCGCCCGGAGTCATCAGAACCGAATACAACTCAGAAGAAGATCTGCATGTCGGCGGAGCACACATCTGCCGAAGCACGATCGTCTTACCAAAGTACGAAAAGATCACCTTCGGCATCGACGACACCGACACCAAAGAGAGCGGAGCAACATGGGTCCTCGCCATGAAATGCGGCGAGGCCTGTACAGTTGACGGCGCAATCTTTCTTGGCATGAGAATTATTCAGCTCAATCCAAAAGCACCGGAAAAAACCACCAACTGCACGGGGTCCGTTATCACCTTTGCAGTGCGGCCAGACAAAAAAGAGGAACTCATCAAGTTCGTCAGAGAGTTCATCGAAGAGAGATCAGTCAGCCCTGACACCGGCATCTGCTGCTGGTCGGGAATTAAACTGCCGAAATCATCCTACGCAAAACGGATCAAGACCGAACTGCTGACGAAGGATGAAGCAAACAAAGAAGCAGAGAAACTCGGTGTCTCCTTCATCGACTCAGCAAACGGTAAAGGAAGAATCGGTGCTCTTGGAGCACTGCTGTGGGCGAACGGAGGTGTAGAAGTTGCAGGGCTATATGGCGAAACTCCATGATCCATATCAGGCTCCCTATCAGGAAATAATCGCAGTCGCATCAAGTGACGGCAAACAGATCGAACTCATCGAATGCTTCGACTGTATCGGCGGAGGGATGTGGGTCGCAAAACATTACGCCCAAAGTCCGCTGGTCAATAGTGTCAGAAAAGTGGGAACCACGATCCGGTACCACATAACTCCCGGCTCAGCAGAGCTGCAGCTGGTCGGATCAAAGTTTCCCGCAGGAATTGCGGGGACTGCGGTTACTGATAACGAAATTGCCATCTCGTACCTCGGCATGGGCGGCGGCGGAGTTGGTGCATCCATCTGCCGGGCAGGAGCAAAAGGTGTCCTTCGTGCAGAGACCACACCGTGCGGCGGAGGAAAACTCGCCGGCTCAACTTTGCATCTGAAAAGAATGGAACGCGTCATTATCGGCATCGACGACACCGACACGCCGGAGGTCGGAGCGACCTGGGCACTGACGCACAATATTGCCCGCGAAGTGGAGAACGACAACTCACGCTACCTCTCCCACACCATCACCCAGCTCTTCCCGGTAGCACAGCGAACGAAGAACTGTGTCGCAGTCGCGATCGAGTTTGCCACAACCGAGCCTGAGACCTTGATCACAAACGTCCAGAAACTTGTGGAGAAGTACACGCTCTCCGACAAAACCGGCATGGTGGTCTTCCGCGGATTTGATCCGTCACCGCTCGAAGAGTACGCATGGATGGTCAAACGCGGAGAGATCACGCTTGACCAGATGGAAGCGATCAAAAAATACATCGATATCCGCATCGGCGGGTCAGGAATTATCGGCGCAACCGCAGCAATTCCGCTCTACACCAGATTTGAAGAGGCACTGTTACTATGTGGACATCCTTAAAGGCACAACTGCTTGAGGTCGGCAACGTGAAACTCATCGGAGCTGACGCGACCGAGTACGAATCAAAGTCAACCGCAGGACCCGGGGCCGGAGGACGCGGTTCGGTATTTTTCAGCTACGAAGGACACCGCGTGCGTCTCGCGGTCACTGACGACTCACCGATCACCATCCGCCACATCGGCGGCGGAACCGTGATGCTGACTTACGGCTGTATCGAGGTTCTCGGAAAACTCGAAAAGCCGGGAAGCCACTGCCCGGGCCAGGCCTACATCACCATTAGCGGCTCATGCATCTACCACTGCAGATACTGTCCGGTGCCGGGCAATGCGGCACCGACAAAATCCATTGATGAGATCGTCACGCTCGTGAAAAATGCCGGCGACATTCATGCGATATCATTGACAAGCGGCGTTGTCGGAACTGTCGAAGAGGAAGAGAAACGTGCTCTTGATGCAGTGGAAGCTTTGAAACAGTTCAACCTCCCGATCGGAGTTTCGATTTATCCTGTTGCAGGAACCGCACAGAGACTCCATGAAGCAGGAGCTGCCGAAGTAAAGTTCAATCTTGAAACCGCAACGCCCGAACTTTTCAGAGAGATGTGCCCGGGGATGGACAGAGATCTCATCAACGCAGAACTTGATACGGCGGTAGAGCTGTTTGGGAAAAATCATGTCTTCACCAATCTCATCTTCGGGCTCGGCGAGACCGATGATGAGATGAAGTCAACGATCGATGAGGTATGCAGACGCGGCATCATCCCGACACTTCGTCCTTTCTCTCCGGCAGCAGAGCTGAAGGATCTCCCTCGTCCGGGTTTCAAGCGGTTCATGAATCTCTACAAACATCATCGTGCAGCCCTTGCATCAAACGGACTTGACGCTACCAAAGCAGAAACCATGTGCATCGCCTGTACCGGATGCGATATGGTGCCGGGCCTCGACTAACCCGATAGTCGCATTTAACTTTCCACATGACATAAGTAGAGTAACTCTATGATCTTTCCCAGCGAATGCAAATACATCGGCAGTGCGGCAACAAAGCCGCACGGAGACACCGTGTATTTCCTGACAAAATATCTGATACACCCAGTGCCCGAAGGTTTTGAAATTCTGGAAGTGGAGCATGTCGGGGATAGCGGGTACATGAGACCGATAAAATCGGTCAGAAGGCTGGTGGGTCCTGAGGATATTGCGGTGTGGGAAGGGCCGATCACGCCGCATGACAGAGTGGGTCTCATCAGAAAAGCCCTCTCAACAAAAAAACGGTGTACTATTTTTGGGGCACAGGACGAACACATGACGTTCATACTGGATCCGGATTTTGCAGGGCTTGAAACAGTGCATGTCTATGACATCAAGCCGCCGCGGCCGAACCTTTCTGCCACAATTCATATCCTCGAAGACTTAGGATTCTTCGGGCAGCAGAATATTATGTTCGACCATCATGTCCGCGACATCTCCGAAATTCCGGCTGATGTATATCCATGCAGAGCCGGAGGGTTTCCCAAAACCCTTGACCGCGACGAGCTGCATGGCGGCGAACATGTTGCCTGCTGTGTAACCGGTCGCCACATCTGCAGCGAGTGTTATGATGATGAGTTTGTCTATGAGGACACCTGTCCGCTTTCGCAGATTGCAGAAGAGCCGTTCATCGCACGATGCTGTCGTGCTGATCGGAGCGGAGTAGGCATGTACAATGGAAAGTTCGGGGCAGTGGTTCACTGGGGGTCGTCGCCGAGAACGATGCTCGAAGCGGTTGATGCGATGCTTGAGGAGTGGCATAAGAGAAAGGAGGAATATCATGGTTAAGCTTGGATTGCATGTTTCGATTGCCGGGGCAATGGCGAATTCTGTTGAGCGTGCGCAGGCACTCGGCTGTGATACATTTCAGATATTTACGCGAAGCCCGCGGGTCTGGGCGGCAAAACCGATCGAACCTTCTGTCGCAGATTCGTTCACAAAAGCGCTTGCTGCGTCCGGTATCGGTCCCGTGGTAGATCACATGCCGTACCTGCCAAACCCTGCGGCAGAAAAACCGGAAATTTATGACCGGTCGATTGCGACGCTCACCGAGGAACTGAACCGGTGTGCGATGCTGAAGATCCCTTACCTTGTGACGCATCTCGGCCATCACGGAGAGGAGGGGCACAAGAAAGGACAGGAGAGAGTGATTGCCGCAATCGGCCACGCCCTTGACAATGCCGAAGGAAACACGATGATTCTTCTTGAAAATACGGCGAACGAAAAAAATACGGTTGGCGGAACATTCACGGATGTCGGAGCTATTGCTGACGGGCTCGGTCGTGAGGCGCGAGTTGGTTTTTGTTTTGACACCTGTCATGCGGCAGCGGCAGGATACGATCTGAAAGGTCATGGTGCGGCAACGGTCTTCGGCTGGTTTGCCGATGAGGCAGGAGATCTTTCGCGCCTCAAAGTGATTCACTTAAACGATATGAAGGGAGGCGTTGGCTCGCATCTCGACCGCCACGAACATATCGGTCTTGGCAGCCTCGGTGAGGAAACGATTCGTGATGTGCTGACGTTCCCCAAAATTTCCCACTGCTCCTTCATCATGGAGACGCCGTCGGATGATCGCCGTGATGATGCAGGAAACATGGCCGTCGCACGAAGGCTTGCCGGAATGTGATGAAGATGAATGCCGCAACTTCGGAGGAGCTGACCCTTGATCTTTCAAAACTTCACACGACCGTGCTTGGTGCGGAAAGAATCAGAAGAAATCTTTCGCTTGAGTCAGCTGACGATGTGGTGAGCTGGTGCAGGGAGCAGATCACGAAGTCCGATGCTGAGATAGAAAGGAAGGGGAAGAACTTCTATGTCAGGGTTGACGAATGTGAGATAACAATTCATGCCCGCAGCTGTAGTATCATCACCGCACATCTGATTTCGCGGTGAATTTTTTTCGAATGAGGGATCTATTAACTCCTGCCTCCCACGGAAAAACGGAACACACGGAAATTTCACAGAAAAACATCACGGAGCAGACGTGAACACCACGGAAATAAATTATTTGGGATTCAGTGGGATACCATGAAAAAATTACATGATCTTTTTTTGAAAAAAATCGTGAAGAAATATTTTTGCAACGTTTTTATTTTCAAATTCCGTGTTGTTCACGTCTGCTCCGTGATGTTTTTCTGTGAAATTTCCGTGTGTTCCTGCGAAGTAGTAAGCAGGCCGAAGGCATGCGTTCCGTTTTTCCGTGGGCAAAGCTACAACGACACGTTAGTTGCCAATAAACGAATTTATGGGAAAAACAAAAAAAAAAGAAAAAAAATATTCACACGCAGTAAGCGTTGGTCGGATCAATTCCTTCGATGCCGAGCGGCTTGAGACTCTTCTTTACTTTTTCACGGAACTCAGCGAACTCTTCATCGGTGAGTTGTTCGGGAAGCATTTTGTCGGATGCAATGCTGCGGAAGATCCAGTAGATGATTTTTCCGACAATCTCAACCACATCATCTTCTGATCTTGCGATGTAGAATGTTCTGCCGATCTTCGGGTGCCTGCCGCGTCTGCCGCCGAGCGTAATTAAGTAGAGCGGGTCTTCGAAGTTGATGTACTGGAAGGGACACGCATGAATGCAGAATCCGCAGAGCATGCAGTCACCCTGATTGAGTTTCAGTTTTCCGTTCTCGATCAGAATTGCATCTTCTTTACAGTAGTAACCGCAGGTACCGCATCCGGTACAGAGTCCTTCGTTTCGCACCGGACGACGCAGACCTGTGATACCGATCTCATTCAGTCGCTCGCTGGTACAGCCGTTCGGACAGCCGGAGATAGCAATACGAACTTTTACCGGCATCTCCTTGCCGAAGTGCTTCTCATCAAGTTTTTTGGCGAGGGAGAGAGTGTCAATGACAGAGTATTTGCAGTTGGCATTGCCAAGGCATGCGGTGATGTTGACGACCTCGTTACGTTCCGCACCGATCGGAGTACCGTTTTTCTCAAGGGCGGCAAGAAGATCGTCAAGGACCTCGGGTCCTACATGAAGCAGTTCAATTGTCTGGCGGGTGGTGAGATGCGTATTGGTTATTCCGTATTTTTTTGCAATCTTGGCGATACCTGCCAGTGCTTCAACGTCAAGCACTCCTGCCGGAACACGGAGCCGGATGATATAGTGCTCGTTGTCCCGTTCAGGGATAACGCCGCCTTTTAAGTAGAGATTCGGATCTGCCATTGTACCTCGATATTGGAGAGGGTATGATAAAAGAATTCCCTTTTCTGCATTTAATGATCTGTTTGCAGATTTGGTTACAGATTTTTTCCGGTGTTGCCGTTACGTTCTGCCGCTCACGGAAAAACGGAACACACAGAAAAAACATCACGGAGCAGACGTGAACAGCACGGAAATATATCGAGATAAATCGTGGGAGGGCATCTTGTGTTTTGAAAATTCAAAATTCCGTGATGTTCACGTCTGCTCCGTGATCTTTTTTCCGTGAAATTTCCGTGTGTTCAGATTTTCCGTGGGCGGAGCTACAACGATGCACTAGTTTCCAATACACGAATTTATGGGCAAAGCCCGAAAAAAAGTTATTCAAGAATATGATACAGCGTATCCCTTCGTGCGAGCGTTCTGCCTATGTCGCTGCACAGATACCGCATATCATTTGGATCAAAGAAATCAGACTCCTCCCCTGCACCGGCAGTTCTTGACAAAGAGTCCACAAACATCGTACCGCCAACATCATTGCCGCCCGCCATAAGGCCGACCTGCGTCATCTTCTGTCCGATCTTTGACCAGGGAACCTGAATATTTCGCATATTGTCCAGAAACAGACGCGAGACCGCAACAAGGAGAATGTCCTCGCGGCCGGTAGCACCGTAGACAACTTTGCCGTTCTGTGCGAGCGGTGTATTGTGGTGCAGGAAGGAAAGCGGCACAAGTTCGGTGAACACATTTGTCTCATCCTGCAGAGAGCGAAGGATCGAAAGATGAGCTGCACGTTCCTTGGGATTTTCCACTGAGCCGTACATGATCGTGGACGTTGCCTGAAAGCCGAGTTCACTTGCCTCGCGAATAATTCTCACCCACTCGGCAGACGGAATTTTTTTCTCACAGATAACCTCGCGAACCGAGTCCACAAGAATTTCAGCAGCAGTCCCCTGCACCGAGCCGAGACCTGCTGCCTTCAGACGTGTCAGCGCCTCACGGGTGGTAAGGCCGCTCTGCCGTGCGGCGAACGCGATCTCATCAGGACTGCATCCATGCACATGGACGCCTCTGATCTCTTCGCACAGGGTGCGAATCATCGACTCATAGTTTTCGATGGTGAACGATGGATGAACGCCTGCAAGATAACAGACCTCGGTGACATTTTTGCTCGCGGCATCGCGGGCATGCTCGCGGAACTCTTCATCCGTGAAACAGAATGCATCAGGATCGGTTGATTTTCTGCCGAACGCACAGAAGCCGCACCGGTTTTTACAGATGTTTGTTACATGCAGATTCATGTTGCGGACATAGGTCACGACATCACCCGCCATCTCCTCGCGGCGTTCGTCAGCTGCTGATGCCACTTTCCACACATCCCGGCCGGTAAGCCGGAAGAGAGCTGCTGCATCAGACTCACTCATGCGGCTGCCTGTTTTGGCGTCGTCAAGAATTCTGTGCAGCTCTGCGTTGTTCAGTCGTGGGGTGGTCATTTTTTACCTTTCTTCTGAGATTTTTTCGCATCTTCCTTTGCTTTTTCTTTTCTGCGGCTGTAAAGCTCCCATGCGATCAGAATTATTATGACAACAACGGCGAACTCCCAGATGTGCAGCGGCAGGTATCCGACCAGCGGAATGGCAAACAGTGCTTTGCCGACAACCCATTCATCCTTCACCGGCTGCATCATGCCGACGCTGGTGAAGATGTTTCCCTGATCAATGGTCGGGTTGTGATCGCCTTTGGTGATGTACCCGCCATTCGCAAGACCAGCTTCAAGAGCTGTTGACTCATTGATCTCCCCAAGTGCACGGTGAATTATCGGCGTCACCTGCGAGTTACCGTTCGGCTGGTAAATGATCACATCCCCGTATCCGCCAAAGGAGGTGACATTTGCTGCCTGCGCTTCAAGTGAGGTCATCAAAGGGCCGAACCGGTTTTCTTCAACAACAAATATCAGATCGCCGACATTCATGTTCGGCACCATGCTGCCTGACTCAACAGCAACGATCGCCGGCCATGTTCCTGATACACCAAATAATACTGCGCCAATCACGGCAACAATGATGATGACCGACAGGATGTCGCGAACGAGACTGATCTTCGGATCATCTGACTTCAGCTTCTCTAACAGCGAGGGCTTTGATGACATAATGCTGTATCTAACTAAGTCCTCACCGGTATAGAAGTTTCTCTTTCCCCTGGGTCTTTGTATTTTTGTCGCAGCTTGGCCCACGATTCGCATGTTCCCGCCATGATCATTGCTCCGCCCACGGAAAAGCGGAACACACAGAGATTTGACGGAAAAAAACATCACGGAGCAGACGTGAACAACACGGAAATGAATCGTTTTTGAAATTATTATTCGCCTTCCGTGATGTTCACGTCTGCTCCGTGATCTTTTTTTCCGTGGTATTTCCGTGTATTCAGATTTTCCGTGGGCGGAGCAATGATCATGGCGGGAACATGCGAATCGTGGACGGAGCTATGACAAAAATACAAACTCCAGATCTAACACAGAATTATATGGACCTACCAAGAAAATTACTACTCTCAAACATATGCAGAACACCATAACCCCACAGCATGCAGCGATCGGTTTTGCCGTTCTTGCGGCAGTACTCTACGGCATCAGCTCGCCTGCCGCAAAACTGCTGCTTGAAAGTGTCCCTCCGGCACTTCTTGCATCACTCCTGTATCTGGGGGCAGGAATCGGCATGTTTGCTGTGAGCATCATCCAGTCATCACGAAACAAAGTACGGCGGGAGGCTCCGCTCGGAAAAAAAGATCTGCCGTATGTCATCGGCATGATTTTGCTTGACATTGCCGCACCGGTTCTTCTGATGTTCGGACTTTCCATGACGACGGCCGCAAACGCCTCGCTTCTCAACAACTTTGAGATTGTCACAACAGTTCTCGTTGCATTTTTTGTCTTCCGGGAAGCGATCGACCGGAGGCTGGGGTTTGCGATCATTCTGATCGTCTTTGCAAGCATCCTTCTCACTGTCGAAGATGCAGGAAGTCTTGTCTTCTCGCAAGGATCTATTCTCGTTCTGCTTGCCTGCGTTGCCTGGGGATTTGAGAACAACTGCACACGAATGCTTTCCTTAAAAGATCCTGTGGAGATTGTGGTGATCAAAGGATTTGGTGCCGGAACCGGAGCACTGATTCTCGCATTTTTTGCAGGAGAGGTGATCTTCAGCAGCATGGGAAGCATTCTTGCAGCATTAATGCTTGGATTTTTTGCGTACGGTCTGTCGATTTACTTCTATGTCCTTGCCCAGCGGACACTCGGAGCAGCGCGGACGAGCGCATTTTATGCGGTCGCTCCCTTCATTGGTGTCGCCCTCTCATTTATCATATTCAGAACCGAACTCACGCTCTCGTTTGCAGTGGCTACTGTCATCATGATCCTTGGAGCGTACTTTGCCGCGACCGGCGGACATCACCACAAACATGCACATACCGTTCTGACGCATGAACACCGCCACAGCCATGATGACGGACACCATACCCACACGCACAGTCCGCCGGTCACCGATGAACATTCTCACACGCACACGCATGAAAAACAGGTCCATGATCACCCTCACACGCCGGATATGCATCATCATCACGAACATGAGCGCAAGTGATTAAACAACAATTATTCTTTTTCGCGGCGATTTACTGATGGCGTTTCGAATTTTTACGGAAGGTAAGTACATAATTACCTAAAAATCATACAAACGACCGTCATCATAAAATACTGAAACATAAATAAATAGTATTCATGGATGTGGTGATGGATTTTATTACCTTGATTGGTGTCAATCTCGGTTTTGCAGCACTCTTGGGTATCGCCATTGGGAGAAGCGGACTTCTTGACAACATGAAAGGGGACTTTACTGACTGGATCAGATACTCGATCGGTATAGTGTTGTTTGGTATAATGTCGCTTTTAGGATCAATTGCAAGTATTCAGTACGAGGGTGCGCTGCTGAATGTTCGTGACGGCGGTCCGATCTACGGCGGTCTCTGGTTTGGTCCGATTATTGGTATCGGTGCGGCAATTATTGGTGCGGCATACCGGTTCAGTCTCGGCGGCGCAACAGTTGTTCCCTGTTGTCTTGCGACCATTATCGCAGGTTTAGTGAGCGGAATTATCTGGTACTTCTTCCGCGAAAAGATCACCGTGGTGATTGCAACACTGATTGCCCTTGCTCTGAGTCTTGTTCACATGGTTTTGCTCATCTTCCTCACGCCGAACAACTTCGGATGGTATCTGATCACAGAGACCCCAACCGGTATCGGTATTGTTACGCTGGTTCCTCTGTCGGTTCTGATCTTTTCCTGGTGCTACCTGAGATCAAAAGAAGCAGTGGCGAAGAAAAAATAATTGTATCGGTTTTGTGACTTGATTTCTTGAGTCGCACACGGAATACACTGAACGCATGCCGTTGGCCTTTCGTTCAGTGTCTTCCATGGGCGAAACTACGAACAATATTTGTTAAGCAAACGATTTTTTCCGACAACCGATTTTGCCCATAATACTCATTTTTGAGTTGACACGTTTTTGTGAACCACTATATACTTTTGCGACAGAAATGTACAGAGATTACTCATGATCGATCAACCAGTCAGACTCGGATTCGTTGTCGCAGAATTCAACCGCGATCTTACCTACATGATGGAGATGGAAGCAGAAGAGCATGCACGGTTTCTCGGAGCCGCTATCAGGGACCGCCTCTACGTCCCGGGTGTGTACGATATGCCGCTTGCCATTCGCAAACTTCTGAAGAAATCCGATATTGATGCAGTCATAACAATCGGATGCGTGATTGAAGGCGCAACCGATCATGATCAGATTGTGGTCCAGCATGCAGCACGAAAGATCATCGATCTTTCCCTTGAGTTTGACAAACCGGTGGCTCTGGGCATCTCAGGGCCCGGTATGACCAGACTTGAAGCAACTGAGAGAGTTGAATACGGCAAGCGTGCTGTTGAGTCTGCGGTGAAGATGGTCCGGAGACTTGCGGAATGAGACAGCTTTCGGAGACGATAGCAGGAGTTGCGCCGTCGGCGACGATGGCAATGAGCAACCGGTCAAAGGAGATGATCGCGTCAGGTATTGATGTGATCAGTCTTGCGGTGGGAGAGCCGGACTTTGCAACGCCTGCACATATCACGCAGGCGGCAGTTGATGCACTGAGCCGCGGCGAGACGCATTATGCACCGTCGCGGGGAATTCCCGAGCTGACGAGTGCGGTTGCAGAGAAGCTGAAGAACGAGAACCATATTCCGGCAACGCAGAAGCAGATCATGGTGACCGCGGGTGCGAAGGATGCGATCCGGATCACGATGATGGCGATGCTGAACAAGGGTGATGAGGTTGTGGTTATTGATCCGTCATGGGTTTCGTATGAGCCGTGCGTGCAGATTGCCGGAGGACGTGCTGTTCACTACTCGCTGAACGCAGATTTTCAGGTGGACGAGTCGATCTATGACGTGATCACCGACAAGACCAAGATGATCATTGTGAACACGCCGTCAAATCCGACTGGATCAATTCTCGGAAGATCTTCACTCAGGCTGATTGCTGATGCATGCATGGATCATGATCTGTACTGTTTGTCTGATGAGATCTATGAGAAGCTTGTCTACGGTAAAGAGCATGTGTCTATTGCAACGGTGGGTGACATGCATGAGAGGACGATTACCATCAACGGATTTTCCAAAGCTTATGCGATGACCGGATGGCGGCTCGGCTATCTTGCGGCTCCACTTGAAGTGATTCCTGCAATGGATAAGGTGATGCAGCACTCGGTCGGCTGCGTGAATACGTTTGCGATGTGGGGCGGTGTTGCTGCACTGCAAGGGGATCAGACCTGTGTTGAGGAGATGAGAAAGGAGTTTGAGCGCCGCAAGAAGTTTGTGATCGGCAGGCTTGCGGGACTGGGCCTCAGAACAGCGCCTGCGGAGGGAGCATTTTATGCGTTCATCAATGTCGGCGGCGATGATGTGGCGACGGCAAATCTGTGGCTTGACAAGGCGCATGTTGCTCCGACGCCGGGGACGGCTTTCGGCGCTCCGGGATGGATCCGCATTTCGTATGCGGCTTCAATGGAGCGACTCGAAGAGGCGATGAACAGAATAGAATCAGTGATGTAAGATATTTTCGCGGCGGTTTTTACTGCCGCAGACTTTTTTTGTTGTTTGTTATAGCTCCGCCCACGGAAAAACGGAACACACTGAATATCATAGAAAAAAAAACATCACGGAGCAGACGTGAACAACACGGAATTTACATTCAAAGTGTTTTTTCTGTGATGTTCACGTCTGCTCCGTGATGTTTTTCCGTGAAATTTCTGTGTGTTCAGATTTTCCGTGGGCGGAGCTACGATTAATAACGAACAACGCAAAAAAATTAGAGTTTGAGTTTTTTGCATCCATGGATGCCGTTGATCAGGTCCGCGGTGCCGATGTAGTAGGCGCAGGCTCCGGCAACCACACCAAGGAAACCGCCGAAAACTTTCACTGATGTAAGACCGGTGAAGTCAGCGGCTGCGAGGCAGATGAAGACGGCGCAGACCAGCCAGAGTGTTACAGGAAGTACGATTCCTTTGCCGGTTGCAGCCAGAGCAACGGTTGCGGTAAAGATTGCCCAGAGTACAAGATAGCATCCCATGGCGACCGGAGTTGCGGATTCGCCCAGACCCATTGCAGGAAGGACAGCTGCGAGTGCGAACACCAGCCAGAACATGCCGAACGAACTGAAGACAACCATGCCGAAGATGTTGCCGCCCCGCCACTCCAGAATGCCTGCGAGGAACTGTGCCAGACCGCCGAACAGGAATGCAAGGCCGATGATCACCGTGTTCATTTCGAAGATGCCGATGTTGCATAAGCTCAGCATAATCGTGGTAAATGCAAATCCAAACAGACCGATTGGTGCTGGATTGATCGTTCCTGCGACATTTGTTGTAGTGCTTTCAGTCATGTGTCGAAGTACGCGTTGTTTTCTGAACTATAAATTACTGGCGGTTGAAAATGATGAATCATTACAAATAGGGAATATGGAGCACGAAACGAACATGTTTCGCGCAGAATATGAACAAATGAGAGATTACATGATTATATTCTCAGAATAATATGTTTGAAACATCATCCCTGTTTTCGTTGTCCGGCATGCATGTTCATCAGAGCATTCAGTGCTCCTTCCATCAGAACAAGGCCACCCTCAATACCTGCAAGAGGACGTGCGGAGATTGAGATGCGGCTCCGGTCAGGCGGCGTGATCCCGAAGAATGCCGCTGTTCTACTGGCGGCTGCTTCAAAGGTTGAGCCAAGAATCAGATCAGGTCCGACTGAACCAAGAGCCGCGTTGATCTCAACAGAGTTCACGGAATAGGGAACACGACCAAAGCCCTGATCCCTCGCAAACACAACCGGCACATCAGAACCGAAGTACCGCTCCATCATGGTCTTTGCAAAGACCGCATAACTTTCCTGCGCAGCAACTGCGGTGATCGGAGGATTATACTTGCGCAGGTACTTGTCGCAGGAGTAATAGATCTGCTCCTCAGCACGCGACCACTCCGTGAGAACAGCGTCCGTGTCAGCATCAGGAAACTGTTCCTGAAGTTTTGCAACAGTATCCGGAATGTCTGAAAACAGCATGCTGCCAAGATTGTCCCCGACACCGGAAGCGTACGAAGAGTTTGCAGAGATCGTGAACGGTGCTGCTCCTGCACAAAGATTTGCATAACTGTCGCGGGAAAATCGTACCGCCACCTGAATTTTCAGCAGTCCGAGCAGACGCTCGGTCTCATGCAGATTACCGCGCCAGAAAATATCCAACAGATTGATGCCGTCAATGTTCACGCCTGACCGCTCTCTGGAACAGTGCGGCGCAAGAGCGGCGAACGCTTTTGCAGCTCCCGCCTCAACATTTCCGGAGAAGCCCGGAGCATCGACAAAGATTGCCGAGCCGCTGGAAAACGCAGTCTTCAGATCCTCGCCGGTCAGTGCCGGAACACAGGTGTTCACCACCGCAACCGGTCTGCCGGTTGCAGCGACCTCAGACACCACCTCATGCAGCCGGTCGACTGTTCCAAACACAATCTCAGACTCCAGCAGGTACGTGCTGAACAAAGGAACCTTCAGCAGAGACTTCGGGTAATAGTAGCAGCCGGACGAGCCGTGAATGATCACACAGAGATCAGAAAACCCTGCAAGGGTTGCCGCAGCGCCGGTCATTGCACACGGCCAGACCGGATTAGTGCATCCTTTTTCAGCCATTGTTCACCGCCCGACGCCAGAGATAGAGCATCTTTTCAACACCAGCAGCACCGACCGGAAGATAAAACGGCAGTTTGATCGGAAGGGCCGAGTCGTTTTCCTGCATCAAAAGTCTTGCCATCGCCTCACGGGCAACCGCAGATGTTCCGGCAAACGGTTCAGCACCAAGACAGATTGTTTTTTTGGTGAGTCCTGAAAATTTTTCCAGCATCTGATCCTGATACAAAAGTTCGTCCTGCACTGCCGCTGCAATTTTTTCCTCGGGAATCCCGCAGGAGTGACCAACAGCATTCAGAAAATTAATGCAGCCGGAAAGTCCGCGGGGAAACTCCGGCACGACCGGTCGGCCGAACCGCTCACCAATAGCATCGGCCGCGGGCCGACATCGGTCATCACGCAGAATGAAACACTCCGCAGTTCCAAGATGCATAAGGGTTGCAGCATCACATCCCCGGCAGAACCTGACCGTCACCCGAAGGCCGAGACGGGCAAGCAGGCGCTCAACCTCTGCATAATTCTGATCAGCTTCAGACTCAAGATTTTTCTCGCCGATGAGAGCAACCGTTCCCGGAGTCGCCTGGGAGAGCGGGACGCATGATGCAAGAGCGGTGAGAACTGCGTTCTCTCCGTCCTTTGCACTTCCTCCAAGAAATCCTGACGTTGGCACATAGATGATTTTGTCTGCGTACGGATGGC
This sequence comes from Methanorbis furvi, assembly GCF_032714615.1. NCBI lineage: Archaea > Methanobacteriati > Methanobacteriota > Methanomicrobia > Methanomicrobiales > Methanocorpusculaceae > Methanorbis > Methanorbis furvi. The sequence goes on from NZ_JAWDKA010000001.1 coordinate 178,282, forward strand.
GGCTGCAGACCGCACCGCAGTCATCACCGATCGTCTCCGGCACACAGGAGGTCACCACAAAGATCAGATCAGGATTTAGCGCAGCTGCACGGTCGAGGGCTGCGGTCAGGCAGTCCTCGCCGCCGAAGATCACCTCACGGTCCCCGATTCCTGAAACGATGATCTCAGGAATCTGAGATACATCACAGTCGTTCATCATCGCATGCAGCATTGAAAATGTCTGATGCACGCAGCCCTCAGGAGCATGCACGACGGCTACTGCTCCCGGAATAAAACAGGCGACCGACAGGGCACCGGTTAAGGTGCATCCTGCCATTCGTAACTCATAAATATGCCCTGGCAAGTTTTTCCAGTTCATCAAGATCGAGGGCTGTGGGGATACGTAGGTCATCGTTTGCAAGAATGGTTTTTGCAAGCCCGCGGTAGACGTCTGCCTGCGGGGACGCGGGGGCATGTTCGATTACGGTCATCTGGTTGACTTCGGCAGCCTGCACAGCTTTGTCGCGGGGAACAAACTGCACCATCTTTGATCCGATCAGTCTTGAAAATTCGGCGACAAGCTCTCGTTCATTATCCATATTTTTCGAGTTGCAGATGACGCCGCCAAGTCTGCATCTTGCGGTGCTACGTTCTGAGAGCCGGGCAATTGCTTTGCAGATATTGTTTGCCGCATACAGACTCATCAGTTCACCGCTTGTTACCAGATAGACCTCCTGTGCATAGCCGTCACGCATCGGCATTGCAAACCCTCCGCAGACAACATCTCCCAGAACATCGTAGACCACCACGTCACCATTCAGGGCTTTCATCTTTTCGAGCAGCTGAAATGTTGCGATGATGCCGCGGCCAGCACAACCGATACCGGGCTCAGGCCCTCCCGCCTCCACGCACCGGACACCGCCAAAGCCGGTGAAGATGACGTCATCCATTTCAAGATCCTTGCGCTCGTACATCTGCTCAAGTACGGTAGGAATCCAGCGGCCGTGCATCAGCATTCTGGTGCTGTCATGTTTGGGATCGCATCCGATCTGCATGACATCCAGACCATTTTCTGCAAACGCAGCCGACAGGTTTGCGGATGTGGTGGATTTTCCGATACCTCCCTTGCCGTAGAGGGCTATCTGTCTCATTCCCTACTCTATTGACCTGCATGCCACATATATTTTGACTTGTGACAATCTGCCTTTCTTAAGTAATTACTTACGGGACGGGCCGCTACCTGTGTGCCATTCAAATCTGCGGAATATTCCCCATACGAGGATGATCACCGGAATGATTTCCAGTCTGCCGATCCACATTGCAAGATAGAGAATGACTTTTGCATACTCGGGCATATCAGGGCCGAAAACGCCGCTGGTGCTGCCGTTGTTACCGACGCAGCTGAACACATCGTACATGGTTCCGACAACGTCCTTGGAGAAGTAGGGGTCGTGCAGGAGAATAATGAGCACGATCACTACCATCACGATGTAGAGAAGGATCAGCAGCAGGGATTTTGCGATCAGCATGTCGGCTTCCTTGCTCGCGATCGATCTGCCGTTGTGACGCATGGGGATGTAGGCGCGGGGGCTGACGATGGTTTTTCTGAACCACCAGATCATTGCTTCAAACATGACCTGAATGCGGTCGAGTTTGATACCTCCTGATGTGCTGCCGGTTCCTCCTTCAATGAGTACGAACACTGCGAGGAAGAGAATTGTTGCAGCACCCCAGCCTGCCATGGTGGTGTTCTGAAATCCGGTCGAACTGATCGCGGTTCCTGCCATGAACAGTCCTTCGCGGGCGGCTTCAGCGACGGAAAGTCCGCTGGAACAGAGATCGAGTATGAGAACTGCGGAGACGAACAGAAACACTGCAATCATGAGATGAAGGATGCGGTCTGAAAGAACGTTTTTGAGTGAGCCTTGTGTGTAGAGAACATAATAGAGCCGGAACGGCAGAGCTCCTGCAAGCATAATCGGGATCAGGACCAGTTCGAGGCCGAGGTTGTCGAAGTGAGATATTCCTGCGGCGTAGATCGACATACCGCCGGTGGAGATTGCGGAGAATCCTACGTTAACAGCGTCCCAGAGATCAAGACCGGTTGCCATGATGGCGAGAATCGAGGCTATGGTGAGTACAAAGTAGATCTTCCACATCTGAAAGGCTGTTGCAATGACGCTCGGCATGAAGGCTTCCGAGTGGCCTTCGGAGCGGTAGAGGCCGCGGGTGATGAGGCCCGACCGGCTGGCAACAGTGAGGGTGAATGCGATGATTCCAAGACCGCCGATCCACTGCATGAATGAACGCCAGAAGAGGAGGGTTCTTGGCCATTCTTCGATGTTGAGGGCAAAGGTGAATCCGGTACCGGTCCATGCAGACATGGATTCAAAGGAGGCGTCGAGAAATGTCATCCCGGTGATCATAAACGGGATGCAGCCGATGGAGCTGACAAAGACCCACACAAGAGCGGTCGCTGCAATAGAGAGACTGTTGCGTGCGGGTTTGTCGCCTTTGGGAAGGAAACGGAGAAAGATTGCCAGTGCGAAAAACAGGAGCGTGGGCACCAGCATGACGGGGAGAACGTGCCATTCCTGATAGTAGATCCCGACGATGATCGGCAGGATGGTTGCAATGCCTACTAAAAGGAATACAGCTCCCAGATCGCGTCCGACGCTGGCGAGTTCACGGATGAGGCCCATTTGATATATGATGATCTAACCTGCGAAAATATAATGGTAGGGTATCGTACCTCATATTTTTCCGGTTTTTTTCAGACATTCGTTTATTGGTAACTAACGCACGTCGTAGCTCCGCCCACGGAAAAACGGAACACACGGAAATATATCGAAATAAATCGTGGGAGGAGACCTTGTGCTTTGAAAATTCAAAGTTCCGTGATGTTCACGTCTGCTCCGTGATCTTTTTTCCGTGAAATTTTCCGTGTGTTCGGTGTGTTCCGTGGGCGGAGCAGTGATCATGGTGGAAGAATGTGTTTCGTTTTCCCGTAGGAGGCAGGACGTAATAGAAAACAAAAAAATGAGAAGTTATTCGGTTTTTGCCCAGAGACCGTGTTTGTTGCAGTACTCGCAGGCTTTGACTGCCTTAGCAGAGGTCTTGACGATGATCTCAGGTTTTTCTCCGGGTGCAAGGAACTTTTCATGAACGATGCCGTCGTCAGTCTTGAGTGCTACCCAGGTGATGTAGTGGTCTGCATCCATCGGGTGCGGGACTGAGCCTACTGCTACTTTGTATCCGCCGTCGGTTTTGGTGATGACCGGAACATGCTTTTCCTGAGCTGCGTCGGTGGTGTTCTCGACGAGTTTGTGCATTGCTTCGCCGCAGCAGACGAGTTGACCTGCTCCTTTGCCGATGACTTTTACGGTGTTTCCGCAGATGTTGCACTTGTAGATCTCACTTACTTCTGTCATGAGGATATGTTTCGCACAAGACAATATATACGTGAGTATCGGGGTAAGATGTTCGAAAAAAAGGGGTTTTAGAGGGTTTTATGGTGCTCAACAATTGCATCTGCCATTGCATGGAGCGCAGTAATTGCAGTCTCCTCGGGCTGACCTCTGATGTATACCGGCTCAAGTATTTTGGCACTTAAGGGTGAGAGCATCTCTTCAAGGTAGTTGACTGCATTGGTACCCCAGCCGTAAGAGCCGATGACCGCGATCTGCTGTACTTTGGGCCGGAGTGCACGAATGAGGTAGGCGGCGTTGACCGCTACCGGATGCGGGCCGAAGAGTACGGTAGGCGTTGCGATGACGATTGTTGCTGCATCCACTATGGCGCTGCCAAGCACGCCGGTATCGGTCTCCAGCAGGTTGTACTGATGGACCGGAATGCCGCGCTGGACAAGATCGTCGACGAGGAACTTTGTCATGAGTTCGGTACTTCCATGCATGGAGACGTACGCTACGATGACAAGGTTTTTGGGGGAGTCGCCCGACCAGTCGCGATAGAGGTCGATAATTTTCGCCGGCATTCTGAGAACCGGACCATGACTTGGACCGATGATCTTTGGCGCAATTTCATCGATGAGGTTGAGGTGCTCCTGCACTGAGGAACGGAACGGCATCATGATGGCTGCATAGTAACGCTTTGCTGCTTCAAGGTAGTCGGGACTTTCGTCGTCCTGATAGAGCGTTGGCGCTGCATAGTGCGTGCCGAGGAAGTCGGTGGTGAAGAGTACTTTGTCTTCGATGACTTCGGTGAACATGGTGTCGGGCCAGTGGACCCAGGGGGCGAGATAGAACTTCAGGGTTTTGTCGCCGAGCGAGAGGGTTTCCCGGTCGCCGATGACGATGAAGCGTTCCTCAACTTCTTCGAGATGATGCATTGCCAAAAGGAGACCCTTGCAGGTTTCGTTGGTGACAACTTTTGCACCGGGGAAAATTTCGAGCAGCAGAGGCAGGAGACCTGAGTGGTCCTGTTCTGCGTGGTCGATGATGATGTAGTCCAGCGAGTGCTGGTCCAGACGCATGAGGTTGGTGATGAAGTCTGCCTCGTCGTTGGGTTTGCAGGTGTCGATTAAGGCGGTTTTTTCGCTGCCTTTTACGAGGTAGGAGTTGTAGCTGCTTCCTCGCGGGGTGGGCATGATTGCGTCAAAGTACCGCAGATCCCAGTCAATGGTTCCAACCGAGTAGATACGGTCAGCAATCTCACGCGTTGCCATGGATTGTTACACCTTTTTGAACTGGGTTTTGGGTGCGCCACAGACCGGGCATTTCCAGGTGTCAGGAAGTTTTTCAAACGAAGTTCCGGCAGGGTACATGATGCCTGCTCCTTTTTCCGGGTCATATACATATCCGCAGATTGTGCAACGATATTTGTCCATTTTAACTTTCCTTCCTTATAATTAAGGCATAATACTATTGGGAATGATTGGTTATATTTTGTTGGGATATGGCAGGTTGGTTGTAGGTGGAAATTTTGTTTTGTAGCTCCGCCCACGGAAAAACGGAACACACGGAGCTTCACAGAAAAACATCACGGAGCAGACGTGAACACCACGGAAATTATGAATAATTGTATGGAACATCATCTTCTCTGACTGAATATGTTACTCCGTCGCGGATACATCTCCTGATGTCGACCCCCGGATGATGATTGAAGTTGATCAAAAGGCCAAGATCAAAATTTGTTATTTTCAGATAATTTTTGATTTGGGCAAGATGTTCATTGGTTATCTCTTCGACTGCTTTGAGTTCAAGGATTATTTTATTATAACACACGATATCGGCCCGGAATTTACCTACAGAGATATTTTTGTAACTAACCGGCAATTCTTTCTGAGATTCGAATGGAATTCCACGAAGTTTCAATTCATGTTCGAGAGCGCTTTGATAGACTGATTCCAAAAATCCCGGACCAAGTGATTTGTAGACTTCGAATACTGCTCCACGAATACGATAGGTTTCATCTTCAAAAATTAGGCTCATGCTCTTATGAAATGATCAGGAAGTGAGCTGAAATAATAGTTGCTGATGAAATTCCGTGATGTTCACGTCTGCTCCGTGATGTTTTTTATTTCAGTGTGTTCCCGCGAAGCGGTAAGCAGGCCGAAGGCATGCGTTCCGGTTTTCCGTGGGCGGAGCATAAAAGATCAAAAATAAAAAATTGCCAACTCCGGATTTGATTTTAATCTCAGACCGCCAATAGGTACATCTGGTAAGAGGCTTTATGGACGAGAGTGCTGGCCAAAAGATCCGGGGAGTTATTTTCGGGCATTTTCTGATCGATATTTACACACCGATTCTGGCGCTGATCCTGCCGCTGCTGATCGCAGGGATGGATCTGAGTTATTTCCTTGCAGGTATGATTGTGACGGTGTTTAATGTGACGTCGTCGGTGTCCCAGCCGTTTGTGGGCTGGTACGGGGATAAGACCGGATGGCGGGCGAGTGTGCCGCTGTGTCTGGTGATCGGGAGTGTGGGGATTAGTCTGACGGCGGTTACGGGAAATTATGTTCTGCTGCTGTTTCTTGCAGCGGGAGCTGCTATTGGCCACGCACTGTTTCATCCGGCGGCGATGGATATTATGTACCGCTTGAGTCCTCCGGCAAAGCGGGGATTATATAACTCGATTTTTACGACGAGCGGAAGTATCGGGTATGCGGTCGGGCCGCTAATTGCAGGTATTCTGATTGTGGTCGGTGGTCTTCCGGCGGTTGCATGGCTGATGATTCCCGGGATTCTCGGGGCGACATGGATGTACCGGAACAACCGCAGGTCCCGCGGTAAGTCTGGTGCAGGTACGAAAGCGAAGGTTGTTGAGAAAAATGCGAGTGAAGCGGCACCCCGGAAACGGTTTTGGTGGGTGCCGGCAGGTTTGGTTGTTTCGATCTGTTCGCTTCGTGCGTGGGCATATCTCGGCGTGATTACGTATCTGCCGACGTTACTGATTCTTGGTCATCATGGAATGGACATGTTTACGGCGTCTGCGATTGTTACGGTGATGCTGTTCTTCGGTGTTGCGGGACAGGTTGTGGGCGGGTATATGTCGGACCGGTTTGGGAGAAAGGAGATGTTGGTGCTTGGTCTTGCGTGTGCAATTCCGTTTTTCTGTCTGATCTTTTCGACGAATGAGGTGCTGATGTATTTTGGCGTGATGATGTATGCGTTCTTTGCGTCGTCGTGTTATGTGATGTCGGTGACGATGACACAGGATCTGCTGCCGGGAAATGTGGGGTTTGCGTCAGGGCTGACTCTTGGGTTTTCGATGGGGGTCGGAGGTCTTGGTGCTGCGCTGATCGGATGGGCAGCTGATGTGCTCGGGTCGTTGTCAAGTGCGATGTTTCTGTTGATTGTGCCGATCATTTTGTGTCCGGTTCTGGCACTGCTGATCAAGTATCCGCTGAAGAGTCTGGCACGGGGACATGATAGAGGAGCTGACGGGGACATATAAAATTGGACTTCCACGGAGTGATTACTCCAAACAAGGCAAAAAACAGAATAATCATAGGCAATGAATGAAACTCATCGCCGCATAACTTCCCTTAAAAAAAACAAACTCTCATTTTTAGTACACTGTACTGTACTTCTAAGTACAGTACATAGTAGTAGTAGTAAGAAAAAATATTTTTCAAAAATTATCGCGGCACGACCATCGGCAGACCCTTATGCATCACAATATCCACCGCAATACCATACACCGCCTCAATCACATCAGCAGTCACCCCGGACCGATCACACGCCGCATACACCATACCGCCCTTCATAAACAAAAACCGGTCCGCAAACCGCAGCGCAAGATTCAGATCATGCATCGTCATAACCGTTGCCACATTATGATGATCCACCACATCCCGGATAACCCCTAAAATCGCCATCTGCCGACACAGATCCAGAGCCGACGTCGGCTCATCCAGCAGAAGAACAGACGGCTCCTGCACAATCGCACGACAGATACACACCCGCTGAAGCTCACCTCCCGACAGCTCATCAATAGAGCGGAGCTGCATCTCCAACAAACCAAAACGCGACAGCGCCTCCTCAACAATCACATAATCCCTCTCACTCACCCGCAACCCAAGATGCGGTTTTCGCCCGAGAAGCACCGTATCAAACACGCTCATCTTTGCAGACTCATTCCGCTGCGCAACATACCCGACATTTTTCGCAATCTCTGTCCCCGACATTTTCATCAGATCCTTCTCCTCCAGAAGAACCGTGCCGGTCTTCGGCGTAAGAATCAGATTCATACACTTCAGAAGCGTCGACTTCCCCACACCATTCGGGCCGAGAATCGCAAGAATCTCTCCGCGTGCAACCCCAACAGAAACATTTGCAAGAACCGGATCGCTCCGGTACTCAAAACTCACCCCTGCAACCTGAAGGATAGCCCTGCCCGGGACATCACCGTGATGCGAATGCGGGCAGTCATGCGAGTGATCATGCGTATGCACGTAACCTTCCACATGCGAATGCGGATGCACATGACGACCCTCATGAGCATCATGGCCCTCATGACCCTCATGACCCACGTGCTCTTTGTGCTCAGACTCCTCCCTCACATCCGCCGCCCCCGAATGATAAGATACAGAAACACCGGAGCGCCAAGAAACGCAGTCAGCACCGCAACCGGCAGAACATGTGGCGCAATAATTGTTCGGGCAACGGTATCAGACACCAGCAGAAGAACCGCACCGCAAACAAAACTTCCCGGAATCAAAAACCGGTGATCATCACCGATCAGCCGACGCACAATATGCGGACAGACAAGACCCACAAAACCGATCACACCAAGAAACGCCACAATCACCGCACTGATAACAGATGCCGCAATCATACCAATCAAACGCGTCCGCTCAACATTCACCCCGAGACCCCGGGCAGTCTCATCACCCGCATCAATCGCATTGTAGTCCCAGCGTTTGAACAAAATGTAGCCAAACGCCGCAACCACCACAACCGCCATAATCCCAAGCTCGGTCCAGCTTGAACGCGACACATCCCCGAACTGCCAGAACACAATCGACGCAAGCTTCGTATCATCCACAAAATACTGAATCGCCATCAGACCCGCACTGAAAAGTGAACTGATAGCAACGCCCGCAAGGACCATCGTCTCAGGAGTAGCCGACCGCATCCGGGCAATCAGAAGAATAATCATCGTCGTCAGCATGCTGAAAATAAATGCACAGAGCGTCGTCAGATACGGATTATGCACGACCACCGCGTCAGCAATACTGCTGCCGGTCGTGCCCGCACCAAACAGCAGAATACCGATCGCAGCACCAAACGCCGCGGCATTGGAAAGACCCAGTGTAAAAGGAGATGCGAGAGGATTTCGAAGAATCGACTGCATCGCAACTCCTGCAATCGCAAGACCGGCTCCCGCAACAACTGCCGTCAGCGCCTGCGGGATTCGAATATTCCAGATGATTCGCTCAAACAGTCCAGTCCCCTGCCCGCCCAGCAGTGTTCCGAGAATATCAGGGATCGGAATCGAGACCGCACCAACCGACACCGAAACAAAAAACATGATCACAGTGAGGGCAACGCCTGAAAGGATCAGGAGAATTTTTCGTGCGACATATGCCCGGTACTGTCCTGACGAAGTTTCAGTCTCCATGGCTGCTCTCACAACAGAGGGATCTCCAGCTTCGTGAACGACAAATTCTGCACATTTGCTTTCAGCTGTTCGTAGACCGGAGCACCGACAACGAATTCGTAGATCTCATCGGCCTTTGCTGCCGGATCAATATCTGCGAACTTGTCCGGGTACAGAACTTTTCCGATATAGTACGCGTTTGCAAGGCTTGTCTCATGATTCACGTTCATCGACGTGTGAGGATTTACCGCATACACCTCGCCGTTCTTCACCGCAGACAGCCCCTGATACGCTGCATCACTGCCAAACTCGACAACTGCACCGCCTTCTGCTGCGGTAAGCGTTCCAAGATCCACAAAGATCATGTCAGGATCCCAGGCAAGAATCTGCTCTTTTGCAACTTTTGCATAACCCGTCTGACTCACCTCACCAATATTTGAGGCAACATTTTTTGCACCAAGCAGGGTGAATGCCAGATAATTCGGATCGGTCCCGTCAGCTCCGTGAGCTCCGTTGTAGGAAATTCCGCAAACATACACCGTCGGTTTTCCCGCGTCCGGCACGTCTGCAACGCGGCCTTTCAGATCCTCTTCAACCCCGTTAAAGTACGCGACTATCTCATCAGCACGTTTCTCTGTGTGCAATATTTTTCCAAGCATCCGCAAAGTCTCACGGATCTGATCACCTTTGGTGACATAGTCGCCGACATAAAACATCACCACAGGAATACCGGTCTTTTCCGTGATCATGTTGGCGGTCGCAACGTTTGAGCTGCTGGCGCCTCCCATAAACAGAACCTCTGCACCTGATGCGAGAAGTTTTTCATTGTCAACAACAGCCATTGCAGAGCCGAGGGCCTGACGATTTTTGATCTCAGGGTTTGCGAGTAGATAGGGTCTCAGCTCATTTGGACGAGTGAAGAGATCGCTGTCCTGATAGTCAACCGCAACAACGCGGTCCAGATTCACATCCAGATACACAAAGTACCGCATCGAACCTGATCCGGAAACCGCAATTTTCTGCGGATTGTCAGGAATGGTAACCTCGCGACCGAATGCATCGATTATTGTGATGGTACCGGCAGTATTCCCCACATCAGGAGAAGAGACACAACCCGCAGATATGCAGAAAATAGAAAGAAAGACACAAACAAGAAATACAGACACTATTTTTTCGCTTACAAACATGTTATCAAAATACTATTTTTTCATACTGAGTAATAAGTTTATTCCAAAACGCTCGTCGAACACACGAACATATATTCAGATCAATACTATTAATAGTCCTGAGGGGCGATTATGTTGCTATGAAAGATTTTGCCGATGTCATAGCATTTCACGGTCACGTCTGCGGTGGTCTTGCGCTCGGATACAAAGCCTGTGAACTTGCCGCACAGGAACTTGGCCTCGACTTCTCTGAAGATGAGGAGATTGTGGCACTCACCGAGACAGACTCCTGTACGGTTGATGCAATCCAGGTACTGTTCGGCTGCACCGCAGGCAAAGGAAATCTCTTCGTCAACAACTGGGGCAAAACCGCATTCTCCTTCTACCGCCGCGACAACAACACCTCGATCCGGCTTGTCGCCATCCCGGACGCCGTGCCAAAAGACCCGCGAATGAACGAGCTCAGGCCGAAGATTATGAGAGGAGACGCAACCGAAGGCGAAAATGTCGAGTACCATCATCTGGTCCACGAACATGTGGATCAGATTCTTTCAATCCCTGCAGAAAAACTGTTTGAGATCAAAGAGACAACGCTCCCCCTCCCAAGTGAGGCATCCATCTACTATAATGTGATGTGTTCGGTCTGCGGTGAACATGTTGCAGAAGGACGGGCAAAACAGGTGGACGGAAAATACGTCTGCATCCCCTGCCAGAAAAAATAATTTTTTTATGAGAGGATGATTTCGCCGCCCACGGAAAAACGGAACGCATGCCTTCGGCCTGCTTACCGCTTCGCGGGAACACACGGAGTTTCACAGAAAAACATCACGGAGCAGACGTGAACAACACGGAATTCATATTCAAATAGGAGTTCCGCGGTGTACTGTTGAGTGGTGAGATCTCGCCTCGTGAGAAAAAAACCGCCACGGATTCACACGGATTCCAAATTTGCCAATCGTCATTATCTTGCGTTCGGTCGGGACTCCGGCTAATCGCCTGCGTCCTTTTCGACCTCACTGGATAATGACTGGCAAATTTTTTTCGGTTTTTTGTTGAGTGGTACATGTGGTTTTGCTTGGAAAAATCAATTACATAATCACACAGATTGCATTTTCGGAAAAAAAATGTGCGTGAGTACGATGCAAAAAACATACTCATCATTTCAACAAAAAATCGAAAAATTTGCCAGCTGGTATCCAGTGAGGTCGAAAAGGACGCAGGCGATTAGCCGGAGTCCCGACCGAGCGCAAGATAACAGCGATTGGCAAATTAAATATCTGTGTGAATCCGTGGCGGTTTTTTTTCACACGAGACCACGTTCATCAGTTACCTGCTTACAATTTTCAGAAAAAAAGGAACTGAGATCTTTTTGCAATATCACACCGCGTAACTCCTATTAAAAAAAATTCAACGAAATTTTTTTCGTGGTATTATATTCGAAATTATTTTTTCTGTACTCATAAAATAGTTTTCAGTTGCCATGTTGAAAAAACTCAACGAAATTATATTTCCGTGATGTTCACGTCTGCTCCGTGATCTTTTTTTCTGTGAAACTCCGTGTGTTCCCGCGAAGCGGTAAGCAGGCCGAAGGCATGCGTTCCGTTTTTCCGTGGGCGGAGCTACGATGAGTTAAAACAGCGCCCTATCCTTCTTCGCGCCCGCAAGGTTCGCACCGCCAAGCTCCGCATGCCGCAGATCCGCATCGCACAAATCCGCCTGCCACAGATCGGCTCCCTCCAGATGCACATGCAAAAGATTCGCACCGCACAACTTCACATGCCGGAGATCCGAACCCTCCAGATGTGCATAGCACAAAACAGCCCCGCTCAGATCAAGATTGCGAAGAGACGCCTCCTCCAGATGCGCCCCGTACATCCGAATATCGTTCCCATCCTTGGAAAGCTCCTTCTGATACCAGTCATTCCAGAGAGCAATATTTCCTGACTCGGCAGCTGACCGCAGAAGCGAAGCCTGGGTTGCATCATACTTGATCTTTCCTGCCCCGTCATACACCGCAGCATCAGGATTTGCTCCCGACAGCTCTGCTCCGCCAAGGAACGCACGCCACAGATTCGTACCCGAAAGATTTGCATTCGCAAGATTCGCCCGCTTCAGATACGAATACGAAAGATCCGCACCCTGCAGCTGGGCATACCGCAGATCCGCACCCTCCAGATACCAGTACGCAAGATCTGCACCGGCAAGATGCGCCCCGTAAGAGTCAGTACTCCGCAGATACTGGGTCTGCACAAGATCTTCCGCATACCAGCCGTTCCACTCCGTAAAGTCCATCGCTTCTGAACAGCGGCGGAACATCTCGTATTGATCCTGATCAAATCGCGTACGACGTCGTGGCGGCATTGTGGAAAACCCTCCTTTGATATTCTTATGTATTGGTCTCTATAAGAATCTGTCTCCGACTCAGGCTTTACCCATAAATTCGTTTGTTGGGGACCGAGGTTCGTCACTAATCGCAGCTCCGCCCACAGAAAAGCGGAACACACGGAGCTTCACGGAAAAAAACATCACGGAGCAGACGAGAACAGCACGGAAATATGATGTTGAATCTGGGTTCCGTGATGTTCACGTCTGCTCCGTGATCTTTGTTCCGTGAAATTTTCTGTGTTTTCAGATTTTCCGTGGGCGGAGTTGATCAAGCCATCTCACAAACTACGCTTTTTCAGATACGAATACGCCGCAAGAGACGCCTTAATCCCTTCACCCGCGGCAACACCAACCTGCTTGCTCTCAACTGACGTCGCATCTCCTGCCGCAAACAAACCCGGAACATTCGTCCGGCAGTTCTCATCAACAAGAATCTCGCCTGATGCATTCATCGCAACCTGACCTTTGAACACCGCAGTATTCGGCGTAAGCCCGAGACCAAGGAACAGACCATCGATAACAATCGTTCTGACATTTTTCATATCAGAAGCCTGGGCAATATCAACAGATGCAACCGTTCGTTCGCCGTGAATCGCCGTGATCACAAACCCTGTCTCAATTACCACATTTTTCTTTGCTCTCAGCCGTTCCACCGAAATCTCATCAGCCTTCAAGGCACTGCGGGAAACAAGCGTCACCTTTGATGCAATATCACTCAGTTCAAGAGCCATATCGACCGCCGTATTCCCGCCGCCGTAAACCGCAACCTCCTTTCCCTTAAACAGAGGGCCGTCACAGGTCGTGCAGATGGAAACCCCGCGTCCAAAATACTCCTCTTCCCCCGGGACTCCGCTCATACGCGGAGACCTGCCGAGCGCGGCAATCACCGCATCAGCAGTGAACCTTCTACCCGAAAGAGTCTCCACCTGAAATGTATCGCCGGACCGGGAAAATCCGGTCACCACATCATCAAAGATAACGCCGCCGTGCGACTCGGCCTGATCCACAAACAGATTCATCAGCGACTCCCCGCTGATCTGATAAAATCCCGGATAGTTTTCAATCTCCGAACTTCTGACAGCCATCCCCCCGCGTGCCCCGCCGATCACCAGAGTCTCGATCTCCTTTCGTCCGGCATACATCGCAGCAGAAAGTCCCGCAGCACCTGACCCGATAATGATGAGCTCATGATCATCAGGAATGTGTCCGGTCTTGTCGATCAAAAGCAGCGGCTCAATCTTGCGGCGATCAAATCCGACAATAACCTCTCCATCGATCACAATAACCGGCACCCCGCGCTGACCGGTGAGATCGATCATCTCCCGTGCGGCATCAACATCCTTGCCGACATCAAGCGAACGATAGGAAAATCCCTTTCCATCAAGCCACGCCTTCAGATTATTACAATGAGGACAATTTTTTGTGGAATATATGGTAATATCATGAGCATTCATAACCAATTTTCGACGGGAACAAATTAAAAGAGTAGGATTGCGACAGTTTATTCATAGGCCTCCCACGGAAAAACAACACGGAACAGACAAGAATAACATGAAATAGGACTTACACGGTGCAATTCTGCGAAGTGATGAGACTGCCATGAATAATTTTTCAACACACCTCCCATTATGATTTTTTAAACACGAACCACACGAAAAAACACGAATAATTTAAAATTCCGTGGTGTTCACGTCTGCTCCGTGATGTTTTTCAGTGAGATTTTCAGTGTATTCCGTTTTTCCGTGGGCGGAGTTACGATATACGGCGAACGTTAGTTGCCAACAAACAACCTTAACCACAAAAAAAATTATTCGGAAACAGAATCAGTCACTTCCGACTGAACCTGCTTTCCTTTTCGGGCCTCTTTGATAAAAATCTCATAACCGGCCATGGTCAACACCAAAAGAACCGGGCCGAGAACAAAACCCAAGAGTCCCATCACCATAGCACCGCCGAAAAATCCGACAAACATCAGCATCGGCCGGATCTCCACCTTCCTTCCGGTAAGTCGCGGTCGCAGAATAATATCCGTCACAACGCACAGCAGGAAATAACCGATCGTACAGATCAGAATAACGCCGCGCCAGTCACCGATCGCAAGCGAGTACAGACCAACAAATATCAGAACCATGATCGGGCCGAGGAATGGAATCAGCGCAAACACCGCACACAGCATCGCATAAAACATCTCATGCCCGTATCCGAGCATAAGGAAAAATCCGTACGCAAGGAAAAACGTCAGCACCGCAAGGAACACATGCACAATGTAGAGCGCGTACAAAATATCCTTCGTCTTCGTAGCCATCAGACCCATGTTGCCCTTCGAAGTTTCCGGAAGGACCGACCAGAGATCGTCCCAAATCCGGTCGCCCAGAACAATGAAACAGTAGAGCAGGGCAAAGAAGAGAATGACATCAATAATAAGAGCAGGAACGAACTCCGCAAAACCGAGAACAACTTTGGGAAACGCTGCCGTAATCATCGAAGTAAGTGCATCAACAAACCCTCCCACATCATGACTTCCACCCGCATGGCCAAGAATCAAAAAAATCTTGTCTATAATTGTTTTCAGCATGAAAA
Source organism: Methanorbis furvi (assembly GCF_032714615.1). Lineage (NCBI taxonomy): Archaea > Methanobacteriati > Methanobacteriota > Methanomicrobia > Methanomicrobiales > Methanocorpusculaceae > Methanorbis > Methanorbis furvi. The sequence continues at coordinate 193,455 of NZ_JAWDKA010000001.1, forward strand.
CAAGATACTCCAAGTCCGACAACAGAACAATAATCGCTCCAATGCCGACACCGACAACACCTGCCGTGATACCTGTGGCAATAAATCCCGCAGAGATCCAATCAGGAACCTTTTTGGAAAGCCACCGGTGAAGCGGCATACACACAACAGCTATCGATAAGGAAAAGACGGCAATGAAAAGATAGTCGCGGGCAAGAATTAGGGTGAGAAGAAAAATTGCGGCAATAACAATGAGACTGAAATGATCCCGTGCAAAGACGCCAATATTCATTGGTTAATACATCGGTTGCCGAGATGATAAACTCACGGAAGCGCGTGGCTTCATTTTTTGCTTCGTTGCTCCGCCCACAGAACACACTGAAGACACAGAAAATATCACGGAAAAACATCACGGAGCAGACGAGAACAGCACGGAATTCACATTTAATATTATATTTCTGTGCTGTTCACGTCTGCTTCGTGATGTTTTTCCGTGAAATTCCGTGTGTTCCCGCGAAGCGGTAAGCAGGCCGAAGGCATGCGTCTCGTTTTTCCGTGGGTTGATCATTAATTAAATGCACAAAAAAGTTGGAAATAGAGTGAGAATTTACTCAACAATCTTAAAGGATGCGCCCGGGATGCCGCAGATCGGGCAGCGGTCGGTCGTCTTGTTGATCTCAATGTTGCCGCAGACCGGACAGAGATACACAGTCTTGACCTCAAAGTCCTTGCCTGCTTTCACTGCTGCGAGCGCCTGCTTGTAGAGATCAGCGTGAATTGCCTCTGCCTTCATGGCATGCTCAAACGTGATGAGTGCATCCTGACGGCCCTCAGCCTCAGCGACTTTGATGAACGAGGGGTACATCTCGTTGGTCTCGTGCAGCTCGCCTGCCATACCTGCCTCAAGATTTGCAACGGTCGTTCCAATGTATCCGCCGACACGAAGAAGACGGCGTGCATGGATCTCCTCAGCTGCGGAGGTTGCACGGAAAAGCTTTGCAACATGGTCGTATCCCTCGTCTGCGGCTGCTTCTGAGAAAGATTTGTACTTACGGTTTGCCTGTGATTCACCGGCAAAAGCATCTGCAATGCATGTCTTAGTGTCCATGCACTATTATTTGCCGAAGTTGGGGAATAAAGGTTTGGGATGAGGACTTTGCAGGAGAAATTGCGGATCAAATATGAAAAAATACCACGATAATTTAATTACTTTTCTCTGAACAATACTCACATAACCAAGATGAGTCTGAAAAACACCGCCGAGATAGACCGACCGCGGGAAAAACTGATAGCAAACGGACCGCAAAACCTCACACTCGCAGAACTTGTCGCGGCAATCATCGGCCGGGGCACGGCAGGAAACGATGCACTCAAGATAGGAAAAATGGTCAGCGACATCCTGATGGAAAACTCCTACAACACCACAGTAAAAGAGATCGCATCCGTTGACGGCATGGGTCCTGCAAAAGCCTGTCAGATACTTGCCGCGCTCGAACTTGCCCGCAGATTTCCTCCGCCAGACAGAAAACATGCGGTGATCAAACGCGCCGAAGACATCCTGCCGTTCGTCAGTCAGTACCGCTACGACAAACAGGAAAACGTCGTTGCCGCCACTCTCTCCGGCGCACATGAAATACTCAACATCCGCCTCGTCACCCGCGGACTTGTCAACGAAAGTCATGTGCATCCAAGAGAAGTGTTTGCCGGCGCCGTCACCGACCGTGCGGCGGCAATAATTCTCATTCACAATCATCCGTCAGGAAACCTCGCACCAAGCAGACAGGACATACTGGTCACCGAAAAAATTCAGGCGGCAGGAACAATCCTCGGCATCAAACTGCTGGACCACATTATTATAGGCCCCTGCGATGGCTTCCAAAGCATCCTTGAAGAGGAGGAGGAGTCTGGCGAAAACGATGCAGATTATCAACATGCTCAGTAACACTCACCACAGATCATGCTCTGCCCCGCATACTGCTCCGCCCACGGAAAAACGGAATACACTGAAAATATCACGGAAAAACATCACGGAGCAGACGTGAACAGCACGGAATTTTTTCGATTATTTTTGGATTCCGTGATGTTCACGTCTGCTCCGTGATGTTTTTTTCCGTAAAATTTCCGTGTGGTCAGTGTGTTCCGTGGGCGGAGCAACGGAACAGCGAACAGACCGAAGACATGCGAATCGTGAACGGCAGAATATGATACACAGCACCAAAGAAAACCAAGACCTTATGTGAGTGCCAAGCCAAATACTACTGATACAATTATGCCAAGCACGATCATTGTCGGCGGCTTTTTTGGTGACGAAGGAAAAGGAAAAATCGTTGCCCACATTGCCCAGCAGGATAAAGCAAAAATTATTGCACGCGGCGGTGTCGGTCCGAACGCAGGTCACACCGTAGAAGTGGGTGACAAAAAGTACGGTGTCAGAATGGTACCGTCCGGTTTTGTCTACCCGAACGCAAAACTCATGATCGGCAGCGGCGTACTGGTGGACCCGCGGGTCTTTGCCCATGAACTCGAAACCCTGCAGTGTGGCGACCGTACCTTCATTGACGGCCGCTGCGGTGTCATCGAAGAAGAGCACATCTACAAAGACAAGAACGACTCCCACCTCTCAAAGACCGTCGGATCAACCGGCTCCGGATGCGGACCGGCAAACTCTGACCGCGTAATGCGGACCGCACGGCTCGCACGCGACGTCCCTGAACTCGCCCCGTACATCATTGACGTTGCACAGAACGTCAACGACTCAATCGATGCAGGCGACTCGGTCATCATTGAAGGAACCCAAGGATTCGGCATCTCTCTTTACTACGGCAACTATCCGTATGTCACCAGCAAAGACACCTCCGCATCCCAGATGGCAGCAGACGTTGGTGTCGGCCCGACCAAAATCGACGACGTCATCGTTGTCTTCAAGGCATTCCCGACAAGAGTAGGCGAAGGCCCGTTCCCGACCGAACTCTCCCACGATGACTCCATGGCAATGGGCATTCAGGAGTTCGGTACCGTCACCCGCCGCGAACGCAGAATCGGTACATGGGATGGAAAGATGGCACGCTACTCGGCAATGATCAACGGCTGCACGGCAATCGCCATCACCGGCGTTGACCACATCGACAAGAGCGTCTTTGGCGTCAAAGAGTACAGCAAACTCACTCCCTCGGTCAAAAAGTTCCTTGATCAGATCGAAGAAGACACCGGCTGCCCGGTCGGCATCATCTCAACCGGACCCGAACAGTCACAGATCATCGACATCAGAGACGAGCTGTAAGATGAAGCGCTGGGTCCTCGACATCATCTGTTGCCCTGTCTGCAAAGGAAAGTTTATGCTTACAGAGATGGAGGGTAATGATACAGATATTGTCGAAGGACTGCTGACCTGCACATCCTGCAAACGGGTGTACCCGATATCCTCCGGCATCGCAAACCTTCTTCCAAAAGAAGAAAAATGAGGTTGAACGTATATGGCCATTGTTGAAATTCAGCTGAATCGTCTTGGAATTAATTCGTTAGAACTTTCCACTGACGCGGTGGACGTGAGCGGAGGAACCGCACTCCACGTCCGGTTCATAAACCACGGCTCACCGACCCATGCAACACTCAGATGCGAAGCATCCGCGTACACCGACTTTACCTATGAAAACATCTATGTCGAGAGCGAGGCCGAGCTTGAGATCAAGATAAGAGAGGAGGCAGGGTCGGGAAGTTTCAACATGCAGGTGATCACCGGCTATGGTATGCGGCGCGAGTCGTTTACGATTAATGTGATGAAATTCTGTCCGGTCCCTGCACCGGAGCCGGTCATTTTTCCCGAGGAGCAGGTTGAGATCCCGAAACGAAAACGTTCGAAGGATCTCGGCAGCGGCGCAGGAAATGTTGCAGTGATTGCAATTATGCCGATCATTGCGGCAGTGATTCTGATTCTCTGGCAGTACCTTCCGTTGAACATCGACGGACTTGCCATGGCGATCATCATCTACTTAATCATGCTCGCCGGAGTCATCATCGCATGGCGTTCGGCGCAATAACTCTTTTTTTTGCACTGATCTTCGACAGGCTGATAGGTGACCCCCATTCAAGGTTCCATCCGGTTGCCCTGCTTGGGAGCCTGATAGGACTCTGGGGCAGGACAAATTATTATCCAAAAAAGATGGAACGGCCCATTGGCATCCTCGGCTGGTTGCTGACGGTTGCCGCGTTCACTCTGCCGTTTCTTCTGATCTGTCTGATACCTGATCAGTACTGGTTCGTTCAGCTGCCGCTTGCTGTTGTTCTGCTGAGTTTTTGTTTTGCGTCGCGGTCTCTTGAGGAGCATGTTGCAGCGGTTGAAACAGCGCTTTCCAAGGGTGATGCGGAAGGGAGAGCTGCTGTTCAGATGCTGGTCAGCCGCGATACGGCGAAGCTGTCGCATGAGCATATCAGATCAGCTGCGTACGAGTCGGCTGCGGAGAATCTGGTGGACAGTATTGTTGCTCCGTTGTTCTGGTTTGCGGTCTTTGAGCTGTTGTTCGGCATGGGCATTGTGGGAGCGGCACTTTTCCGCGCGGCAAACACGATGGATGCGATGCTCGGCTACAAGGATGATCGTATCCGCATCGGCTGGTTTGCGGCACGGATGGACGACGTACTTGCATACATTCCGGCACGGATCACCGGAGGGCTTCTGTTGATTCTGTTTGCCTGCCGTGGTCGATACAAAAAAGCTGTTGCCGCATACCGTGCTGACCACAAAAAACGTCCGGGGTTCAACGGCGGCATCCCGATGAGCCTCATCGCCGGAGGATGCGGTATTATGTTTGACAAGCCTGGTGTTTACACGATCGGCTCTCCCGAGCGGACACTCGCCGAGGGCGGAGGATGCATCATCAGAATTTTGCGGGAAGTGACGATACTTTTTGCCGGGATTGTGATTGTTGTTCTGCTTGTGATCTGATCGCGGCTCCGCCCACGGAAAATCAGAACACACGGAAATTTCACAGAAAAACATCACGGAGCAGACGTGAACACCACGGAATTCTAAAACATTTACAACAAAAAAATTTAGCTGGTTTTTTTGAAAAATTTTCACGGGACATTTTGTGGCATCGCATGATATTTTAAAATAATATTTCCGTGATGTTCACGTCTGCTCCGTGATGTTTTTCTGTGAAATTCCGTGTGTTCCCGCGAAGCGGTAAGCAGGTCGAAGGCATGCGTCTCGTTTTTCCGTGGGCGGAGCTCATACAGCACGAACACTGACCTCGCCCGAGGAAAGCGTCCGTCGTCCGGCAGCAGTCTCCACCACAAGGCCGCCCGAGTCATCCACCGCGACCGCGACCGCATCATGCCATTCTCCTTTTTCCAAAAACCGGATCGGTTTTCCAAGAATCATGGATCTTCTCCGATACTCATCAAGAAACGACCGGTCGGTCATCGTCTCTGAGAGAGTGAAGAGATGATTTGCAACAACCGCCGCAAGACGGTTGCGGGAAAACCCCGGATTTTCCTCAAACAATGATCCTGCAACAGAACGAATCTCCTCAGGAAACTCTGATGCAGAAACATTGATCCCGATACCAACCACCACGCACTCAACGCGGCCTGACTCAAACCCGCTGACCGCCTCGCACAAAATCCCGCAGACTTTTCGGCCATCGACAAACACATCGTTCACCCATTTGATCTCAGGAGTCTGATCCGTCATCTCCTCAACCGCCCGACAGACCGCAACCGCCGCAGCAGTCGTGATCAGCACAGCGTCTGTAAACAAAAGTTCGGGCCGCAAAACCACACTCAGATAGATGCCGGAATTTTTCGGCGAGTAAAAAGATCTGCCAAGCCTTCCCTTGCCTGCGGTCTGCTCTTCAGCGAGTACCATAGTTCCGTGAACTGCTCCTGCAACCGCAAGAGCTTTTGCATCATCATTCGTTGAGCCGGTACGTTTGTGAATGATGATCGGCAGCTGCTGATACTTCGGCAGCAGCCAGGGGCGGATACCCTCCTGCGACAAAATATCTGACAGGGCGTCAAGACAGTAGCCCTTGTTCGTCACCGCAGTAACCGAGTGCCCTTCTGCCTCAAGCGACTTCACCGCCTTCCACACAGCAGACCTTGACACCCCGAGAGTCGTCGCAAGATCCTCGCCTGAAACAAACGATCCCCGTCTCTCTTCAAGAACACGGAGGACAGACTCTTTCACCGTCATAAAAAAAGAAGTTATGATGCCATCGGTTGGGCAATCACATTCTTCGGCAGCAGGAACTTCACCACAAACTCAGGGATCGACTTGTCGCTCTGAATCAGCATCTTGAAGTATGCCTGATTTTCCGGAGTGTTTCCCTGATACTCAAGAATAACCTTGTAGTTAATCGTCATCAGGGGAACTTTTCCAAACAGTGTGGTCAGCTTCGCGCTCTGCTCACCGATCGTTATCGGCTGGCCGCGAACGAGTTTCGTAACACTGCCGTCGGCAGAGAACATCATCTCATTTCCGTCAGCAAGGGCAATCAGGGTGTGGCCGCTGATATCAACCGGCTGACCGATGGGGAACCAGACGCCATAGGTTGTGATGTACGGATAGCTCGTTGCTGATCCTGGCTGTACCTGAACCGACGCGGAGGCGGCAAGCACAATAAGGACAAGGATGATCAGAAGAATAATTCCGCCGATCACCTTACGCTTGCGGCTCTTGCTTGTCGCCTGCTTCTCCTTTCGTTTAAGCTCCGACTCTTTTGCCGCAAGACGCTGCGCCTCAAGCTCAGACTGCATCTTTGCATCAGCTGCTATTTTCTGAGACTCCAGCTCCTGTTTCATTCTCATCTCGGTTGCTGCCTTTTCATCTGCGGCTGCAGCAGCAGCATGAGCCTCAGCTTCAGCCTGAGCTTGGGCTTCGGCCTTTTCCCGATTGAGACGTTCGACTTCTTTTTGCAGCTCCTCGACTTTTTTCGGATCTGCTCCCGTATTCGGGTCTTGACTCATATAACAGTTGATGGATAAGCGCGGATAAATACTTTTGCTGACGGGGGGAGGAGAAGAGATCAATGAAGATAAAATTTGTCATACTCAAGAACAAGCCTCATTATTAATCATGACAAATATGATACCATTTCATGACGGAAATTCCAAAAGAGGAGATGCTGTTAAAATGTCCGTCCACCTGTGCCGGGTGCGGATCTTTGCTGGCACTTCGCTATATTCTGAAGGCCGCAGGAAAGGATACGGTTCTCGTAATTCCTGCCTGCTGCAACAGTGTCATTCAGGGAGTCTATCCCTACATGCTGCACACAGTCCCTGTGTATAACATCGCCTTTGCAGCTGCTGCTGCCTGCGCCTCAGGAATGAGTGAGGCATTCAGAGCAGTTGGAAAAAAGACCAACGTCATCGTGTACGCAGGCGACGGAGGAACCGCTGACATCGGCATTCAGGCTCTGTCCGGTGCACTGGAGCGCGGAGAGGACTTCTTGTACATCTGCTACGACAACGAAGCATACGGCAACACCGGTATGCAACGCTCGGGAGCAACACCGCTTGGTGCAATCACCACAACAACCCCGAACGGTAAGACGGTCAACAAAAAAGATCTCGACAGAATCATCGAAGCACACAACCTGCCCTACCAGGCAACCGCATGTGCATCGTACCCTGCTGACATCTACAACAAAGTCAAGAAGGCTCTCTCAATTCCGGGACCGAAATTTATCCACATCTTAGCTCCCTGCCCGCCGGGCTGGAGAACACCGTCCGAGAAGACGGTTGAGATCGGAAAAATGGCGGTCAAGTCCGGTATCTGGGTACTCTGGGAAAAAGAGTACGACAAGTTCACCATCAGCGCACCGTCACGCGCAGCAATGAAAAAGCCCTCGCCGGTTGCTGACTATCTGAAAGCGCAGGGACGATTCCGCAAAGTGGACGACGCAACCGCCGCAAAGATTCAGGCACAGGTTGACAAAAACCTGAAAAAGATCGCAGCAGAAGCTGCCTACTCGGAGGAAAACGCATGAGCGATAAACTGGTGATGTCAACCGGCAACAAGGCCATGGCAGCTGCCGTGAAGATGGTGAAGCCGACCGTGGTCGCAGCGTATCCGATCACCCCGCAGACCGAAGTCATCGAAGCAATTGCAGAGTACGTGGGCGGCGGCGAGATGGATGCCAGATACATTCCGGTCGAGTCAGAGCACTCGGCAATGACCGCATGTATCGGAGCATCGATTACTGGCATCCGCGTGTTCACCGCAACAAGCTCGCACGGACTGCTCTACATGCATGAGATGCTGCACTGGGCAGCAGGCGCAAGACTTCCAATCGTGATGGGCCAGATCAATCGAACGCTCGCCCCCGGATGGAACATCTGGGCCGAACACTCTGACGCTCTCTCGCAGCGCGACACCGGATGGCTTCAGGTGTATGTGTCAACAGTTCAGGAAGCATACGATGCAACGATCATGGCGTTCAGAATCGCAGAGGACAACCGTGTTCTCCTGCCGGTGATGATCAACATGGATGGGTTCCTGCTCTCCCACATCATGCAGCCGTTCGAGATGACCGAGCCCGGAGACTTTGTTCCGCAGATCTCTCTGCCGCATAAGATCGATGTGAATGATCCAAAAGGTTACGGCGCAATGTCACCATCTGACATTCACTTCACGTTCCGTCATGACATGGAAAAAGCAATGCGTGCATCACGCACTGTGATTGCAGAGACCGAAGCCGCGTTTGCCAAACGTTTCGGCAGAAGCTATGCTCCGATCGAAGAGTATCTCTGTGATGATGCGGATGTTGTGATCGTTGCAATGGGAACTCTTGGTAAAGAAGCAGAGGTCGCCGCAGATATCCTCAGAAAAGAGGGAGTCAAGGCAGGCGTAATGCGCATCCGCTGGCTGCGTCCATTCCCGATTGATATGAAGATCGAAGGAAAGGATCTGGTAGTGATCGACCGTGACTACTCGTTTGGTTTCGGCGGTGTTGTTGCCGGAGAGATTCAGGCACGCTACCCGCAGGCAAAAATTGCAAGCGTGATCGCCGGTCTCGGCGGTCAGGAAGTGACATATGAGGATATGGCGACCTTTGTTCGCACGCGGAAAGTCGGTACCGAGTTCTGGTTCGGTATTCCTTCGGAGGAGCAGTAATGTACGAGATTCGTATTCACTCACGCGGCGGCCAGGGCGGTGTGACCGCAGCACGGATGATGGCAGCAGCAGCCGTGAAAGACGGCAAGTTTGCAACAGCCTGCCCGTTCTATGGAGCAGAGCGTCGCGGTGCACCGATCGTATCGTTTGTTCGGATTGATGATTCTCCGGTCAGAATCTACTCCCAGATCAAAAAACCTGACATGATCATCATCCTTGACCCGACCGTCATGGACACCGTAAATGTGCTGGACGGTCTGAAGGAGGGCGGTTCGATCTTCATCAACACGCATGAGGATGTGCAGTTTCCAAAACAGTTCACCGTGCACAAAGCAGACCTGACCGGAATTGCACTCCGCGAGAATCTGGTTGTTGCCGGAAGTCCGATTCTGAACACGCCGGTAATTGGAGCTCTGGCAAAACTCGGACTCTTTACGCCTGAGTCAGGAACAAAATCCATTACCGAGACGTTTGCCGATCCGAGAAATGTTGCGGCGGCAAAGGAAGCATACAAAGAGGTGAAGTAAATGGCGATGCCGAAGATGACGATCAGTGTTCCAAAGGAAGGGGCAGCAGGGCTTACCGGTTCATGGCGGACGTTCCGTCCTGTGGTGAACCGCGATATCTGCAACCACTGCGGTATCTGTGCAATGTTCTGTCCTGATGCAGTAATCGACCCTGACAACGAGGAGATCGATTTAATCTACTGCAAAGGATGCGGCATTTGTGCAAACGAGTGCCCGAAGAAATGTATTGTAATGGTGAGAGAAGAGCACTAATACTTTCAATTTTTTCAACCAAGCAGATATCTACTCTGCTCCCAAAAAGATAGTATCTCATTGTAAATGTGGACGATGATATATGTATACGATAGCTAACTTACGAACTGCCGGAAGAGTACTGATGATAGTTCTCCTTGCAGTACTGCTCCTCACCGCAGGATGCATCGATACCCGGGAGACCCCGCTGCCGGATGTTGTAACCGAGGAGATGAACGAAACTTTTTCCATCGTATATGAGCATGTCCAGTTTTCAATGGATGCCATGGGAAGAGACGTGGAAAACACGGCAGTCAGCCAGTCAGGATATTCGTATACGGATCCGTTTTTGAACTCCTCGCTTCAGAAACTGCGTCAGACCTACCCCTGGGCACAGTGGGCTGTCCGGTATGACCGCAACAGTACGGTGGTTGCCGGATATCCGGTGTATGGAGCTGACACGCCGTATCTGCGTGACTCATCAGTTACCGAAAACGCATTTGCAGATACTGGTTATCTGTTGTCGCAGCCGAAGATCAATACAAAAGGAATGGATCTCATGTCCGTGTCTGCTCCGGTATATACGAGCAGCGGCGAGTACGACGGATATGTAACTCTCGAGATTGATCCATGGATGTATACTCAGCAGATGATGCGGGAGACAAACTATCCCGGGTACCAGATCTGGATGATTGATGCATCAGGAGTAGTCTACAGCTCTCCGGAAGGGATTGGAACCGGAGAAAATGTTCTGATTAGTCCGGTATTTGCAGACTCGAAACATGCAGAGATCATACAAAATATTCAAACCGTTCCTGAAGGAGTGACGTTCGGGAAAGGATATGATTCGGCGTACATCCGCATGATTGAGAAAGTGTTTCTCTGGAAGAGTATGCAGACAGGCGGCAAAAACATCACCGTTATAATGACAGAACCAGTCGAAGAGGTTCCGGTTGTGTATTACGCAGCAGACAATAATCTTACGTCCATGAAAGACATTGCGACCAATGTCTTCAGTTATGCTGAGAGTAACGGTCAGGAGAAGACGCTTGCGGCACTTAGTGATCCAAAAAGCAGATTTATTCTGGAGGATGGAGCGGTGTTTGCCTATGATGTCAATGGCACTCTTCTTGCAAATACGGAGCGGGATGAGCTGATCGGGGAGAGTTTCCTAAATTACCATGATGGTTACGGGGTTGAGACGATTCAGCTGCTGATCAGACGCAGTAGTCAGGGCGGGGGGTATGTGCCCTATTATTATCCGGTGAATGGAGAACTCGGAGAAAATACGGCACTGCTTTGTCTGATATATGTTCAGCCGGTGAATGAAACATGGTTTATCGGAGCAGTGCAGCCGCTTTCTTCGACACCGGTTCCGTACAATATTTCCAAACGCGATGAGGCGCTGGATAATGTGCTGACCGCTTTCACGTACCTGGAGGAGAACGGAAAAGATGCAACCCTTGCTGCGTTTATGGATCCTGAGGATATTTTTCTGAAGCAGGGTATCCGGATGTATGCGGTGGACAGGAACGGGACGATTCTTTCTGACGGGAAGCGGCCGTATAATGTGGGAAAGAACGGATTTTTCTTCATTGACAGGTACGGCGGGTCCCAGAGCCGGATTGGGGAGATGACAGGAATGAACGGCGGCGGGTATATGCTGTCGCTGCATGATGCACCCAATGGAGGTATCCGTGTTGTTCTGGAGTACATCAAACAAGTGGATGATGAGTGGGTTATCGGGACGACGGTTGAGTTGGGGACGGTCGCGGAAACGGTGTGATGTTCGACCGGATAAAATGAAATGAAGTTGTCTGTTTGAAAAAAATTATTTTTCTGAAAAGCAATCTCAATACCGGCCAGAATCATCAGAAAAGATGACTCACGCATTTTGTCAACATTTCACTTCCGATATTGTGAGTGATTTACTTCCGAAAATAGTACCAGCCAAACCCAATGATCACAGATACTTTTCGACCTAAAAACTCTGACCAACCACCCCACGGCAAACACTAATCTATCTCCACCGCAAATAATATAGAGATTTTATGCGCATTCCAATAAAAGACGTCACCCCCGAATGTGAACGTGCAGAAGTTGCCGGATGGGTTCACGAAGAACGTGACCTCGGCGGCCTCACGTTCCTTCTCGTTCGCGACAGAACAGGAATTCTTCAGGTGACCATCCCGAAGAAAAAGGTCAGCCCCGAAGTGCTCGCCGCAGTCAAAGAAGCAAGCCGCGAATCCGTCATCTCCTGCGAAGGAGTTGTCAAGGCAACCGACAAAGCACCCGGAGGACGTGAACTTGTCCCGGAGACCTTGAAGGTCATCTCCCGTGCAGACACCCCTCTGCCGTTGGATGTCTCGGAAAAAGTTCCGGCAGAACTGGACACCCGCCTTGACAACCGCTACCTTGACCTCAGAAAGCCTCGCGTCAACTCGATTTTTCTGATCAGAAACGCTGCACTTCGTGCAGTCAGCGAGTTCCTCTGGGACCACCACTTCACCCAGGTCCAGACCCCGAAGGTCGTCGCAGCCGCAACCGAAGGAGGGACAGAACTCTTTCCCCTCGCATACTTTGACAAGGAAGCATTCCTCAACCAGAGCCCGCAGCTCTACAAGCAGATGCTCATGAGCGCAGGATTTGACCGTGTGTACGAAATCGGCCCGATCTTCCGCGCAGAAGAGCACAACACCGTCCGCCACTTAAACGAAGCAACCTCAATCGATATCGAGATGTCCTTTGCTGACGAGAAGGATGCGATGAAGGTCCTCGAAGAGGTCGTCTCCTATGCCTACGGAAAAGTTGCCGACACGTGTAGTAACGAACTCGCCGTCCTCGGCTTAAACGACTTCGAGGTGCCAACAGCACCCTTCCCGAAGATCACCTATCAGGAGGCAATTGAGATCGCAAGCAAAAAAGGCGAGGCACTCACCTTCGGCGACGACCTCACCACCGCAGCAGAGAAAATTGTCGGCGAAGAGATGGGAACCATGTACTTCGTCACCGAGTGGCCGTCCTCAACAAGACCGTTCTACACCATGGCCTTCGAAGACCGCCCAGAAGTCTGCCGTGCGTTTGACATGATGCACCCGAGAATGGAACTCTCCTCCGGAGCCCAGCGCTGCCATGTTCACAGCAAACTTGTCGAACAGATCAAAGGAAAGGGCCTCAACCCGGACGCATTCGAGTTCTACCTCAACCCGTTCCGCTACGGTATGCCGCCGCACGCAGGATGGGGACTTGGCGCAGAGCGTCTTGTGATGACCATGCTTGATCTGCAGAACATCCGCGAAGGCGTACTCTTCCCCCGCGACCGGCACAGAGTCAGCCCGTAAAAATATTTTTTTTGCTCCGCCCACGATTCGCATGCCTATAGCCTGCTTACTGCTTCGTTGCTCCGCCCACGGAAAAACGGAACACACAGAATTTTTCCGTGAAGCTCCGTGTTTTCAGATTTTCCGTGGGCGGAGCTACGATATGCGGAGGAAACACGCATTTCAAAAAAAGTCAGACAAATCCATCTGCTGTTTCTCTTCCTGCCCGAACGTTGACCAGATGTTCATCTCCGTCACTGCAATTCTTTGATTCGTGTACTCGGACAACTGATAATGCTCGGCCATGTACTTCGCAATCTCCAGATACTTTGTCACATTTCCTTTATGCATCGTCGCCTTCAACACAGCCCCGCACTTTGTACACTTCCCTGAGATCGGAATCCTGCGAAAACTTGTCTTGCATCGTGGGCAGCGGAATGACTGCTTCGAAAACGAACGCAGGTTACCGATCATATCAGGCATCAAGTGGCTGTTGATGATTCGCTCCGCAAGATCATTTGTCTCAACAGCCCTGATGCGGTCGGCAAGATCAAGCTCTGCCTTGATCTTGTCGGTCGTTCCCTTCAGGATGGGATTGGTGTACATCGTATCAAGCGGGCCTGCGGAGATGTCCTGCGTATCATGCGTGAACGAGAATCCTTCAAACTGCTCGGGAGTCCCCACGCGGTTCTCCACATGATCCACAATTTTTTCCAGATTTTTCGGCGGCGTGTAGGTCAGGCACGCCTCATACACCGCGAGCGGATAGCGGCTCATCACATCCACGTTCAGCGTCTCCTTATCAACCTCTTTCGGGTTCAGCGTCGTGGTCAAAACGAGCGGAGCATCCATCGTGCCGCCGCGGGTACTCGGAAGGAAGGAACGCGAAAAGTTCACGAGTCCGTCCATCAAAAGCATCACGCAGTCCTCATCGCCGTCGCAGTTCCGCCGTTTTGCCGCATGATAAAACGGATGTGCATACCCTGCCTTCGCCTTCGTAAACCCGATCAGTCTGGCAAGAACGCCTGCACTCGTGTGCGGAGCAAGGCCAAGAATCAGCTGGCCAACCAGATCCTCTGAGGTTTTTGCGCAGTAGAACGGATCAAGTCCGTAGAGTTTTTCAAGCAGCTGATCGATGTAGTTTGCCACCCGCACCAGATACTCGCCGCAGTCCTCGGAGACTAAGATGTCCTGCGGGTTTAACTCGATCAGCTGATCAGGAGAAGTCAGTTCAGCGCCGTGCATGTCCTTAGTGTAGCCGATAGACCGAAGTTTCTCCACCGAAACCGCAATCTCTGCCGGACGGAAATGCGTCAAGGGCAGATCGATCATATCATAACGGACCGTTCCGTCCCGGAACACATACACCTCGTTTGCCGCACGAAGAATTCCTTTCTCGAGCGGCTCAACCACACGCTCTTTTGAGATAAGTCCGCGGACACCTTTCAGCTCGGGAATTTCATTTGCCGCAATACCGGTAACCGCAAGAGCAGCGTTATACTCCTGACGAAGACTCATCACGCTGTCTTTCTGGCAGACAAGCGGTGCACCGCATCGCATGCACACCTCTTCTCCCGGCTGGCCGAGAGTGTTGCATCGCGGGCAGCGATAAACCGCGTCGGTGTGTGAGCCGCAGCTGCACCTGCTCTTGAACGTCACCGCACCGCAGGACGGACACTTCCGCTCTCCGGTCTCGACATGGATCATGCCTTCCACCTGTCCGCTCGTCACTGCGGTTCCCGAAAACATATCACCAGACAGATCCGCATTGCAGAACTTTGCCGCGTTGTCGATCGACCGCTTCATGCCTCCCGACTCACCGATCGGAAACAGCACGTGAACCGGCGGCTTCATTTTTCTGGGAGCAGACTTCCCCGGCCTGCCCATACGCCCGCCGATGCGGGTTCCGGCTTTGGACCGCATCTTCATTCCTGAAAGGTACGCAGCCATCGCAAGACCGTTCGTGAAAGGAGGTCGTGTGTTCCATGTCGCATTTCTTTCAAGCGAGTACGACAGACCGAGGCCTGCGATTAAGGCAAGCGGCGTTTTGATCACATACTGACCGTTTTCCACCGTGTGGGGAACGAGGAGTTCCTCAAGTACTGCCTTCACCGCAGGATCCTGCGGGATGTAGAGCACACCGTCCTTCACTGATCCGGTTTTTGCCACGGCGTCAGAGAGGAAAAGAAGCTGCTCTTCAGTGCAGTCATCCCAGAACCAGGTGAAGTCTGGATGCAGATACGCACCTTCAGCGACGAACGAGATTGCCTCAGCCTCACTCTCAGGATGGCGGGGACCGCCTTCCTGAATCCACCACTCTTCGCAGTAGCTCGGCGGCGCAAGCACGTGATTGTTCTCAAGGAACTCACCGTACGAGATCAAAATCTCGCCGACGTCAAGGATGTACTCAATCTCTTTTGCATCAACATGCTTGTTCGCCTCTTCAAGAGTATCGATTCGCAGGATCTCACCTGAGGTCAGGCGCACAGTCGGCCCTTCGATCGAGTCGCAGGGCACAACACCGCAGGCTTTGCCTGGCCGCTCCACCTTCATCTGGGTCCCGACCGCGAGATAATCATCCAGCACGTGAAGTGTCGCCGGATTAAATCCGCAGGTTGCAAACCCGGTGTTTCGTCCGCGTCCGAGCCGCAGACGAAAACCCCCTTTGCGCATCGGATACGAAAACGGCGGACGGCCTGCAAGCATATCCCGCATGTACTTGTCTTTTGGATGAATGCCCGGCTCTTCTTCTTCATCAGAAGTAGACGCAGTTCCTGAGATCAGCGTCTCCAGCCACTCCCATCCGTCAAGACGCATTTTTGCAACATTCTTCTGAATCTTTGGCGCCTTCAGTCCGATACCTTCGGCAATCACCAGACACATACCGCCGCGAACAACGTTCGTCTCCACGCGCTCAAGGTTCCGGTGTCCGGAGATCTCTTCTTTTTCCGTCGGCTCGCCATCGATACAGACCGGACAGTTTTGGATGATGAGGCGGATATCATCATCTTTGGGGAGGTACTGCATACTCTGAATGCCGTTGTACTGCTTGATCTCCTCAATGTACCGTTCGACCTCCTCCTCCCGCGGCTTGTAGCGGTCAAGGTTTAACAGCCTCCGCACATAATCGCCGACAAGGACCGACAATGCCTGGGCTGTTCCGCCTGCGGAACGAATCGGGCCTGCATAATAGATCACCAGATACTCTGACCCGTCATCATTTTTCTTGATCCCGACTTTGCCGATACCTTCAGTTGGCGCTGCGACCACACCCTCCGTAAGCAGCGCCATCGACGCACGAATCGCATGATCAAGAATCTCTTCGCGGGTCGTCTCTCCGAACTGGCGGGACACAAACGCATCACCAATCTTCAGCGACGCCTCCTCGCGGCTCATCCGCTCTTCCAGTTCGCGGATACATGCAGCAACTCCTTTGTAGTTTAGGAGCGCCTCAACACGTCCTGCAAGATCACTTGCAATCGGGATCTCCACTTCGGTTCGCGGATCAAACCCTTTCGCCTTTGCTGCCTGTGCAACCTCCATCGCCCGGTCGAGTTCACTGATTAAATGATCCAGATACGCACGATAGCGGGGTGAGGTTGCAAGTTCAGCCATAATTAATACTCAAAGATGTGGAGCTTTGCAAGCGTCAGCTCTGCACAGAGCTTCACCTGCGGGTCGCGACCGTTCGCCGCCTCAACAAGTGCGGGAACAGCTTTTGCCTCCAGCCGCTCAAGAGCTGCAGACGCCATGCCTCTAGCGGTGGGATTCGTTGAAGAGAAGAGCGAGATTAAGGAAGGCACTGCGTCCTCACCAAACGAGGCGAGAACTGCACCGTAATATTTTTGGATATCCATATTTTGCTCAATCTCTGCGTACTCCAAAATGATCGGAATAATTCCCTGCCCCATCTTGACAAGTGATCTCCCAAGATACCAGCGGTTGTCCAATGTTGCATCAGACATCTCGGCGATCACAATCGGCACAATTCTTTCCGGTGCGGTGCGGCCTGCTGCTGCGATTGCATCGACAGCGGCATGCCGGACTTCGAGGGACTCATCATTGAGGGAACTAAAACACGCGTTCAGATTTTCCATTATTTCACCTGGGCAACATTTTCCGGAGCTGACTGTTCCCTGCCGGGACCAGCGGTCTGGAGATATTCGGGAGAGGAGGAGGGCTGCATCGGACGGCCGTACATTGCCCGGTCCAGCGACTTGTTCTGATCATGGCCAAACCAGACGACGTTCTGATCGAACGGAATGACAATGCCTGCGGCACGAAGAGCCTGCACAATTTTTCCGAGAAGTTCGGTCTTTGCATCCCACCAGTATCCGGACGGGGCCCAGATACGAACCAGAAGGTTCGAGCCGTTCGGGCCGAGGTTGTCCACGAACACGGAAGGGGCAGGACTCTTCAGGGCATACGGATGTTTGTCGACCGTATCCTTGATGATTTTCATCGCTTTTTCTGCATCATCCTTGTACCGGATGGTGATGTTGTAGTCAAAGCGTCGTGCGATATGGGCAACGTAGTTGGTGATGTCTGAGGTGAACATCGCTTCGTTCGGCACGCGGACATAGACGCCTTTGTAGGTACGGAGCGTTGTTGACATCAGGCCGATGTCCTCGACGTAGCCTTCGGTTCCTTTGACGGCGATGTTGTCGCCAAGGCTTACCGGCCGCTCAAACATCAGCAGAAGACCTGAGATGAAGTTGGAAAGAGTGCTTTGACTCGCAAAACCGATCGCAACCGCAATGATTCCTCCGGCAACCATCAGACCGCTGAAGTCAATGCCGAGCGGGGTGCTGACCGCGAGGAATCCGAAGAAGTAGATGGTCCAGCGGGTGAGCTTTTCCATGAAGGCGAGATTGCCTTTGTCAATCTTTCCGGAGAACATCCTGCGCACGATGTTGGAGAGCAGTTTTGCAATGATGAAGGTTGCGGCAATGATGACGACGACAGCGATGATGTCGCCGTAGGTCATGGCGATGCCAAAACTTTCGAAGGGTTTTGTTGCAAGGAAACTTGTGTTTTCAACGTTTGTGGAAAGCGATTCCGCCCCGTTGAACAGACTGTCCATGATGCCGGAGACGTTAATCTCAGCCATTTCAGATCAGCCCCAGGTCCATGGTGAAGACGGTATCCACAAGCGAGCCGGAGACATTGGAGAATGCCGACATTTTTCTTGGTTTGTAGAGACGAATCGAGCGGGACATCTCAGGCCTGAGAGGTCGGTCAACACCGGCAACGTCAGCACTTTCGCGATTCAGAATGGTCATCTCAGCAGCCATTGAGACGACGGAGTCATCATAGTGGATGAACATTCCTTTTTCATAGATGATGACGCGTGACACATACACCCATTCGTCGGTGGTGTTCTGAATGGTGAGCCTGAGAACTCCTTCTTCATAATTTTTCACCTGCGGCGGATAGGCATGAACCTGCGATTTGTGCCATTTGGTGATGACGCCGCGGTGGGATGAGCCGTACATAGAGTACTTTGGCTGCTTGAAGGTGAACACGTCAATCACATCGGTCTCTCCCTTGGACTCGATGAAGACACCAATCTCGATCGGGAACGTGAGGAAAATGACGGTTTTGCCGTTCGGCTCGATCATGATCTCGCTGAATTTAATCTCCAGAAAGTCGGTGACCGGATCAGGAACATAGAGCGGCTCAACCGGATGGATGATCATGCGGGCGCCTGCTGAGGAGGAGATGGTTGCTTCGCGGACTGCTTTTCCGATCGCACGATGATAGTGATACATGCCGCGGCTCTGTTCAACCGCGAGGGAGAGGCCGGCAAAGTTGACGGCATAGTCAAACGTGAACCTGCCATAGGCAAAGGCAGGGATCTCGTCTGAGGATTCGTCATCCACAGGCGGGGTAGCAGAAGCTGAGGAGGGGGCGGACGGTGAAGTCTGTACTGGCTGCTCGGTAGATTTGCGACGGGTAATTCTTCTCAGCGGTATTGTCGTTCCCTCCGGTTGGTTGATGAATACGTTGGAGGGAAAACTATAATGCAGTTTCGTATTGGGCAAGAGGGGGGTTACGTTCTGCTCCGCCCACGACTCTCATGCCCTTGGCCTACTCACTACTTCGTTGCTCCGCCCACGGAAAAACGGAACACACTGAATGCCACAGAAAAAAACATCACGGAGCAGACGTGAACAACACGGAAATAAATTATTTAGGACTTACCCAGTGGTGAGTTTCATTGTTTGGAATTTTATCTGTCATTGATTTCGCTTTGAGTAAACACGAAACTTCATTTTCAAATTCCGTGATGTTCACGTCTGCTCCGTGATGTTTTTCTGTGAAATTTCCGTGTGTTCCGTTTTTCTGTGGGCGGAGCAGAACGTAATGGAAAAAAGAAAAAAATTATGTTGATCCGGCAATAGGCGGAACTTCATCTGCTGTAGCAGGATCAGCGACCGGATCCTCCGGCGGCTTGATTGCCTCGACGACTTTTGCAATCTCGGCAGGGTTTGGAAGATCGCCAAGGATGCTCTCGTCGAGATCAAGTGGGGCCGCATCATCAACCTCGGTAAGATCTTCAGCTCCAAGGAATTTTGCCCCCTGCTTGATGAGGGTCGAGACCTCGAACGGGAAGATAATCTTCGTTGCCTGACCGTCCGCCATCTTCTGCAGAGCGTTCAGCGAGAGAACCGTAATTGCTCTCTTGTCAAGAGGACGCGAGCCGAGCGCCACAATCCGCAGACCCTGGGCTTCTCCCTGCGCCTGCAGAATTTTACTCTGACGTTCGCCTTCAGCGCGGAGAATCTTACTCTGCCGCTCACCTTCGGACTCAAGAATCATACTCTGACGAAGACCTTCTGCTTTCAGAATCGCCGCACGCTTCTCTCCGTCAGCACGAAGAATTGCCGCACGCCGCTCACGTTCCGCCGCGGTCTGCTCGGTCATTGCCTGCTTGACGGCACCAATCGGGTTGACCTCTTTGATCTCAACACGCTCGATCTTGACACCCCACTGATCGGTCTCCTTATCGAGAATATCTCTGAGGCGGCGGTTGATCATGTCACGGTTGTAGAGAACCTCGTCAAGCTCCATGTCACCAATGATGCCACGAAGACTCGTTTGCGCAAGAGCCACTGTTGCCTGACGATAGTTTGAGACCTCAAAGTATGCCCGCTCAGGATCCATCACGCGGACGTAGATGATCGCATCGACATCGGTAGGCGAGTTGTCTTTGGTGATAACCTCCTGGGACGGAACATCGATGACCTGGGTTCTGAGATCCAGTTTGATGACCGTTGTGATGAACGGCACGACCCATTTGAATCCGGGATTCATCTGGCCCACATAGGTTCCAAGACGAATCGCCAGACCCTTCTGGTACGGCTGGATGATCACAACACCTTTTGCAAAGATATAGAGAATGATAATTATCAGTACGATAGAGATGAGAGTAAATATGTCCATTTAGGAAACCTCCTCAACGGTTATGTGAACGCCGCTCGCGGCGGTCACCTGTATTTTTGTTCCGGCCGCAATTTTTGCGCCCGTGCTTTTTGCGCTCCAGACAACGCCTGCAATATCGACTTTGCCGGAGATTGTATCTGGAACCACCTCAACAACAACATGGCCGGTTTTTCCGATAAGCGAGTCCCTGCCGGTTGTGATCGGTTCCTGATCCGGAGACAGTCTCCGGTACAACAGAACACTGATCACCGCCGCAACGATTGCGGCGAGAACGGCAACGCCGACACCGACCGGCGATGCAAAGATGTCAACTCCGGCAAGGACCATGAGTCCGAGAACGATCATGGCGGTTCCGGGCACAGCCATGAAAAATCCAGGCGTTGTCGCTTCGATGACAAGGAAAGCCGCGCCAGCGACTATGAGGACCCAAGGGAGTACCGCAGGGTCCAAAAGTGTTTCAAGCATGGTATAATGTAGTAATAGCAGGGGAGAGGCAATAAATGGTAGGGTGCGGTTTGGTTTTGTGTTGCGGGCATTGATCGTAGCTCCGCCCACGGAAAATCTGAAAACACTGAGCTTCACGGAAAAAAACAGCACGGAGCAGACGTGAACAACACGGAATTTGGAAATAATCGAGCGTAATCTATTTCCGTGATGTTCACGTCTGCTCCGTGATCTTTTTCAGTGGGATTTCCGTGTTTTCAGATTTTCCGTGGGCGGAGCAGTGAACAAGGCGGAAGCATGCGAATCGTGGGCGGTTCATGTAAGACCAAAGCCGATGGGTCCCACCCGAAGGATGATAATTTTTTACACCCAATATCTTGCAAACCAAAAAATTGGCAGGAGCTCTTATGAATCACGGACCAGTTCTTCAGTACTTTGAGGAGATCACAAAAATCCCCCGCCCCTCAAAACACGAAGAAAAAATGCGGAGGTACCTTCTGGCATTTGCAAAAGAACACAATCTTTCAGCACGCGAGGATGCCGCAGGCAACATCTGCATCGTCCGCGAGCCGGACCCTGCCTGCCGGAGTGCTCCGGCAGTTGTTCTGCAGTCTCACATGGACATGGTCTGTGAAAAGGATCAAACGAAGACAATCAACTTCGAAACAGATCCGATCGAAACAGAGATTGTCGGCGACTGGATTTGCGCGAAAGGAACAACGCTTGGCGCAGACAACGGCATCGGCATCGCCTACAGTCTTGCGGCTCTGACCGAAAATATCAGGGCTGGAAAAATCGAGTGCCTGTTCACGGTCGATGAAGAGACCGGACTTACCGGCGCAAAAGCGGTCTCGGCAGAGATGTTTGAAGGCTCGCTTTTGATCAATCTTGACAGCGAGGAGGAGGGAGCGATTTGTACCGGATGTGCCGGAGGAGTGGAGACGGTTGCTGAGATCTCATGGACGCCAGCGCCGTCTCCGGCAGAAAATATCTACTTCCGGTTCACCATCGACGGACTTTCCGGCGGACACTCAGGAATGGAAATTCATCTCGGACGGGCAAACTCGATAAAAATTCTTGCAGAATTTCTTGCAAAAATTCCCGGAGCAACCATATGCAGACTCTTTGGAGGAAATTTATCAAACGCAATCCCGAGGCATGCAGAGGCGATCTTTGGCGTTCCGGCGGCGGACGTCGAAGATGTCAAGAACATGTTCTCTGCGTTTGCGTGCGAGACCACACAAAAATATCAGAAAACTGATCCGGACATCGCTCTCTCGCTTGAACCCGGATCGTTCGAGGCCGAGAGCATCCCTGCCGGCGTTGCCAAAAGTCTCGTCGCAGCGCTTGACGCATGCAAGAATGGAGTGATTGCAATGAGCACAACCATTCCTGATCTTGTGCAGACCTCAACAAATCTGGCGGCATTAGAGATGAAGAACAACTCACTCACGATCACAACGCTCCAGAGAAGTGTTGCGGAGTCGGAAAAAACCGCAGTGTCAGAGGAAATTACCAAGCTGTTTGAGCAATGCGGAGCCGTTGTTACAACAGAGAATGAATTCCCCGGATGGATGCCGGACCCGGACTCACCGCTTTTGCAAACAGCAGTTATTGTGCATGAAAAAATCTACGGGAAAAGGCCACTGATCGGGGCGACGCACGGAGGGCTTGAGTGCGGACTGTTCCGAAGGGTTCGCCCTGAACTTGACATGATCGCAATCGGGCCGAACATTACCGGCGCCCACTCGCCACAGGAACGAATGCAGATATCTTCTGCAAATCGCGTCTGGGAATATCTCTGCGAAATTCTTGAGACGATCGGAGAGAAGAAGTGACCAAAGTTTTTGCTTCATCTCTGGATCTGTTTCAGCTGTACTTGGGAGACCCAAAGCAGGCATTTCAGATCTGTCTTGCAGTTGCGCTTGCGGGGCGAATTGATGCAGAGCGGCTGCGTGATGCAGTCGCCCGCACTGCCGCGGAGTTTCCCATTCTCTCCGGCAGATTTGTCGGGGGAAGAGAGTTGGGATATTTTCTTTTGAGCTTGGGCCCGAACCGGGCCCAGGTCCCGGTTATTGTGACGGACCAGACGCCTGATTCCGTCATGACAACGCTGCATCCGGAAAATGATGCGCTGCTGCGGATCACCATCTGCCGCGGTAAAGATTCTGACACGCTGATCTTTTCGGTCGCTCATCTCCTGACGGATTTTCGCGGACTGATGAAGATCGCAGAACAGATCGGTGATCAGTACAGGATGCAGAAATTATTTGGAGAAAATTTTTCGCCGAAAAAAATTGACCGGACACTTGCGATGGTGTTCGAAAAATTTTCCGAAAACGAGCTTGCAAAAATTTTTGCAACTGAAGAGGAACGAACCCGGGAAACTTTTTTGTACAAAAAATATTTTTCCGTCACTCCCGATGCGAATGCGATTCTCCTCAGGGCCGACGCGGGACCTGAGACGTTAGCACGAATGAAAATTTTTGCAAAAAATTTTGGCGCAACGATTCATGATCTTCTGGTTGCAGCGTACGCTGAAGCGCTGCGTGATCATCTTTGCAGGTCAGGGACTAAGATTCCGAAAAAAATTCCTCTCTGCTCAACGGTTGATCTTCGCAGATATATTTCTGAAGAAGAGGAAACGCCTGCGGCAAACTATACGATTCCCTACTGGTCGGGGGTTGTCTGCGGAGAAAATTTTTCCGCGACTGTTTTGTCAGCAGTACAGCTGTCGAAACATCTGAAGGAGAACTTCATTGGTATCGGAGCGGCAAAACCGTTTACAACCGCAAAAATTTCACCGGAGGATGCGGAGAAGTTTGCCGGCATTCCGTTTCTTACCAACCCGGGAGTTGTTCCGGAAAATTTTCTGAACTTTGGTGATAGCGTCGCGGTTACGGACATGGAGTTCTGCAGCGTAGCGGAAGGAGGGATGCCGTTTTCAATCACGGTGCTGACCTACCGGAATGTTCTGCACTTCTGCATTACTGCAGGGGATGCAACCGCTGAAATTGCGGAGCGCATTCTTTTGCGGATGATGGAGATTCTTGAGTCGATAGAGACTGAGTGATTATATTGCATGCGGTTTTACTTCGAGGAACCACGGATCACAGAATCACACCGCGTACATCCCGGCTAAAAAAAAATATTTTGGCAGAGTTACTCCACCAGTTTTTCTTCATCAGGCTTCCATGTCGGAACTTTTCTTCCGATCGCCAGAAGCACTCCCACCAGTATTGCCATCGTGATGAGAAGCGTGATCCACACATTCATGCCGAAACCAACGATGATGTAGCCGACAACAACAACAGCCGCAATCGTCAGCGCATACCATATCTGCGTATCCACGTGGTCAATCAGACTGCACCCGGCCCCCATTGCCGAGAGAATCGTCGTGTCCGAGATAGGAGAACAGTGGTCGCCAAAGATTGCACCGGTCAGAACACCCGATGAACAGATAACAATGTATGAGTACATCTCAGGATCCGGCGTGCCGGAAGAAAATCCTGCAATTGCTGCTGCAAGCGGGATCACAAGCGGCAGAAGAATTGCCATCGTACCATACGCAGTTCCTGTTGCAAAGGAGATAACTCCGGCAACAATAAAGATCAGTGCAGGAACAATCCACATCGGCAGAGATTCAGACAACGCACCGACAAGATAGTGTGCGGTTCCAAGATCACCGATGATGGACCCGATCGACCAAGCGAGAATCAGAATGATGCACACAAACAGCATCGACTTCATACCATGCGCCCAGGTTTCGATACCAACCTTCAACGTAAAGATCTTCTGGACAAAACCCATAATGATCGCAACAATACATGCGAGCAGTGCGGCCTGGAACAGAACAATACTTGCATCAGACGCACTGTAGGCTTCACGCACCGCGTCGAAGAATCCAAGCTGGAGGAACATTTCAGGAGTGAGATCAGGATTGATTCCAGCTCCCGCCATAATAGCAGACGCACCGTTTGTGTAGAACAGAATCAAAGCCGAGACGATCAGGACACCAACCGGAATGATTGCATTCCAGATGTTTGCCTTGACCACTTTTTTCGACTGCTTTACCACCGCATGATCCTCTTCAGGGATGACGGTGTCATCCTGCAGAACCATGTCATCGTCAGTCTCAACCTCAGAGTCCGGACGAAGTGTTGCGCCGGTATTGCGGGAACGCAGTTCTGCGGTAAGCATGGGACCGTACTCGCGAAGGAGCATTGCCGAGGCAAACACGAAGAAGAGTGCAAGGATGTTGTAGAATCTGTACGGAATCGTGTCAATGAAGATGCTGTATGCAGAGACTCCGGTAATGCCGGCAATTGCAAGACCTTCATTGATGTTGACAAGTTCAGTCCCAATCCATGTTGAGATAACAAAGATACCTGCAATAGGTGCTGCCGTTGAGTCTACAATGTAGGAGAGACGTTCACGGGATATGCGGAATTTATCGCAGACCGGCCGCATGATCGGACCTACAATCAGAGCATTTGCATAGTCATCGAAGAAGATGATAAAACCCATGACCCATGTTGCAAGTTGTGCGGTTCTGGGACCTTTTGCCCGCTTGGCAACCGCTTCTGCGACGGCACGCATGCCGCCCATCCGGGTGATGAGTGCGATTAAGGCACCGATCACAAGGACCTGCATGATGATACCTGCATTCCAGCGGTCAGCGAGAGTTCCGATAAAGTACTCGGTTGAGCCGAAGAATGCCCCGCCGATAGCGCCAATGATGTCGCCGCCAAGAAGGGCAAGCATCCATGCACCGGAAAGTACGCCAAGGAACAGGGAGAGAATGACATTTCTTGTGAGGAATGCCAGAATCAGTGCGAGAATTGGCGGTATCAACGTCCAGACGCCGAGAATCTGAGCATATTCTGCTGCAGACCCTCCTTCGGGAGCGGCGCCGACAAGACCGGTTGCGAGCGGTATTGCAAAGGCGACGATCACCACAATCAGGGCGATGATATCAACCATTTTTGATTTTTCCATAAGAACACACCTCAGATAATAATTACCTGAATGAAAAAGATATTAAACGAGAATATATTTATGATCTTTGTTTTTCGGGATTGGTGTTTTTCATCCAGCTCCGCCCACGATTCACATGACTATGGCATGAACACTGCTCCGCCCACGGAAAAACGGAGCACGCGGAAATTTCGCGGAAAAAACAGCACGGAGCAGACGTGAACAGCACGGAATTCTAAAACATTGATACAACAAAAAAATTTAATTGGTTTTTTGAAAACTCGTCATGAAACATTTTGCAGCATCGCATGAAATTCTAAAACAATATTTCCGTGCTGTTCACGTCTGCTCCGTGATCTTTTTCTGCGGCATTCAGTGTGTTCCCGCGAAGCGGTAAGCAGGCCGAAGGCATGCGTTCCGCTTTTCCGTGGGCGGAGCCGTGATCAGGGCGAAGCTGATCAATCAAGATGTAAAACACGAATTATTTCTCCGCAACGCAGAGTTTCATCACTGACTTTCCTTTCAAAAAAAGTTTTTTAGAAGCGACAAGATCCTGCACAACACCCATCACCTCGGCCCTGTCGTAATCTTTTGCCGCTCCATAGAACGAATGAGTCGTGAGTCCTGAACTTTTTGTGTGTGCCCGGTCAAGGCCGAGAAGAAAAGAAACAAACGATGACATCGTCATCTGGCCGCTGAGATCTTTTGCAGCATCAAAAACAATCTTCGAAAGATCTCCTGAAGGGGCCGCGATCTTTTTTGGTTTTGTGTTGGACCGATCACAGATGTCACAGTTTTTGCATGGCGAAATATCCTCGCCAAAGTAGGAGAGGAGGGTCTTACGCCGGCAGCCGGACGTCGTGCAGTAGCTGTACATATCAGCAATTTTTCCTTTTGCAATCCGCAGCCTCTGGGTATCAGTGAACTCACGTTCCAGCATGGACGAGATCTTTGCCCGGTCGCCTGATGAGTAGTAGAGGATGCAGTCCGAGGGTTTTCCGTCGCGGCCTGCCCGACCCGTCTCCTGATAATAGGACTCAAGGTCTTTGGGGAGATGGGCATGAATGACGTATCTGACATCCGGTTTATCGATTCCCATGCCGAACGCGACCGTTGCACAGATAACGCGGATCGTGTTGTTCAGAAATCCTTCCTGAATCCGGTTGCGCTCAGGCGTCGGCATGCCGGCATGGTACGGGCTTGCAAGAATATGATGGCGTCTCAGCCGCTCGGCAATTTCTTCGCAGCTTGCACGAGAAAAACAGTAGATGATGCCTGAAACGTTCGGGTTGGCAACCACGTAACTGACAATTCTCTGGATGCGCACCATGCCAATCGACTCCTCATAGGCTTCGTATCTGAGATTTTTCCGGTTGAAGCTGCCGACGTACTCGCGGGGATTTTTCATGCCAAGCTCGCGGACAATGTCTTCGCGGACGCGTTCAGTCGCGGTCGCGGTGAGGGCGATGACCGGAACGTTTGGAAATTTTTCCCGCAGAACTTTGATCTCGCGGTACTCGGGCCGGAACTGGTGCCCCCACATCGAGATGCAGTGGGCTTCATCCACCGCAAAAAGTGCGACGCGGCAGCGTGAGAGTACCTGAAAAAATGCAGGAGTGACGGCACGCTCGGGCGAGACGTAGAGGATGCGGAGACTGCCTGAAGATATTTCCCGTTCGACACGGAGTTTTTCATCATAGGTCTGGGTGCTGTTGAGGGTTCCGACCCGCACGCCCTGAGCAGAAAGGGCGTCCACCTGATCCTTCATGAGGGCGATCAAAGGCGAGATGACAACAGTCATTCCTTCAAGCATCATGGCCGGGAGCTGGTAGCAGAGGGATTTTCCACCACCAGTTGCCATGACTGCAAGAACGTCTCGGCCCGCGACCACATCGCTGATGATCGCCTCCTGATTGGGCCGGAACGTCTGGTGGTGGAAGAATGCTTCCAGAGTTTTTTGGATGTCCTGCGTCATGGCGGTGTATGATTAGTTATCCGGCAAGGTGCATTATAAAATAGTGTGATTCGGCTACTGATCATTGTGATATCATGAAATGATTTAATTGATTCTTTTCTGAAAAATGTAAACGGGTTAGTGGTGAGTGTGGCATTGTGTGAAAAAACAACCACAGATTCACGCAGATTCCAAATTTGCCAATCGCTGTTATCTTGCGTTCGGTCGGGACTTCGGCTAATCGCCTGCGTCCTCTTCGACCTCACTGGATAACAGCTGGCAAATTTTTCGGTTTTTTGTTGGAGTGGTATGTGATTTTTCTCAGTGTGTTCACTCACATTTTTTTTCAAAAATGCAATCAGTGTGAAACAGTAATTAATTTTTCCAAGTAAAACCACGTACATCACTCATCCTCTTACGTTTTCCAGAAAAAAAATCAACTAAATCTTTTTGTGAGAGCACAAAAAACATCACGGAACAGACAAGAACATCACAGAATTCGAAAATAATTTATTTCCGTGATGTTCACGTCTGCTCCGTGATGTTTTTTCTGTGAAGCTCCGTGTGTTCAGATTTTCCGTGGGCGGAGCAAAAATGATGATGTGATGCCCCAGAGTAGATAACCGATCAGGTACAACTGTTTTCCTATGAAGTTCACGATGATTCACAATAATATCAATGTGCTGAATCTGGAAAAGTCGATGAAGTTTTATGAGGAGGCTCTTGGCCTTACCGAAGTGAAACGCATCGCTCCTGAGTCCGGGGAGTTTATTATCGTGTATCTGGGAGACGGATCAGGATGCCACAAGCTGGAGCTGACCTGGCTGCGGGACCGCGATGAGCCGTACGATCTCGGCGACAATGAGTTCCATCTTGCGTTTGGTACCGACGATTACGAAGGCGCTCTTGCAAAACACACAAAGATGGGATGTGTTGAGTTCATCAATGAAGAGATGGGAATTTATTTCATCACCGATCCTGACGGTTACTGGCTTGAGGTGCTCCCTCCGGGAAGAGGATAAAAAAATTGAATGCGGCCTGTGAAGTGAGGCGCGGGAGACGATTCTCCCGCACGAAATTTTTTTTGTTATCTCTTATAGTTTGTAATGCGGCGATGCTGATGCATCTGATTCCAGTTGCATCTGCGGGGCACAGGGTTTGCAATCAGACCATGTTTATTGATTCTGGATTGCAAGCTGTACATCTCGGTGAGGTGCGACCTGTTTTTTCTTTTCGTTTGTGTTCCAATCATAATTATTCCGTTCAGCCTGAACAAGGCGAAGAGAGAGTCGGCCTGTTGGTAAAAAATCGCTACACGTACTCGTATAAAGTACGAAAAAATATGGAGAAGATCATAGATTCTGTCCGAAGGAGGTGGGCCTCAGCGTATCCACTGAGGTGCAACTATAATATTCTCCAAATAGTGGACGTTTCAGAATCTATACCATTTCGATCAGTCTGTATTTCGGTAGTGAGAGCTGATATATTTTCTGGAGGTTGCGGCTTTGATCGTACGGTAGCTCCGCCCACGGAACATTCTCGGAAAAAAACATCACGGAGTAGACGTGAACAACACGGAATACAAAAATAATCGAAAAAATAATTTCCGTGATGTTCACGTCTACTCTGTGATCTTTTTTTCTGTAAAATTTCCGTGTGTTCCCGCGAAGCGGTAAGCAGGCCGAAGGCATGCGTCTCGTTTTTCCGTGGGCGGAGCTGATCAAAACCAAAGAAAACAAACAAAAAAAATTATTTTCCGCCGGAAATTATTCTGCGGACCTCTTCCCCGGCCTTCTCCAAACCGCACTCCTTCTCCAGCCGCACAAGTGAAGTGTACTGCGGATGATTCACCAGATTTTCCAGCAGCCACTCGCGGGCGAACGCACCTGAACGAATCTCTGCAAGAATCTCCTTCATCGCAGCTCTCGTCTCCGGCCCTGCCATTCGGGGGCCGCGGGTCAGACCGCCGTACCCGGCAGTCTTCGACACCGAGTCATGCATTTTCGTAAACCCTCCCTCATACAACAGATCCGCAATAAGCTTCAGTGAATGCATGCACTCAAAGTACGCCATCTCCGGTTCGTAACCTGCCGCAACAAGCGTCTCATACGCGGCCTTCATCAGATTCATAACACCGCCGCAGATAACCGCCTGCTCACCGAAAAGATCCGTCTCGGTCTCATCCGCAAACGTGGACTCCATAATAACAGAACGGGCAGAACCAATTCCCTTCGCAAATGCAAGTGCAGTCTGCTTTGCGTGGCCTGTCACATCCTGATGAACAGCAATCAGAGAAGCCGCGCCCGACCCCTCAACATAAAGTCTGCGAACCTGCGGACCCACACCTTTTGGTGCGACCATGATAATATCCAGATTCGGCGGAGGCGTTATCTGACCGTAATGAATCGTAAAACCATGGGCGAACACAATCGCCTGACCGTCATGCGTCCAGGGAAGAACATCGCGGCGGAATATCTCAGCAGCCGACTCATCAGGGACCAGCATCGCAACAACATCCGCTGCGGCCACCGCATCGCACACCGGCATTACGGTAAAACCATCCAGACTCGCCGTCTCAAAACTTTTTCCAGGCCGAACTCCCACAATGACAGCAAGACCACTGTCACGAAGATTTTGTGCCTGGGCGCGCCCCTGAGAACCGTATCCAATCACTGCCACCGTTTTTTCGGCGATTACCGCCCAATTAACGTCAGCATCATAATATTTTTTCAGCATACGCGTTATTGATAACATAGGTCAGGACACGTATAAAATTATATACCCTCATGGCTATACAGATAGATGCACGTTAACCCGCCAGTTCCTGTTGTGAATATTTCGGCGAGTAACGAAGGATATAGTATAATGTCATTACCAGATGTGCAGTCCACTGCTCCTGACGTACGAATTAGCCTGACCCGTGTCGGTGTGAAAAATGTCAAGAAGCTCGTTGTAGTTGGACGCCCCGGCAAAGCACGCCCGGCAATTTTCATCTCCGACTTCGACGTCTTTGTCGATCTCCCAAGCAGCCTGAAAGGCGCAAACCTTTCCCGCAACTTCGAGGTCATCGACGAGGTACTGCAGCAGGCAACCTCCGGCGACGTCCGTGGTATTGAAGATGTGTGTGGAATCGTCTCCCGAAAACTCCTCGACCATCATGAGTATGCGGACAGGACCGAAGTGTTCATGCGCAGCTTCTACATGATCAACCGCGACACGCCGGTCTCCAAGACCTCGTGTCAGGAGGTCGTGAATGTGTACGCACATGCGATCGCCCAGAGAACCGACGGTGAACCAATCGTTCGCAAGAGTGTGGGTGCAGAGGTTACCGGTATTACCGCATGCCCCTGTGCACAGAACATCATGAAGGATCATGCAATGCGGGTGATGCAGGACCTGCAGATCGCTGACGATAAAATTGATGCATTCTTCCAGGAAGTTCCGATGGCGAGCCACAACCAGCGCGGACGCGGATTCCTCTGTGTGGAAACAGATGATGACATCGTTGTTCCGCTTGAGTCGATCGTGAACGTTCTCAAAGAGTCCATGAGTGCAAAGATCTATGAACTCCTCAAACGCGGAGACGAGAGCTACGTCGTCATGGCAGCTCACAAGAATGCACGGTTTGTAGAGGATTGTGTGCGTGAGATGGCACGTCAGGTAGTAACCACCTTCGTCAACCTCCCGGGCGACACCCACATTACGATCCGCCAGACGAACGAGGAAAGCATCCATCAGCATGATGCATACGCAGAGCGCAAGGCAACTCTTGCCGAACTGCGTGAAGAACTGAACATATAACACTCCCAACCTACTTTTTTTCGGATAACTTTTGTTTATACGGATTTCGCCGGTATTTTCTCGGAATTTTCCCGGAGCGCATAAGAAAGAGCCGGACATGGGAAAATCATGTATCACAAAATTCGGAAGAAATTGGAAAAAACCTGATCATTTTGCACAAAGTGCTATTTTGAGTTAATGTTGTAACACCCATTGCGAGTTAAAAAATATCATCGTGTGAATATTCAAATAAAATCAGAAATAATCGGGAAAATACCTGCCCGCGGAAAGAGGAAATCTTTAATAAATCCTATGAAAGAAAATTAAGATAGCGTACTTCGGTACGTGTCATTAACCCAAAAGGACAATGGTAATTTTCCTGTATAGCTGATCGAACAACCTAAAATATTTAGGATGAGGCGATAACATTGTCGAAAGTAGTAGAAATTTCCCCGACCACCAGACATGAGGGTCACTCCAAGCTCGTTTTGAAAGTAAACGATGAAGGAATCATTGAGCGCGGAGACTGGCTTTCCATCACACCGGTTCGTGGAGTAGAAAAGCTTGCCATCGGTAAGACCTATGAGCAGGTTCCCAAGATCGCATCCCGTGTGTGTGGTATCTGTCCGATTGCCCACACTCTTGCCGCAACAGAGGCAATGGAAGCATCGATGGGTGTAGAGATCCCAGACGACGCATATCTTCTGCGTATTATTCTCCAGTGTGCAAACAGACTGCACTCCCACGCACTGCATGACATTCTTGCACTGCCGGATATGTACCTGCCAGGCACTGACTCGAAGATCAACCCGTTCTCTCCCGAAGAGCCGGTCAGATCCGTTGCAAAACGTATCCAGACCCTGCGTATGATCGGTCAGACCATTGGTGAGATCGTAGGCGGAGAAGCAGTACACCCGTCCAACACCCGTGTTGGTGGTATGTACAAGAATATCACTCCGCGTGCAAGAACCAAGATCTATGACCTTGCAAAGCAGGCACTCCCGCTCGCACGCGAGCAGATGGAGTTCATGATTGCAATCTTCGAGAACTATGGAAAACGTGACTGGGCAGAGATGTGCGGTCGCGAAGTTGCAATCCCGAAAGACCTTGGTTTCCACAACCAGGGATACATGGCAACCGACCCGTGCTACGGAAGCTCTTCTCTTGACGAGCACCCGACCTGGGACCCGGCACGCTGGCTCGAAGTCAGACCCTGGGACTGGTACATGGGCGAAGAGGATATCACCCTCGAAGACCCGGCATACCCGGTTGGCGGAACCACCAAAGCAGGCGGAAAAGCCTGGCCGCAGATGCAGGCATGCACTGGTGTCCCACTCTACGACGGACAGCCCGTCGAAGTCGGACCGCGTGCACGTCTTGCAACGTACAGAAACTACGACCGCAAGGGAGCCATTGGACTCAACATTGCACGTGAAATGGAATACATGGACTCCGTCTACAAGATGATTGAGGCAGCAGATGCCATCAACACTTCCGGAAGCGTCGTTGCAGACGTCATTCCGCAGGGCGACGGATCCATCGGATGGGCAGCAAACGAAGCACCGCGTGGCGCAGACGTTCACCTTGCAAAGGTACGCAACGGCAAAGTCGAGTGGTTCTCTATGCTCGTTCCGACCACCTGGAACTTCCCGACCTGCAGCCGTGCACTTACCGGCGCACCATGGGAACTTGCAGAAGTCATTGTCCGTGCATATGACCCCTGTGTATCCTGTGCAACCCACATGATTGTACTGGATGAAGACAACCGGCTTGTGGCACAGAAGCTCCTTGAGTGAGTATATACATGGATGGACTGTTTCCAGAAGTAATAATCGCCGGTGTCGGTAACGAACTCTTTGGCGACGACGGATTTGGTCCCGCCGTGATCAGAGCACTTTCCGAGCATGAACTTCCCGACAATGTGAAAGCTATGGATGTGGGTCTTGGCGGCCCGCACCTTATTTTTTCCATGATCGATCCGGAAGAGACGAAGAAACTGATCATTGTGGACTGCATGGATTTCGGGGGAGAACCCGGAAACCTGACAAAGATCCCCGCCGACCTTCTGCCCAAAGGCAGAGAAGAGCGTTACATGGATGCCCATTCCGGAAATCTGCTGGATCCTATCGGCAGACTGAAAGGAAAGATGGAAATTATTGTTCTCGGATGCCAGCCCGCGTATATACCAGCTCCGGACAGCGAAGAGTTCGCTCTTGAGCTGAGTCCGGAAGTACAAGGGGCCATTCCCAAAACTGTTAGTATCATCTTGAAAGAAATAGGAAGCTAAAATGGGATTATTCGATAAATTCAAAAGCTTACTGTTCGGAAAAGGCGATGTCAGCGAGGGAACGCAGGACGAAAAGCCTGTTGCCAGTAAACAGGATGAGCCTGTGTCAGCAATGCACAAATCGCCTGTTAACGAGGCAAAGCCGGCTGACATGAAGGTCGAACAAAAGCCAATTATTCAAAAACCAAAGGAGGAGAAGCCAGTGGCTGACAAGATTACTGTAGGACACGTACACATGAGCGGATGTACCGGATGTCTCGTGTCCCTTGCAGATAACTACGAAGGATTACTTACTATCCTTGACAAATACGCTGACCTCGTCTACTGCCTGACGCTCGCCGATGTGCGCCACATCCCGAAGATGGATGTCGCACTGGTCGAGGGTTCCGTCTGTTTAAATGACGAGTGCTCAATGGAAGAGATTCTGGAAACCCGTGAGAACGCAACAATCGTTGTGGCTCTTGGAGGATGTGCCTGCTATGGAAACACCACCCGCTTCTGCCGTGGTGGCCAGCAGAACCAGCCCCAGCACGAGGCTTTCCTGCCGATCGGCGATCTGATCAAAGTCGATGTCTACATCCCAGCATGTGCACCGACCCCGCAGCAGATCCGTAACGTGTGCTTAATGGCATACTTACTGCTGAAAGGCAACGACGAACAGAAGGCACTTGCAACTGCATACCTCACCCCGCTGATGAACCTTGCAGCAGCAGGAACCGAGGCATGCGGATGCGACCTGATGACCGAAGTCATCAACCAGGGCCTCTGCTGCGGATGCGGCAGCTGTGCAGCAGCATGTACTGTTCGTGCAGTTACCATGCAGTACGGCAAGCCGCAGATCGAGCGCGATCTGTGTATCAAATGCGGCGCATGCTATGCACAGTGCCCGAGAAGCTTCTTCAGCTTCGACGTCTGTGGACAGTATGAATCGATTACGAACCTCATTGGAGAGGTCATGAAACCATAAGGTCGGAGGCGAAAAAAATGGAATATCTTGGACAATACAAGGCAGTCTACAAAGCCAAAGCCGGCTGTGAAGACATTCTCGCAAAGTCCCAGGACGGAGGAATCGTCACCGCAATGTTTGCCTACGCACTTGAGACAGGCATTATTGACGGAGCAATCGTCGCTGGACCAGGAGACGAGGCATACAAGCCTGAGCCGATGATCGCCACCACCGTTGACGAGCTTCTCGCAGCACGTGGAACGAAATACTCGATCTCTCCGAACATGGCCCTGATCAAGGAGGCAACCCGCAGCTACGGTCTTGATAAGATCGGTATTGTTGGTACTCCCTGTCAGATTCAGGCACTTCGTAAGGCACAGCTCTATCCGATCGGACTGCGTGACGTTCCAGACAAGATTGCACTGGCACTGGGTATCTTCTGTATGGAGAACTTCCCGTACCAGGGTCTCTTCCAGATGGTTGAAGACCACTGTGCAACCAAGATCGACAACGTCACCAAGATGGACATCGGAAAGGGCAAGTTCAGTGTTTACACCGAGCGCGGTGTGAACTCTCAGATCCCGCTGAAGGTTACTCACAAGTACGAGCAGCCGGGATGCCACGTGTGTCTTGACTACGTTGCAAACATGGCAGATATCTCTACCGGATCCGTCGGAACTCCGGACGGATGGTCTACCGTCTTCGTCCGCTCCGCAGCAGGAGAGGCAGCCTTCAACAAGGCAGTCGAAGCAGGCTGGATCATTGCAGAGTCTATGGACGGTGTCAAGCCAGGACTTGAACTCGTCACCAAACTCGCAACTGAGAAGATCACCAAGAACCAGAGCTACATCGAGCACCGCAACCACGCGGAGCACGCTGCACTCAAACCACTGCGCAACCCATACATCTAACCGTGTCCCAAGGGTTGTACATGTACCCACCCCTCTCGGGTACAACCTATTTTTGAAAATTGTTTTCATGAGTTTTTTTCTGCTTGCTCACTGCCTGTTCCGCCCACGGTTCGCATGCCTACGGCCTCCTACTCACTGCTCCGCCCACGGAAAAACGGAGCACACTGAAGTACCACAGAAAAAAAAACATCACGGAGCAGACGTGAACAGCACAGAAATATTGTTTCAAATGTAATTCCGTGATGTTTTTCAATCAAATTTCCGTGTGCTCCGTTTTTCCGTGGGCTGATCATAAGCCGTCCACGATTCGCACAATCGATGATGTTTTTGTGCTCTCTGCACCAATGAGTATGTATGACTGAGGAGAAGGATCGTCCGACAGATACCGTACCGGCAGAAAAAAATCCTCCAAAAAAGCGGAGGGTTACCAAGAAGAAGGCGGAAACAGAGACGGTCCAGCTTCCCTCGGAAACTCCTGCCGTAACAGACAAAAAAGATATCATCCATCTTGAAGCAGTTGAAGCTCCATCAGCGGCAGAAAAACCTGAAGAGAATGATATCGAACGTCCGCACAAACCGGTTCCTGCACAGTTCCTCGCTGACCTTGCACAGTTCGCTGACATTTTGGAAAAAACGCCGACCGTCCTTGATCCGATCCGCGAAGTGTTCGAGTACCATCTCGTAGACCCGATCGATCGCAAAACATTCCCGAGAATCGTGAACGCAATGTCGATGCTGCTCGGACCATCAGCCACAATGGTGGTCATGACCGCATGCCACGTAAACGCAGCAGCATTCTTTGAAGATTTACTGTATGTAATCAAGGACGAAAAGAGCCGCAGTGCTGCATGGGTAATCCAGCATCTGACAGCCCTCTACGGCAACCGCGTCCAGCAAGCATACACACTCTCGGCAGGAACAATGGACGAGGACTGGCACACAGTGGACGTCAACACCTACAAGCGGGAAGGAGAAAATCCGTACTGGACGGTTGACATGATCGTCATGCTCTACTCAGGACAGGAAAGCAGAATCAAAATGACACCCGACTCGGTCTTTCAGCTGGTGGAAATTCTTGCAGCAGAGATCGGCCGAAACATTCCGATCGAAAATGTGGATCCAAACCTCGTGAAAAAATGCGAAGAGAATCTGAAAACATTTTACGAAAAATTCTATGGAAAAAAATCCACAGAAAAATCCGATGAAGAGTCTGCTGACGAAGATGATCCTGCAGGCTACGCATAATTTTTTTTAAATTTTTTTCACACCAATAATCACATACGCTGAAATTTTCTCTGCTGCATCCTCTCCGGCATTTATGAGAGAACGAAGTCAAAGAGTATCAATAATATAATTTATTAACAGAATGACGTAAAAATTTTCAAAAAAAAACATGACATGCTTTGCTCACGAAGAAAAAAAAAATACTTTGCCAATCCCCAAACAAATGGAAAAATCGAGAGACATATTGAGACATTGATATTATTGGAAAAAATAATCCAGTGACATAATCACGTGAAATTTCACAGTAATCCAAAGTGCCAAACTCAGGATGAGATATTTTTACACGCGCCTGAAGCCGAAATTGTTATCAGAGCATTATAATTACTTGTTTTGAGAAAACGCTTGATTTTCGGAATTTGGTGAGAGAGAAAAGTGCAATCCAATTTTGAAATATAGCATCGAGACCTGCGTAAAGACAATATGTATTGAAGCCGGATACTATAGTTATACATCTATTGGGTGATTATCGCGACCAGAAAAAACACTCTCTCAATTTTCATCATAGTGCTCTTACTCCTCGGCGTGTTAATCGCCGCAGCCGGATGCGTACAGGAAAAACCGACCTATGTCGTAGCCGTCAGTCCATCATTCTCCCCGTTTTCCATGCAGGTACAGGGAACCGGAGAGGCGTATGGAATTGACATCGACGTTCTCAACGCGATCGCCGAAGATCAGGGCATCAGGTTCGTGTATGAATTTTGGGATCATGCAGTCATTCAGTCAAAACTCGATAACGGAGAAATTGATCTGATAACTGCCTGGATCATAACACCGAAACGTCAGGAAAAATATCTGTTCTCTGATCCGTATATCGTTACCGGACAGACAATTGTCGTCAGAAAAGATTCCAACCTAACCATAGATGATGTTCTCTCGGGAAACGCCATAATCGCCTATGACAAAGGCAGCGTCTACGAAAACTTGCTCGAAGAACATTTCGGCACAGAAACATTCAACAAAATGGTTGCTGAGAAAAAGATCATCGCCAAATACACACAGGACGCTACCCTCTACGCTATCCTCACCAGAGAAGCGGATGCAGTTATTGGCACAGATTTTGTTCTTGGAGAAAAACTTCATCAATATTCACCTCTCACCTCCCTTGGATACATCACCGACAAAAATGATGTAGGATTTGTCGCTGACAAATCAAACGAGGAACTAATCGCAAAAATCAATGCCGGTCTTGCAAACATCGTCGCGTCTGAAAAATACGACAAAATTATGCAAAAGCATCACGTGGCACAGTTGAAGGACGAGTATCTGGTCGGCATCTCAGAAGAGAACTGGCCGTTCACCTACGTTGGTGAAGACGGAAACCTGACCGGATTTGATACTGAGTCGCTTGAGTGGATTGCAGAAAAGAATGGATTTACGGTGACCTATGTCAATATTCCATGGTCGAAAAATATCAACGCGGTTGCCACCGGTAAAGTTGACATGTGGTACTCAGGAATGGTCATCACCGATGAACGATCCGCCAAAGTCAGCTTCTCAACACCATACTATGCCGCAGGAGTGGGAGTCGGATGCGCAAAAAATCGTCCGATCACAAAAAATAACTTTGAGTCCGGCACGGTTGTCACCGGTTATGTCACAAAGACCATCATGGGATACTGGCTTGAAGATCAGTATGATCAGAAACGGTATGCGGAGATGGTGGAAACCGGAATGATCAAAGAGTACGCAACCACCAGTGATCTCCTTAACGCCTGTCTTTCAGGAGAGGTTGACTGCATCGTTGTACATGAACCACTCCTTAAATCGATGGCAAATCAAAATGATATTCAGATCGTATCTACCTATGATACGAAAAACATGTGCGGTGTTGCAATACAGAACGGCAACATCCCCCTGCAGGATCTCATAGACAGAGGTCTCGCTGACCTGGAAGCATCAGGAAAGCGTGCGGAACTGATGGAAAAATATCATCTCAGCTAAACCCAGGAGAGAGTCATTATGAGAATTGAACATGCCCACAAACTACTTCTGCTAGTACTGATCGGATGTGTAATTGCAGTACTATCTGCAGGCTGCATAACCACAGACAAAGAGATCACCTACACCGAACTGAGCAGTGAAACTGAAGAGGCACTTGCTGATTTCGCCGATGATATCAGAACCATGTATACCACCTGCGTTCTTGATATGTACTATCTTGGCGATCAGATCGGTAAAGCGGAAACAGAAAAAGATGTGCAGCGGATCATCAACGATTATTATGCAGAAAAGATCTGGATAAACAGAATTGTCTACTACGACGCTGCCGGAAACTCTGTTGAAACACCCATTTACTCTCCGGGAAAAATATCTGATACAATTCCCGTGCCAACCGAGGAGGACTTCATTTCATCCGGCGGAGCTGTTAATTTCGGCCCGGTCTACATTCCTGAACTCGGAATGATGG
This sequence comes from Methanorbis furvi, assembly GCF_032714615.1. NCBI lineage: Archaea > Methanobacteriati > Methanobacteriota > Methanomicrobia > Methanomicrobiales > Methanocorpusculaceae > Methanorbis > Methanorbis furvi. The sequence goes on from NZ_JAWDKA010000001.1 coordinate 233,063, forward strand.
AACTGCTCTATGCGCCGGTCTTCAGTCCCACAGGCGAGTACAAGGGATGTCTGCTCATTGCAACAGAAGCCTATCTCCTCCTGCAGGAGGGACACCGTCTCGCAGATGGCGTCAAGTACGGAGATTATGCCATCCTCCTCGCCAACCGTGACGGAGTTATCACCTATGCAACACAGCAGGAGTACATTGGAACCAAACTGGAAAAAGGAGTTCCCAATAAGATCAGAAACAGCATAATTATTCTTCAGGATGATCTAACCGGCGCATATCAGTATGCAGGAAAAGACGACACCCAAGTTACCACTGCATGGGAAAAAGTGCTCGTTCACCAAAATGAGTACTCCATTTTCCTCACCAAAAATGATAATGACGCGCCGGTAAACTATGGGGATCAGTTTACCCCGCAACCGGATCAGATGCGTGACGATGTGACGGCGATATGGAGATATGCATTTACCAGTGGATCAGAACCTGCGATGGAGCGTATCAACGGAGGTTTCTATTTCTATGAAGTGTATGCCGTAAGTACTGACGGAACGATTCTTGCCGCACCTCCTGATAAAAAGGAAACCATTGGTCTGAACTACATCAACGGACGCGGACGGTACGGTATATCGTATATGAAACAGATGATCACAACCGCACAGCAGGGTGGAGGATACATAGCCTACTTCGATCCTTCGGATGATACCCAGCTGTCTGAGGCAGGACTCTTTACGATCGCTTATGTGATGCCGGTAAATGATGACTGGTTCATTATGGGTCTGAGTCCCGGAGCAACAAATTATACGGAGATCAATAACAAGGCCTCAGGAGATGTTGCGACTGTTGTCCGGGCAATTCTCGGATACGCCCATGAAAAAGGGGTCGAGAATGCCATCAAAAAAATAGCGGACAATCCGGGAGCAAACGGAACGGTGTTTACCGAGGACATATCCACAAATGTAGATAATATTGTGATCTTCGATTACAATGGAACAATACATGCCAACATGCAGGTTCCGGAGATGAACGGGGAAAACGCGATGTATTATACCGATCTGTTCGGATCATCGGTGGTTCGTAAATCCGTGATAATTGCAAAATCCGGCGGTGGAATTACCTATGACTATCAGTGGGATGATGGTGGCATTCCCAACTACGCGGATCTGTGGCTGTACTCAATCGAGCCGATCGATGACACCTACTTCACGCTTGCCGGGACAACGGTTATCACGACGGAAAATTATGTGAAAAACGGCATCCGGAAATAATCCGGCAATCTTTTTTTTATTTTTTAGATTTCATAATTTTTCGGTGTTGTCTATTAATTCCTAGCCTCCCACGGAAAAACAGAACACACAGAATAAAAAAACATCACGGAGCAGACGTGAACACCACTGAATCCGAAAACGATTCATTTCCGTGATGTTCACGTCTGCTCCGTGATGTTTTTCTGTGAAATTTTCGTGTGCTCCGTTTTTCCTGCGAAGCAGCGAGCAGGCCGAAGGCATGCGAATCGTTGGCGGAGCTACGATCAATGCCGGACAGTGTGTGCCAATAAATGAATTTATGGGCAAAGCCTATTTCATAATTTTTCGTGCATGAAATTTTTTTTGGCTTTGCCGGCGGTAACCACGTGCCACAGATAGTTCAAAAAATATGTTGAAAAAATGTTAACGGATTTCGTGGATGACCATGCCAGACAAAAGTTTCGGCTCAAACCATGTTGACTTCGGCGGCATGATCATTGCGTTGTCCGCAACATCAATGACTCCCTGGGCGGTTACCGGCTGCATGATAAATGCTGCCGAGTACTCTCCTGCGTCCACTTCTTTGACAACGTCTGCGAGCGGAACAATACCACCAACAAACGCAATGCGGGGATCACCGCGGGGATCGATGATGCCAAGCATGTCGTCAAGCACCGACTCCTGCAGAACAGAGACGTCGAGTCTTTCGATCGCATCTGCATTCGGGTCAACCGGACGGGTCAGCTCATACCACTCGCTCTCCAGATACAGATGAATGATGTGGGTCGAGCCGTCAGCTTTTGCCATTGGCGGAACAGCATTTTTCGTCGTGTCAACTTTTTTGATCGGGGTTACGGTAAACCGTAAGCCAAGGTCGCCGAGGAACTGATCAGCATTCATGCCGGCAAGGTCACGGACGAGACGGTGGTAGCCGTAGATTCTCACTTTGTCGTGAGCAAACAGAACGCTCATGAATCGCTCTGCATCAGGCGTAGATCTGCCTTCGGCAGACCGGCGGTCAAACACATTTGCCGAGGACTTCGCCCGGTGGTGACCGTCGGCGATGTAGAGATTCGGGATCGCGGCAAACATCTGTTCAAGGTTTGCGATCTCTTTTGCATCATCGACGCGGTAGATCTGGTGCAGGTTGCCTCCGGCAGAACGGTACTCGCCAAACGGCTGCATGGAGTCTGCGAGGGCCGAGATGTGGGCGTGAACAGCTCCCGGATCTTTATACAGCAAAAACACCTGACCGGTGTGGGCGGAGACGGCATCGATGTGGCGGGTGCGGTCCTCTTCTTTGTCGTAGCGGGTCAGCTCATGCTTTTTGATGATGTCATCCTTATACTCAGCAACGCTGACGCAGGAGATGAGGCCGGTAAATGTTTCGCCGCCAAGGGTGATGCGGTAGAGATAAAATGCCGGACGATCGTCATCAACGAGCAGGCCGGATTTTTTCATCTGTTCAAACATTTCATGGGCACGTTCATAGATGCGGTCGTCGTGCGGGTCGATGTCCTGCAGTTCGGCATCGGGCCTGATAACGCGGAGAAGGGTTTTGTCGTTCTTCGCAATTTCTGCTGCTGCTTCTTCGACACTGATCACATCATAGGGAACGGACGGAACGAAAGTGTACGCCGCGTCGGATGGGTGGAGGCCGGTAAACGGATATATGGTAACCATGAGTGGTAAGACTCCCTATAATATAGTTCGGTGACAATACTAAAATAACAATGGTAGTGGTGAACGGGGTTGGCGGGACGGTTGCAGGCTGCACGATCCGCAAGGCGTCTATTGAGGACATTCCGGAGATCTACCGGATTGAGCTGATGTGTTTTTCGGACCCCTGGGATTACAAGGGAATGATTGAGATGATGACGGTGTTTCTGACCTCGTTTTATGTTGCCGAGGCGGACGGACGAATCGTAGGGTTTGCAGCAGGAGCGGTTGAGGAGACGGATGAGGAGAAGTACGGTCATGTCTGTAATCTTGCGGTTGTTCCTGAGCTTCGCGGATTTGGTCTCGGACGTTTGCTTCTCCGAAGACTTGAACGGGATTTTTTCCTCGACAGCTGCCGGGCCTGCAGTCTGGAGGTGCGGGTGAGTAATACTTCGGCTCACGGGTTTTATGAAAAAATCGGGTACGAGGATGTGATTGTGTTCGGGGAGTACTATGCAGATGGCGAGGATGCGATCGTGATGATGCGGTGGTTCTGATAGGGGGATGCTTTTTTTTCAAACGCGAATAACGCGAATAGCGCGAATAAAAAAATCGCCAATGGCGATTTTTAGGGAAAATTCATTGATAGTATTTTTTTTTAATGAATATTGCATACAAATACACTCCTCTTTCCAAAAATCGCCATTGGCGATTTTTTATTCCGCGAAGCGGTGAGCAGGCCGCAGGCATGCGATTCGCGCTATTCGCGTTATTCGCGTTTGAAAAAAACAGATTCCCCAAACAAAATTTTCTGATACGAGACAGAGGTTTATCTCTTCCTGCGCCAATACTTCGGTATGAACTATGATCCAAAGTCCCTGATCGGAACACCGGTTGATCTCAGCTCCCTCACCGAGTACCAGCCCGGATCGGTTGTCTCCCGGATGGTTATCAACAAAAAATCAGGAACAGTCACCGCGTTTGCGTTTGAAGCAGGCGAAGGACTCTCGGAACACACAGCCCCTTACGATGCACTGGTAATCGTGCTTGAGGGCGAAGCTGACATTCCGGTCGGGGGAACCCCTCATCATCTGAAGCAGGGACAGATGATCATTATGCCGGCAAATGTTCCGCACGCAGTACACCCGACTACCAGATTCAAGATGATGCTTGTAATGATTCACGAGTGAGCGGTATGGCCTGAGAAGAAAATATATTTTCTATTTTTGGTCAACAACATGTAATTAATTTTTCAGAAAAAATAATCCCATATTTTTATGTAAAGAAGCTGAATATATACCATTAAGGAAGTTTTCCATGAAACTGATAACCGTGGCAGGCCCGCCCTCATCAGGAAAAACTTCGGTTATCCTGCGGCTTGCAGATATCTTACGTGAAAGAGGAAAAACAATAGGCGTCGTCAAATTCGACTGCCTCACCTCCTTTGATCGCGACCGGTACACCGAGTACGGCATTCCGGTGCAGGTAGGATTTGCCGGAAAATTCTGCCCTGATCATTTTTTCATCAGCAATGTCGAGGACGCAGTCAGATGGGGAACAGAGCAGGGCTTTGACATTCTCATCACCGAAAGCGCAGGCCTCTGCAATCGCTGCTCTCCGCATATCAGAGGCGTTCTTGCGATCTGCGTGATTGACAACCTTTCAGGTGTTCACACGCCAAGAAAAATCGGGCCGATGCTCAAGTTCGCCGACATAGTTGTGGTCACCAAAGGAGACATCGTCTCCCAGGCAGAACGCGAGGTATTCATGTTCAACATCCGGCAGGTTAACAGCAGCGCAAAAATAGTTTTCATCAACGGAATTACCGGACAGGGAGCGTTTATGCTTGGGAAACATGCCGAGTCCGCACCAGATACGGCAAGCCTTCGCGGCTGCAAACTCAGATTCACCACGCCGTCTTCGGTCTGTTCCTACTGTACCGGAGAAACACGAATCGGCGAAGAGTATCAGATGGGAATGCTGCGCAAAATGGAGTTTCCATGACCGAAGATCTCTACGAAATCATTGCAGGAACAACCCTTGGAGAACTTCTTGAGACCCATCCGGTTGCCGCAGATTTCTTCGTCAACTACAATCTGCAAAATCTTAAGGACAATCTCCCTCTCAGCGAAGCGCTGGATTATGCAGACGAAAACACCCTCATCGACTTCGGGCTGGACAAAGCAACCGTTCTTGATCAGCTTGTCCGGTTTCTTGAGACCGTTGCAGAGGAAAAACAGACCACAGCAGTTGAAGAGATCACCATCCTCGGAGGCCAAACAAAATCCGGAGAGGCCGAGGAGTTCACGCTCTCGATAAAACCTGGCGAGATCGTAAGCATCGTCGGGCCTACAGGATCAGGAAAAAGCAGACTTCTTGCAGACATTGAGTGTCTTGCCCAGCGGGATACGCCGACAAAACGTCTGATCCTTGTCAACGGCAAAACCCTTGAGGATGAGGAACGGTTTGCGATGGACGGACGACTCGTCGCCCAGCTGTCGCAGAACATGAACTTCGTGATGGACCTCTCGGTTGAAGAATTCTTCGAGATGCATGCAAAAAGCAGACTGCATCCCGATCCCGTCAGCGTCGCAGCCGAATGTTTTGCTGCGGCAAACGAACTTGCCGGAGAAAAGTTTACACCCGATACCAAAGTCACGCAGCTTTCCGGCGGACAGTCGCGGGCTTTGATGATCGCAGATACTGCATGCATGAGTGCTTCACCAATCGTTTTGATCGATGAGATCGAGAACGCCGGTGTTGACCGGAGACAGGCGATTCGCATGCTCGCGAAAAACGAAAAAATTGTTCTCATCTCAACGCATGATCCCCTCCTTGCCTTAATGGCCGGAAAGAGGCTTGTGATCAAAAACGGCGGTGTTCACGCAGTCATCGAAACAACGCCTGAGGAACGCGAGAGCCTCGCAAAAATTGAGATGCTGGACAACACGCTGCAGTCCATTAGAAACAGACTGCGGACCGGAGGGAGAATAACTCCTGATACAATCTGAGGAAAGATTATGTGGAAAATGTACGATGAAATTATTGCAGGGATTCCCGCGGAATACACGGTTGACGATCTGATTAACGGCTGTTACAACTCTTTTGTCAGAAGCGGCAGTGGTGCCGGTACTGCAGGGCTTATCCCAATTGACAGCCGTCCGGAACTTTTGCGCCGCGAACTTGGCATGCCGCTTCGTGAACTTGCTGAAGCGGTGAAGTCCTGGAACTATGTGGAGGCATCAATCGGTCTTGCGGCGATCAATGCCTATTACAATAATCCTGAAGTTGCGGCATCGAATGGAGTTGAGCTTGCGGCATCCAGAATTACCGAGGACCGGAAAAATGATCCCTTCATCATGTCCCAGAACAGGATCAAGAACAAAAAAGTCTGTGTCGTCGGCCACTTTCCGCATCTGGAACAGCTGTTTGCGCCTGTCTGCGATCTCTCGATCGTTGAAACAACGCCCGGACCTGAGGATTATCCCGAACCGGCTACTGATTATCTGATACCAGAGGCTGACTTCGTGTTCATTACCTGCGCAAGCATCATCTACAAAACCCTGCCAAGGTATCTGAAACTCTCAGAAAATGCGGAGAACGTGGTTATCGTTGGTCCTTCAACTCCTCTTGCTCCGGCACTTTTTGAGTTCGGCGTTGATGACATCTCCTCGTTTGTGATTCGCGATGCGGATCATGCGAAAAGGATTGTGCAGGGACTGGATATGGATAGAATCTACTCCACCGGCCAGAAGGTCAGTTGGAAGAGGGAAATTTTGTAAATTTGTTTACGGAATCGCGATCTCTCCTGAGGAGATCGGGCTGCCGGTCCGAAGATCATAGAACCGATACGTCAGATGATTGCCTGAAGAGATCTCAAAGGAGCTCCACTGAAACTTTCCATCCGATTCGGATTGGATGTAAAACCGATCACCGAGGGAAATCGTTGATGAGTTCGAGTAACTTATCAGCCTCCCTCCCTCGGCGGTGTTGCGGAGTATTGTGTACTGTGAGGGGTATTCGCGGACGCCGAGGCGAAGTTCAACCTGATTCAGGACAAAAGCATCACCGGCGATGTTTTCGAAGATGATATTTTTGCCGTGAACGCCGGACGCGATGATCGTAGCAGTTATTGGTTTTTCGTTACTGCTGACCGCACTGCTCATGGCAACTGCCACAAGACTCACAAGAATGAGCGTGATCGTCAGCATTAAGAGAACGCCGACGACCTCGGATACTGCGAAATCGGTTTTTTTCATCATGGTTCCTCCAGAAGGATGGTGTCTTTAAAAAGAATCGAGTTTGTGGGGAGATGATAGAGGCGAAGCTCAAGAGGGGTGGAGCGTTTGATGTACTGCACAAACTGACTCTCGGAAATTTTCAGAAGTGATGCGGTGTTTGTCAGATTTTTTGTACTGACTATCTCTCCGGTGCGCCAGCTGCTGCTTTCAGAAACTACTGAAGCCGGAAAGGAGCTCTCATGTGAATCGATGAATGTGGTGATCTTACAGTCAGCGATCGGCAGAGCATCGCTGCCGCGATGTTCGAAGATGATAGAAAAATCTCCCCCGCTGCCGGAGCTGTAGGCAACAATATCAACCGATGGCGAAGGCGTCGATGTCTGGGCAAGACCGCCTGCATAGGCAGCAAGAACAGCAGTGAAGATGATGACGAGAACAAGAAGCAGCATGACGCCGACAACCGGAGACACCGCAGAGTCGCGGGTCATGTAACACTCACCTCAATCTGCAAAATCTTCAGCGTGACGTTTACTGAAGAGAGAATTGGTTCGGAGTCGAACATTATGGAGGTATTGTGGTACGTTTTCTCCTTCACAGCCACAGCGTTCAACCGAATTTTTGCAATCCCTGAGCCGGTCACAGAACTCTTTCCGTCGGCAGGAATCATCGACACAATCTGCATCGTGTAGTTTTCACCGGACGGCACGGGACGCATCGCAGTCAGCCATTTGTTGATCGTTTCGCTCTCCTGATCTGTTCCCATCTTGACCGTATGAAGAATAAGATCAGCCGGGGTTTTCTTGGTACCTTTGGTTATCCAGACAACACCGTTCTGATACAGATAGCCCTGCAACTCCCACGAAGAGTACGAAGGAGTGTACGAAACAGATGTCGTCTCAACATCAAACTCCTCTCCTCCGACAGTGATGCTGACAATGTTTTTCTTTTGAAGTTCAATTGTTCCACTCGACTTCACCAAACTTAGGAGAATGTCTCCGCCGCCGAGGGGAACGGGTTCTGAGAACTGGGCAGGGCGGCCAAGTGAGTAGAGGTTGTCAACATCAGAGGAGAGACGTTGAAATGCGTACTGTACCTCTTCGCTGTGCAAAATCTCTGACTGTTGTTTGAGTCCCGGGATGTAGGTTGCTGAGTAGATGGCGATGCATGTTGAAAGAATTGCGAGAATCAGCATCAGGGCAATCACGGTAGAGACCGCCTCATTGTGATCGGATTTCATTTTATGAACACCTCTGCATGGATCACACTTCTGGAGGTCGTAACCCGTATCTCATATGTTCCAGAGAAAAGATCAGTGACCGATGCCGCAACATTTCCGCCGAGATCAAACACCTCAACAGGATTGCCGAAGCAATCATACACTTCATCGATTGGAAGAGTAATCCGGTCGCCGCCGGCCTTCGGCGTTGCCGTAATGATCAGATCTTTTTTGTCCACCCAGTCCCCTCCTTTGTGCCAGAAGATCAGATGAGAATCATTGTGGCTCATGGAGACGGTCGCGACCGTTTCGCGGTCGCCCGGCAGAAGATTGAACGCAGACGTTGCAAACAGTGACACTAAAATGATCACCAGAACTAAAATCAGCATCTCACCCACAACCGAGGTAATAGCATTATCAGATGTATCGCAGCTCATGATTTTTTCCTACAAAATAAAGACAAACATCACAATCGTTGCCGAGAGGAGAATGATCGAGTGTTTCAGCCCGCAGAGAATACTGTTCGCCGAGAGCTGGCCTGCCATAATGCCGGAGAAGAATGCAAGAATGATACCGATGTGAAACATATCGGTCTTGTTCGAGGTGAGATCAAAGCTGATATCATACGCAGAAAAACTGGAGATGAATGCAACGTTCATCTGGTACGCCGAGTAAAGATAGATGCCAAACGACAGATAAATTACCGCCAGATAGACGAATGAAACATTCAGCCGCTTTGATTTCATCTTCAGATAATGTTCAAGGTCTGCGATCGCAATCGTTAAAATTTCCCGAATGTAATCAGTGACTTCGCTCGCTTTCACCAGAAGCGAGATGGCCCGCTTCACCGAGACAAGACCGATACGCTCCTCCATTCTGACAAGTGCTCCGGCAAGAGATGAACCGTATCTGAGTTCATCAGACACCACTCTGATCTCTGAAGAGAGCACACCGGTCTTGTTGCCTGAGATCATGAAGATGGCTCCCTGAAGCGTCATGCCGATGTCACGCATATCGGCAATCTCCCGCAAAAATTCCGGCAGCTGGGTTTCAACCTTGTTCACATATCTGCGGCGAATCTCATACGCTGTCATCAAAGGAAACATCGCAGCTATTCCCATAATGCAGATGAGAGCTTGAAGGGTGAAGCTTGGAAAAACGTTTCCAAACGCTCCTGTAAGGTAGGAGAGGAACACAACGCCTGCAAGAATACAGCCGATAACCATCGGAATTGTGTAGTCTGAGATGAAAAATTTGATCGGGTGTCTGACAATTTCAAGAAGTTTGAGCATCTGTTTGCGGCTGTTCAGCTGCTTGATGAATGCAGCATCAGGCGTTGTCTCAATGCCCGGTGCAAGGAGTTCGGTGCCGTACTCGCTGTCACGTATCTCACGGCGGGTGATATCAAGGTTGTCGGGCGGCAGAAGAATGTAGAGGATGAAGATAAGGGCAACTGCTCCGAGCGGAAGCCCGATGTACATCAATGGCATGATTCCTGCAAGCGTGCTCTGGCCGGAAAGATTTTGGGCGACCAGCATGATGATGATCGCAATTGGTCCTGCGACAAACGCGGTCACATAAATTTCTGCGATCATCTCCAGAAACTGTAACAGTGCCTCAAGTTCCTGTCTTGCAAGTTCGCGGTACGACTCGGATTTTGCATTGAAAAAGTTGGTGAGGTTGCCTCCCGAGCGATAGACCAGCATCAGATCATTTAAAAGTTCTCGGAAGTTTTCCGAAGGTGTGACCGAGATGGTGTTCTCCATCGCAGTCAGAAGATCCTCGCCGAACAACTCCACGTCCCGAACGATGAGTCCGCACTCTCTGGAGACTTCGCCGTAGAGATCTGCCGCGTCATACACGCTGCGAAAAATGTCGTAGAGCGTGATCGTTGAGGAGAGGGCCTGCATGTAGGTGATTGCATACGGCAGGTCCATATCGATTTTCGTTTTTCTTCCCTGTGCCTCAAGCTGTGGATAGTAGTAAAGCGCAGCAAAGACACCAGCAGGAGCGAGGACTATCGCGAACAGCATCACGAGCCATTGGGGAAGAAAGGGAATCGGATTGAAGCTGATCTCAAAGACAAAGAACAGAACTCCAACCATCATCATGAGGAGAGCTGAAAAAGCCGTGAGGAGAATGGTCAGCATCATGTACTGATCTACCGGAACAGTGATGTGGGCTGAACGGAGCGTTCCGGCCATCTGTCTGTTGAAGAGAAGCCGGTCGATGAAACTTTTCGTTTCGGTCATCGACTCCTCTGTTCTGTTATGATTGTTTCGCGAATTGCGGCCTCCACTTCGGGCGGTGTTGTTTTTCCGCCAGCAACCATTCTCTCGAGCGCAGTCCTTCGGACTGCAAGTTTTGCCTCAAGCTGTTCCCGCGACCAGTTGTTCTGGTAGGCTATGTTGTCAAAGACCGAGGAGTTTTCATAGCTTTTGACGAACGTATCCGTCAGATGATCCCAGGTGAAGAGCGGCTGCCAGTTGATGCCAACTTCTCCGACCGTGATCTCGTTCAAGGAAAGACAGCGGCGAAATCCTTTGCCCTCGCCATAGAGCAGACTTTGAACCAGAATAAGGTTTAAGGCGCCGAACATGGCGACCGGAACGTTAATCGGATTATGCGTGAGCCGGTTGATTGCCTCTTTGACGTTTCCTGCATGCAGCGTTGAGTAAGTGGTGTGGCCGGTGTTCATCGCCTGAAAAAGTGTCTGGGCTTCTTCGCCGCGGACTTCTCCGACGATGATGTACTCAGGCCGCTGTCTGAGTGCAGCCTTCAGGAGCGAGAACATGCTGATGTTTCCCATACCGGAAACATTGGCAACGCTTTCCCTCGTTTTCATCGGCAGCCAGTTGGTGTGCGGCAACTGAATTTCGCGGGTGTCTTCGATGGAGACAATTTTCGCAACCGAGGGGATGAAAAATGATGCCGCGTTCATGGTAGAGGTCTTGCCGCTCGCGGTACCTCCGGCGATGATCATGCTTTTGCGGTTTTCGACCGCGAGCCAGATGTGGGCCATGAGATCAGCACTGTAGGTGTTGGATGCGATGAGATCGGCCGGCGTCATCGGGTCGACTTTGAATTTGCGGATGGTGAACGAACTTCCTTTGGAGGAGATGATGTCAGAGTAGGTCAGCTGCGCCCGACTGCCGTCAGGAAGGGCTGCGTCGATAAGAGGCGTTGTGAGAGATAACTGTTTGTCAGCTTTCTGGGCAAGCTTCAGAACATATTTGTTCAGCTCGATTGCGTCGAACAGACAGTTGGTCTCAACGTTTGCAAACCGTCGGTGATACAAAAAAATCGGAATGTCAGCACCATTACAGGTGATGTCTTCGATCTTTTCATCATGCATGAGGGGATCGAGTCTGCTGTAGCCGAGAAAATTTCGGTTGAGGTAATAGATGAGAACGCCGATTCGGTCCGGTGTTATTTCGGGATCAAAGGTGCTGATAACATCTCTGAGCATGCCAAGGTCCAGACCGAACTCTCCGCGTTTGCGCACGGTGTCGTAGACCAGCATGGACCGCAGGTGTTCGAAGGTTTCTTCGAGAACGACGAGTTCCTTTTCTGAGATCTTCGGCTCAACTATCTCGTAGTGGATGTGGGAGACTTCGTCGCGATAGATGTTGGTGTATGCATACGGCGGTGTAAGCCAGTAGCGATCAAGCACTTCATGTTCTGTTGCAAACTCCGGGAGTTCGAGGATCATCGGAGGTTCTTCAAAGATAATTTTTTGTTCGTTAGATTTTTTTTCAAAAAGATTTCCCAGAGAAAATTTTTTTGCGGCTGTCTCTTTTTTTTCTTCAGGAGAGGGCTCTTTTCTCAACGAAAAAAGTTCACGAAGATGATGCGTGGTAAATTTTTTTTCAGAATTTATCGCGGCCTCTTCATCGAATTGTTTTTTTGCAGGAAAGTGCGATGTCTTCAACTGCATCAGATGCCTCCGGTGTATCGTGCCGGAATTTTTCCAACACATATGCCTGATACAAGTAGGAGGAGAATGACTGTAATCAGAATTTTTTTCGGAATCATGGTTTTTTCTATGCTCCTGTATTACAAAACGGAGGGAGGACACCGGAAGGACGACACAACTAGCTGCAGTGCCGCTAAACAGAATGCTTGATGTCTGGCGATTTTTTTAAATGCGATGTATTTTTGGTCATTGATAGAATCAATTGGTGTAATTTGTGAGAGAGGGGGCAGGTTGTATTACATACTAATAATATTTAATTTACACCATAAATACATAAGGATAACTTAACTTGTAACCGACGGAGAAATGACGGACTCTGTGATCATTTCTCCGACATAGATTTGAAAAAAAGAGAAAAGCGCAGATTATGTATGAACGTGGCTCTTATTCCATATCCAATAAACAAAAATTCAAAAAAAAAGAATCAGATGGATCACAGCCCATCTTAGCATTTATGCCTGTACAACACCTTTTGCTTTGGCAAAGGTACCGGACTCATCGACAAGTTCAACATAGAAAGATTTTCCTATGGCATTTCTGCTGTCATCAAGATCACAGGTGATCATCCACGGCTGCCTGGACTGTCCGTACTCTTCTTCAAGGGCATCCTTAATGGTCGCTGCACTGACATAGAGTGATGTTCCAGTGGAGAAAGCAGATGCAATCTTTGAACTTTCGAGCGGAATTTCATAAGCATAATCAGTCATTCCAGTCTCTTCGCCCGGACGAATCCATACGGAAAAATCAGTCGGCGTACTGGATGAACCAGTGTTGGTAATGATCAACCCATTGGATTGACTATAGGAAACTTCCATTACGACAGTTGGGCGGATTTCTGCAGTTGTCGCCAGACCTCCGGCGAAAGCACTGACCAATGCGGCAATAATAATCGTAACTACGAGCATGAGCATGACTCCGACTACAGGAGAGACAGCGTCATTCTTCTCTGGAGAATTATTTGTGTTCATACTGATCACCGTACCTTCACATCTTCAGAATAGATCTGCTGTCCGCTGGGAGTGTAAATCAATCTGACATTGACAGTATCTCCTGATTTCAGAATATCAACAGTTTTTCGATCATCAACTTTGTAGACGTAGATCTTTCCACTCGAGCGTGTAGCCCTATATCCATCACTTGGATAGAAGAATTTTGTTTCACCACCAATAGTGACTTTAATGCCGCTCGGAGTATCCTGATCGTTCACTGTTCCATAGGGAGTTAACTGTTCTGTTGTAACCTCACTGGTAGAAACACCATTGACTACTGCATCACCATCAACCTGTCCACCTGATCCAAGGATGTAACCCAACTCATACTCTCCCTGAGCAGACATGGAAACACCATTATACAGTGAGTAATTTCCAAACCACTGGCCGATATTCTCCTGACTCCAGGCATATTTACTGCTGCTTTCCCCTCCAGAATCCGTTGCCTCATCGTAACCAACGGTAAATCCTGTGCCGTTAATTTTCATTCCAAGGCCAAATGGTCCAGCATCATAGTACGTTTTTGAGGCACTGGGAACAACTGTTCCAGTGTACAGGACACCATTTTTCGCCATTGTAGTAACGAGTTTAAGATTCGCTGTGTCAATTGGTTCACTGACAGAGAGTACTTTCATCGAAAAACTCAGATCATCAGCGTCGATCGTTGTCTTGATAGATGCGGATGGCGTGGCCTTTTGGGTTGTGATTAACCCGCCGGCGAACTGACTCACCACCGCTGCGATAATGATAGTTACCACCAGCATCAGCATAACGCCGACAACAGGGGATACTGCATCATCTTTTTTGGTGTTTGTTCTGCGCTGCATAATATCACACATTCGTATCCCCACATCTAACAACTCAGGAGATAACATGTTAGGATACGTGGACACCACTTATAAGTTAATAGTATGACTTTTACAATAAGTAAATATCAATATATTTACACTGTCAATATCGTTTAATATACTCACGTAGGTATTATTTTGTTGCGCGCATAGATTTCATCACAAGTCAGCAAAAATTCAGGGTTAATAACCATAATTTACCCAATTAACACAAATTATTCTCAAAAACACAATCAAACATCAGAATGCAGAATCGGCCGGCTATCAAAATAGAATTATAAAGTCCATCTATTTTTCAACACCCTAAACCATTCCCATTCCAAAAAACAGCCTCAAAACCCATATATAAAGGTCGCTTAAACGGCATCACAAAATAGTGATTGTAGACGAGTGTTTTCTCAAAAAATCGCAAAAATCATAGTAAAAAGAACATATGCGCCATATAACGCATCTTAGATAACCAAACACCCTCGATCATATTATACACGACCCGATTACAATGGGTGTAAAACCTTGAAATTTGCCTCAAATTCAAAAAATAAACCCTAAAAGAGAAGAAATTTTTCCCATATAAAACGCAGCCAAGTGAGTGATAAAAGATCACTTCTCCCACCAGATGTGCGCTGTCCGCGAAACTCCCGGAATCACATACCCAGACTCCTCACGCACCGCCCGGTCCAGAAGAAATGCGTCCACAACATTTCTCTGCCACTCTTCGGAGACCGACATCCGGTTATAGTAATCCTCCTGCATCGCGGAGAATGATTCGTAATGCTGACTCTTGTCCTTTGTTTCTATCATGATATTTGCATAGATGCCAAGCTGGCAGAGAGCATTCCACAAAATATCCGCGTCCGCCTCGCTGCAGTACGGCTCACCATGAAGAAGCGGCCACAGCTCCACGTTCCCGCCCGATGAAGAAGGCGGCGTTAAAAACCAGTAGAGATGAACAGCATGGCGTGCGGCCGCATCCATCTTCAGAAGACTGTTTTTGATATCTCCCATGATCAACGATCGCGACGCAATCACAATATCATGTACTCCCGCCTCCTCAGGCGTTACATCCTCCCAACGTTTGCGAATCTCCCGGATTGGCGGAGCATTCACCGTTACACGATAACGTTCCATCGCAACTCCCATCGGCTCTGAGGGTTCGACCGTTGTCACCAAACATCCTGCAAGTGAAAGCGGCACAGCAAGAGTTCCCGGGCCCGCACCGATATCAAGAACTGAAGATCCTTTGGGAATCCCCATCTCTTCTATCTGCTTTTCGATTCGTGACGGATCGCCTGAGATAACATTCTGGGAAAACCGATCAACCACACCCTGATCTGACCAGAATTTTCCGCCGCCCTCGCCCATCTTCTCCTTCTGCGCAGTGGATCTGGCATGCTGCTCATCCCACAGACGGCAGTAGTCAATAGATGCCGGGGACTCCCCTGAAGTGTGAAAACTCATACACTCTATACAAAGCGCTGAGATGTAATCAAATATATCCAAGTATACCGAAAAAATCAATCAAAAATAATTTACCAATGCGAATTTTTCTCCCACCAGATATGTGCCGTCTTCGAGACGCCGGAGATGCATAACTCAGCATCAGCAGCAATATGATCACGCACATACGCAGCGGCAATTTTTTGCTGCCACTCTTCCCTGATACACAACCTGCGGCAGTAATGAGAAATGATCTCATCTTCTGCGGCAGTTCGCCGCTCCTTTTCTACATGCTCCACGAAAAGATTCGGATATATCCCAAGCTGACAGAGACAACTCCAGAGAAGATCAGCTCGAGGCTCAAACGCGAACTCGGTTCCATGCAGCTGCGGCCACAGAGCCGCATTCACCTCAGCCCATGACGGAGGGGAGAGAAACCAGAATAAATGAACTGTGTTCCGTGCGACCGCATCCATCTTCAGAAGAGAAGCACCGATATCATCCAGCCCGAGCGACAGCGAAGCTATCACAACATCGTAATTTCCGATATCGGTTGCGTCCACATCCTCCCACCGGCAGGGTATCTCCTGAATTTCCGGGGCATGCATAATGTTCCGATACTCCTGCATTGCAGACCGCATGTGTTTGGACGGTTCAACCGCTGTCACAAAGCATCCTGCACGTGAAAGCGGCACCGCAAGCGTGCCGGGACCGGCACCGATATCAAGAACAGAGGATCCTTTGGGAATCTGCATCCTCGCAAGCTGATTTTTGATCCTCGCACGATCCTTGTCAAACAAGCGGTCCAGAAAACGGCTGACGTTTTGGGAATCCTCCCAAAAACTTTTGCCGTCGCTAAAGATCTGTTTCTGGCGGTTGGCCGCCTCATGCTGTGCATTCCAGAGTGAAAGGTAGTCAACCGCCATGATAGTTATCTCAGAGTTTTCTTCCAAACGAAGAGAGCTGTAGCCGCAAGACCTGCAAGCATGCCAAATATCGGGACCGAGGACTTCGTTTCGGCAGGCGTGGCTGCAGAAGTTTCTGACGTTGCATAGATCATCAGATCGTTCAGCTCAGCGTCTGTTAGATCATAGTGGAAGAACAGCGAGTAGAACTCCTTCACGCGGGTATCGATGTCGTACTCGAACACATCAGGATACATCAGGTTCCCGATCCAGATCATCGACAGCAGCCGCTGAATCGACGGCGGTCCTCCCATCCAGTTGTGCGGACCGTTTGGCGCCTCATAGACATTGCCGTTCTGAACCGCAGAAAGCGTTCTCCACATGGGATCGTTCATGATCTTCTGATAGTAGGCATGATTGTCAGCATAGGAAACGATGATGAAATCAGGATTCAGCTGCAGGATGTCCTCCATCGTATACCCGTCTCCGGTTCCGCTGCTGCTCGCAGATGTTGCCGCAAGATTTCTTCCGACATAATCGATGACCTCGGCATGATACGAACCATTGCCAACCATCGAGACCGAGTTGCCGTCAATCGCAGTCACATAGATCAGAGATTTTTTGTCACTGCCGATTGTTTTCATGCCGGAATCAAACTCGGCAAGAAGATCTGAGGTATACTTCGAAAGTCTCGTTCCCTGCTCAGGACGTGAGAGGAGCTCGCCGAGTTTTTCGTAGGAGCCAGGGATATCAGCAAGTTTGTTCTGCGTGACAAATGCAAACGAAACGCCGGTCTTTTTCTGAATATCATCAAGGTCCGGCTTCATGGTCTCCTTTGCCTCACCGATATCCAAGACCACATCAATGTTGAGGCGTTTGTTCAGCTCCATAATCGACTCAGGATTCATCGTCGAAGCCTTCGATCCATAGAACTGGCCGGTCACCGGCAGACTCAGAAGCCGTGTATCAACATACTTTTTCTGGATGTCGGAAAACTCGCTTGAAACACTGACAAACAGATCAGGGTCAAGAGAGTAGAGTACAATCTGTGCGAGCGGGCCGGACGGCGACACCGCATCAATCTCGACCGGCAGCGTAATCTGCCGGCCGACATCATCAACAAACTCCCTGGTCTCCTCAGCAGCCGCAGCACCGACAAATGCCGCAGCGACGAGAAGGATCAGGACGAAAATTATTCCACCATTTCTCATTCATACACCTCCCAAACCCGGGATGGTTAAGCCGGACTTCTGATGGGCTGCTCTTCCCTCCGAAGCGGCTACAGCTACTATTTGACGGCACTCTATAAAATATAATAACTCACCCCAGTGGGAAAGTAAAATAGAAAAATTTAACAAAATCACTCATGCTTTCCAACACCGCCATCAATCGGGATGCAGAGTTTGTGGCGGCGGGAGCCATATGCGTAATTTTCTATGTGAACGTCCACGCCATAGACGTTTTTGATCAGCTGCGCGTCCAGCACTTTCTCCGGCGCCCCATCAGCGATCACTCGTCCGCCATGGATCATCAGCGTCCGGTTTGCGTACAAAAATGCATGATCCGGATTGTGTGTGGAAAGGATGATGAGATATCCCTCTTTTGCAAGATCCGATATCCGACACATCACCCGGAACTGGTTGCCGTAATCAAGGTTCGCGGTCGGCTCATCCATGATGAGAATTTTCGCTTTCTGCACAAGTGCCCGTGCGATTAAGGCGAGCTGGCGTTCACCTCCGCTGATCTCACCATAACCCGCATTCCGAAGGTGGCCGATGCCGAGACTTTCCATCGCCAGATATGCTTCATCGATGTGTTTCTGATTGGGTGCTGCAAGCAGATTCACCTGATTGGTCAGGCCCATCAGAACGACGTCGAGGACCGTGTAGTTGAACACCGGATGTGTTGACTGCGGAATGTAGGCGATATGTTTTGCGATCTGTTTGTGATCGAGAGTTTTGATATCAACACCATTCAGCCGAATGGTGCCCTGATAATTTCTGAGAAATCCGAGAATGCACCGAAACATCGTACTTTTGCCGACACCGTTCGGGCCAAGCACGGCAAGAAGATCTCCTTCTGCAACCGAGAAGGAGATATCGTTTAACACCTGTCGCGAACTTTTGCTGTAGGCAAAGCAGAGGTCTGCAACCTCAAGATTCATGATCGTTTTCCTCCCATCATCAGCAAGTACGCGAATATTGGTGCGCCGACAAATGCCGTGAGAATTCCGAGAGGGACTTCGGTGCTGGCGATCGTTCGCGAGAAGTCGTCCACGAGTAAAAGAAATGCTGCTCCCATAACAATGGACGCAGGAATAATTCTTCGGTAGTCGTAGCCGAAGACCATGCGGGAAAAGTGCGGAATGACGAGGCCCACCCAGCCGATGATGCCGGAGATGGAAACCGATACGGCAGTCACGAGTGTTGCACAGATGATCACAACAAGTCTGAGCATGTTGGTGTTGATACCCATGCTTCGTGCTTCATCCTCGCCGAGCGTCAGCACATTCATTCTCCAGCGAAGCAGATACAACGGGATAAGTCCGAGAAGAATAACGGTTCCTGCGAAGTAGACGTCATCCATGGTGACGCCGGCAAGACTCCCCATAAGCCAGTAGGTGATTGCCGGCAGCTGATCATTGGTGTCGGCGACGAGTTTGATGTAGGAGGTGGCAGCAGAAAAGAGGCTGCCGATGAGAATTCCGGCAAGCACCATGCTCAGGGTTGCAGATCCTTTCGTAAGGCGGCTTATGAGATATGCGGCACCGACCGCAATGAGGCCGCCGACAAAGGCGAGGCTGGTGATTGCTCCCGTTCCAAGGTAAAAGTAAATGGCAACCGCTGCGCCAAAGCCCGCACCCGCCGAAGCTCCAAGAATGTCAGGTGAGACGAGCGGGTTCTGAAACATTCCCTGATATGCAGCACCTGCGGTTGAAAGAGCTGCGCCGACAAGAAGTGCCGCAAGAATTCTCGGGAGCCGGATGTTGAAGATAACACTGTAAGTTGCAAAGTCAATAGTGCCCGAGCCCGGCAGAATCTGTGAGATGAGATCCAAAATTTCTGAGAGCATTGCAGATGACAGCCAGAGAATTCCTGAAAGCGGAGAGAGCAGGGGAATAATCGAGAGAAGTGCATTCACATTCTCAACTGCGGCTTCTCCGGCAGAGTAGAATGCAGAAAGAAAAATCAGTACGACGTCGGCGATGTCAAGTGAGTATCTGCCGACAGAAAACGAGATGATGATGCAGGCAACTGCGGCAAGTATCAGAAGAACGAACCTGAGCCGGTAGTTCGGCAGTCTCCTTTCGGTTTCCTGAGATGAGGGAACTGCATCAGCCATATGTGTGTACTGATTGTCTTTTTAGATATGATTAAATCTCTTGAATCATATCAGATTTGTTAACTATATGCCATTAACGGATCACAGTATTGAAAAGGGTGAACGCGGGGATTGCAAAAAAATGTGGCGTTGCCAATAAACGAAGTTATGGGCAAAGTTTCTCTCTTCTCAAAACTACCAGACCAAAAACCGCCGCGGTCAGCAGGACACCCGCACCGAAACCTGATGCCTGCGGGGTTGCGGCCGGTTCTTCAGACGTCGCAGGATACATGACTGCGATGAGATCGTCCAGTGCGTCAACAATTCTCGGGCCGCCGCGGTCAAAGATGTCTGAGTCCATCACATACACGCGATTATTTTTCACTGCGGAGAGTGAGGAGAGGCGGGGATCGGTCATGATGGATTTTTTCAAAATATTTTCTCCTTTCTCTCCCATGCCTGCACCCGAGTCAACGAGAATAATGTCCGGGTCGGTGATCAAAAGATGTTCAAGATTCACAATTCCCCAGCCGTCAACCTCGGGAAAGGCATTTTCCCCGCCGGCACGCATGATGAGTTCATTCTGAAACGTGTGAACGCCTGAGACCCAGTACGGATCACTGCTCATGAGGTGCGTGACGGTCAGCTTTTCTCCAGCAGTTATTTTCTCAGCAGCAGCGTCAAGCCGCTGCTGCATGGAATCAATCAGACTTTCGGCTGCGGCAGAGGTGTTGGTCGCATTCCCGATGCGGCGCATTGAGCTGAAGGTTCCTTCAACACTGTCAGGGTTGAGAACGAGAACTGTGTAGCCGAGCTTACGGAGATGAGCGATGTTGTCCTCGCCGTTGATCGCATTTGCAAGAATGAGATCAGGATTGAGGGCAACAATTTTTTCGACGTTGATTGATGACACTCCGCTCACAATGGATTTTGTTTTTGCCGCCTCGGGATAGTTACAGTACTCGGTCACGCCTGCAACCTTGTCGTCAAGGTCAAGGGCAAACAAAATTTCCGTGTTGGACGGGCCAAGAGAGACAATTGTTTCCGGAACGGCTGAGATCTCTGAGGTGTAACCGGAGTCGTCCGTTATGGTGACGGGAGACCATCCGGCAGCTGCGGCTGAACCGCAGAGGAGAACGAGAAGGAGGAGGGAGAGCAGGAGACGCTTCATTGCAGTATAATCATTTCATTTGAATTATATTCAATTATTCTGTTCAGTGGTGTATGATGCCGCACGCGATGAAACGAAATGATAAAAAAACCCGAAGGCCCCCTAAAAAAATGTTGTATGATTGGATTCAGATTACATTGCGAAAGCAAGAATGACCGGCACGAACACCAGTGCAATCATGCTCATCAGCTTAATCAGAATGTTTAATGCAGGTCCGGAAGTGTCCTTGAACGGGTCACCAACAGTGTCACCGACAACTGCTGCCTTGTGAGCATCAGAGCCTTTGCCGCCGTAGTTACCAAGTTCAATGTACTTCTTTGCATTGTCCCATGCTCCTCCGGAGTTTGCCATGGTAAGTGCAAGAAGAACGCCCGTGACAAGTGCTCCAACAAGGAGACCGCCGAGTGCAAGAGGACCGAGAATCAGACCAACAATGATCGGTGCAAGGATTGCAATAACGCCCGGCAGAATCATCTTGTGAATTGCGGAGTCGGTTGCAATAGCAACTGCGGACGTGTAGTCCGGCTCTGCAGTACCTTCCATCAGACCTTTGATCTCTTTGAACTGGCGGCGGACTTCGACCACAATCTTCTGTGCTGCCTGACCAACTGCGGTCATGGTAAGCGCGGAGAAGAGGAACGGAAGCATGCCACCAATCAGCATACCGATAAACACATTGGTGTCTAAGATATCGATTGCCTCAAGGCCGACTGCGGTTGCGTATGCACTGAAGAGAGCGAGAGCGGTGAGTGCGGCTGAGCCGATTGCAAATCCTTTACCGATTGCTGCAGTGGTGTTTCCGACTGCATCAAGGGTGTCGGTGATCTCACGAACCTCTTTGGGCTGGTGGGACATCTCTGCAATACCTCCGGCATTGTCTGCGACAGGGCCATATGCATCAACTGCGAGGGTAAGACCAAGAGTGGACAGCATACCAACCGCTGCAATACCGATACCGTACATGCCTGCGAAGTAGTAGGCAACATAGGTTGCGGCTGCAATGATCAGAACCGGCCAGACGGTGGACTCCATTCCCTTTGCAAAACCATTAATTATGTTGGTTGCTGCTCCGGTCTGACAGGACTCGGAGATTGCCTTCGTTGGTTTGTAGTCAAAGGAGGTGTAGTACTCGGTGATCAGACCGATACCAAATCCTGCGACAAGACCGGCGATGGTTGCAAACCAGATACCCATACCAAAGGATCCGCCAATAAGGTTGGAGGTCAGGAAGTAGGTTGCAATAACAGAGATGACCAGTGCAATGACGGTTCCCGTGTTGAATGCTTTGTGGATTGCGGAGTTTTCATTCTTCTTGGTTCGAACAAACAGAGTTCCAACAGCTGCTGCGATGATACCAAATGCGGAGATCAGCATCGGCAGAAGAATGACATTCAGTGCATCGACGTTCTCACCAAAGAGCGTGGTGGCAAAGGTTGCGCCGACAATACCGAGAGCCATGGATGCAACGATCGAACCCACATAGGACTCGAACAGGTCAGCACCCATACCTGCGACGTCACCGACGTTGTCACCGACGTTGTCTGCAACGACTGCCGGGTTGCGGGGATCATCTTCAGGGATGCCTGCTTCGACTTTGCCGACAAGGTCAGCACCAACGTCAGCTGCTTTGGTAAAGATACCGCCGCCGACACGGGCGAAGAGTGCAACAGAGGATGCACCAAAACCGAATGCCGCCATGTTGGAGACAACAGTGTTGACGGTTGCAATGTCGCCGAATCCGCCGAAGATGGCGATTAAAGCGAGGAACACTGCAGAGGTTCCAAGAAGACCAAGTCCGACCACGGTCATACCCATGACGGATCCGCTTGCAAAGGAAACTTTGACTGCTGCAGCAATACCGCGCTTTGCAGCATTGGTAGTTCTTACGTTTGCCTTGGTTGCACTGTGCATACCAACGTATCCTGCTGCTGAGGAGAGGACTGCACCGATAACATATGCCGGTGCGGCCCAGATGCTCAGACTGTCGTCAGTCACAAAGGAAAGAGCGACAAGGATGACCGCGATAATAACAACAAAGGCTCCGATTGCACGATACTGACGGTTCAGGAAGACCATTGCGCCAAGGTGAATGGCTGCAGCGATCTTCTGCATCATCTCATCGCCTGTTCCCTCTTTCTTCACCACGGAGTAAGAGTAGAGTGCGAAGAGAAGGCCGATAACGGCACATATTGGAGCGAGATAGATCAGATCCATAAGAATCAAAAACCTCCGGTAAACCGGATTGGTTTCTCTCTATAGTACAGGACAGACAACCTAATAATACTACTGTAAATAGAGTTTGTGGTGGAGACAAAAACATCTGCGTACGAAATGGTTTCGATTATTGACGAATGAAGAGCGCAGGGGGGATGTTTTGATTCACGAACCTCCCACGATTCGCATGCCTTTCACACGCCGTTCTGTCGTGTTTAACTCCTTTTTCAGGAGTCGTTTCGGTCTGCGTTCTGTTTTTCCGTGGGTGGGTCAAGAAATTTCAATATCTCATGCTGCATCGTCTCAAGATCCACCACAACCGCCTCAGCAGGCGTCGGCGTGATGTTCATCTGTTTTTGAAACGAAGTCTGGGCCTGCCATGTCCCTGCATTGATAGCGAGGACTCCCCGGTAGTTCACCACATCTGTGATGTGAACGTGGCCGGTGTGTAAAATATCAGGGACATCACGGATCACTAAATTGTCTGCGGGTGTTGAAAGGAGCGGTGTGCGCTGGCCATAAATCGGACCAAGGTGGCGACGCTTCAACATCGCCTCCATAATTTCGCCAGGCTCTTCATATTTTGATCCCGGAATGAACTTGATGAGATCATCAATACTTCTGCCATGATACATCAGAACATTCACCGACTGGATGTTCACCACCGCAGGATTTTCGACAAACGTCACGTTTGCCGGGAACTGGGTCCTGAACTCCTCCGGCAGAGCAGGTTGCGGCTCGGCAGCCCGCACCGCATCGTGATTGCCGGGCGAGAGAATGATCTGAAGATGGGACGGCAGGGCCGAGAGCATCTCGCCCACGGCATCGTACTGCTCGTAGATTGTTTTGATGTTCAGCTCTTTATCCTGATTTGGATAAATGCCGATGCCGTCCACCACATCTCCTGCGATTAAGAGATACCCGACTTCAGGATGTGCGTCGAGCCATGAAGCGAACCGGTTCCATGCATCAGGAAGGAACGTGTCGCTTCCCACATGCACATCAGAGATGAACACCGCCTTGCCCGGTTCTTTGGACGGCGAGATCACATGCGTGAGTGGAATCTCAGGCCGGAAAAGTGTATCAGAAAATATCATTCCTCCGCCGCCGCCACTGTCCCGGGAAAGTTTGCCGCGGACACCAATGACCTCGTCAGGAATAATTTTTTCCGCATCATCAAACCCTTCGCGGTTTTTGTTGAACAGAACCTTGATCGTTCCGGTAGGATCCTCGATCTCCACAATCCGGTGACCCTTCGCACTCGTGGAACCTTCGACAACCATACCGATCACGCCGACATCAGTGTCGGAAAATCTGCTGTTCTGTTTGACCAGGGCCTCGATAGGAACAGGGCTCACGCGGGGCCGCATCATTGCAGCAAGCGTATCATACCGGTCGCGGAACAGGGCAAACGACTCTTCAGGATTTGCCGTTGGTATCGAAGAGCCCTCGCGGCCCGCAAGAATTTCAGGAACAGCACTCACACCAACATTCAGCTTGTCGAGCCGGGCGGCGGTCATGCCGGGAACCTCTTTGGTGGTTACAACCGAAACTCCCGAAGGAAGTGAGCTGATAATTCCTTCAATTACTCCGGAACCACCGCTTTCGCTGATGTACGTGACGACAGCCGGATGAACCAGCAGTCCCGCCTCAAGGAATCGTGCAACAATCTCTCTCTTCTGCATGAAAAATGGTGGGGAGCATATAAACTCCTCCACTCGAAACAAAGGGGTTAAATAGTTTAGCTGTGCAGCGACTCAACAAAGACTCCGATCCTGCGTACAGCCTCGGAAAGTTTCGCCCGATCCACCGCATAACAGGTCCGCACATGGCCGCGGCCGTTCTTTCCAAACGCGCTTCCGGGAACCACCGCAACATGCTGTTCACGCAGCAGGCGTTCGGCGAACTCCTCATCGCTAAGTCCTGTTCCTTCAACCGACGGAAATGCATAGAATGCACCCTTTGGCAGATGGCAGGGGAGACCGACATCGTTGAGTCCTTTGACAAAGAGATTTCTTCGGATCCTGTACTCGGCGATCATCTCATTCTTTGCATCCTCGCCGTTCTTCAGAGCTTCAATGCCTGCAAACTGCGACGCGGTCGGAGCAGACATCATCACATACTGATGAATCTTGAGAGCAGCATTCGTGATCTCTTTTGGCGCACACAGATAACCGAGCCGCCAGCCGGTCATGGCATAGGCTTTGGAAAATCCGTTCAGCGTGATCGTTCTCTCCCAGAGTCCGTCAATCGCGGCGGTCGAGACATGATGACCGTCATAGGTCAGTTCTGCATACACCTCATCAGAGATGACCAGCAGGTCATGATCGATGATGATGTCAGCGATCGCTTGGAGATCATCCTTTCCCATCACACCGCCAGTCGGGTTGGTCGGGAAGTTGAGCAGCAGAACTTTGGACTTCGGCGTGATTGACTCCATCAATACATCAGGAGTTACCTTGAAGCCGTCCTGTGCAGAACAGGGAAGCGTCTTCGGCCTGCCTCCTGCCATCAGCACTTCTGCCTGATAGGAGACAAAGCACGGGTCAACAACGAGAACCTCATCTCCCGGATCAACAACTGCGCGAATTGCGATGTCCAGACCCTCGGAGACGCCGGTTGTTATGACCATCTCAGTCTCCGGGCAGTACTTCGTATGATAGCGCTGGTCAAGATCTGCGGAAAGCAGTTCCCGCAGTTCGGCAAGACCGCGGTTTGAGGTGTACATCGTCATGCCCTTCTCAATGGATGAGATGGCAGCCTGCGAGATGTTCCATGGCGTATCGAAATCAGGTTCGCCAACGCCGAGGCTGATCACGTTGTCCATCGTGAGCAGCAGATCAAAAAATTTCCGGATGCCGGACGGAGGTAACTCCCCGGCCATCCGTGACACAAAATTCCTCATGATCCCATGCCCTTCTTAGAATGTGATGAGCTGCCGGTCGCGGCTGCCCGGCCGCAGCATCTCAACACCCTGCTCCTTGTAGGTTCTCATGACGATCTGCGTCATGGTCTCGCGGACGCCTTCGATTGAGGCGATCTGTTCGGCAACAAACCGGGAGACCTCGGCCATGGACTGACCGCGAATGATGACCTGCAGATCGTACGTTCCGGTCAGGAGGAGAATGGACTCCACCTGCGGGAATCTGGCGATCTGGGCGGCGATGCCGTCGTAGCCGAGTCCGCGTTCGGGAGTTATTTTGAGGGACAGAATTACAGCCACCTCATCAACCCCCGCAGCACCGTAGTCAATGACTGCGGTACAGCGCCGGAGAATGCCTCCTGCCTGGAGTGCTGCGATACGATTCTCAACTTCGTTTTCATCAACCTCCAGCATAACGGCAATATCGCCTGCTGCGATGCGGCCGTTCTTTTGCAGTTCCCTGAGGATTACTGTATCCTTTTCGTCCATAATTTTTCACCTTTTGTGAGTTATTCCAAAAAACTTACAGAAGCGGATGTAAAATACTGCACTCCCGAAGTCTTGGATCGTTCATTACTACTGTACGTATCTGATTAGTGGGACTGTTGAAATAGATTTCTGTTGTCCGGCCGTGCCGGCCGTGCGAGACGACGCGGGCGGTGACGATGCCGAGCATGTTGAGTTCGTTGATGAGATCAGAAACCCTGCGGTGCGTTAAGGGTTCGACGTCCATCTCTTTGGCAAGTTCGCGGTAGACGTTGATGACGCTGCCGCTCGTGAACACCTTCTGGCCTGCGGAGGAGACTAAAAGCATGGAGCAGAGCACCATTTTTCCCTGACGCGGGAGGGTCTGGACGCACTCGCTCATGGTGTCGGTCTCGATATTTTCCTGGGCGCGGCGGACATGCACCTCGAGAACCTGTTCTGCAGATTCGCGTTCGGCAAGTTCACCGGAGACGCGGAGAAGATCAAGTGCGCGGCGGGCGTCACCATGTTCCTGTGCGGCAAGCGCTGCACACAATGCGATGACGTCCTCGTTCACGGAGTCAGGGAGAAATGCCATCTCGGCGCGCTGGTGGAGAATGTCCTGCAGCTGGACTGCGTCGTAGGGAGGGAACACGAGTTCTTCTTCAGAGAGAGAGGAAAGCACGCGAGGATCAAGGAAATCTTTGAAGGTGAGATCATTGGAGATGCCGATTATACTTACTCTGGCATTTTTGAGATCACTGTTGATTCTGGTCAGGTTGTAAAGCGTGTCGTCACCACTCTTTTTGACCAGTTTGTCAATCTCGTCCAGTACGATGATCTGCAGACCGCCTGCCTGCTCAAGCACGTTTTTGAGTTCCGAGTACACCTGATCGGTGTGCCAGCCGGTTGCAGGGATGGTATTTTTGGCGCGGTCACTTGGTTTCAGGTCATGACCGCTGATATGATTTGCAATCTGCGCGAGTACCCGGTACTGGGTGTCGATTGTTTCACAGTTGAGGTGAACCATTCTGCAGGGAGAAAATTCCGAGCTTTCATTCTCAAGTTCGGATCCGACAAACTTGACGGTGGCGGTTTTTCCGGTACCGGTTTTTCCGTAGATGAGGATGTTTGAAGGGGTTGCTCCCTGCAAAGCCGGGGCAAGAATTACTGCGATGGAATCGATCTGATCCACCCTGTGCGGCAGTTCGCGAGGGCTGTAACTGTGGCGAAGAACTTCACGATTCTGAAAAATTTTATTTTTTATGGTGTATTTTTTGAAAAGTCCTATAGATTTGTATGGTTCTTCAGTCATGATGTACCAGATCCTTAGGTTACCATTACGTTGTTGTTCCTATTAATATACCGCTGTTTCCATTGGAAAAAAAGGTTCATGCTCACCAGAGATACTGAATGCAAAATGTCTGAATATAGAACTCAAATGCTAAGAAAGGAATAGTTCACAAGTAATACTCCCCCACCCCTTCATTTCGAGTGGAAAGTGAGTTCTGTGCCCGGCAAAAATCATGCTCTCCGAGCTTTTCCTCATTTCTTAGGTCTCAATTTTTCTTATAATTTTTTTATTTTTATAATCAACAAAAATTTTTTACAATGTTTAAAAAGAAAAGTTTTATATTATGAGAAGTAGACTTACTAATGAATAGTGATACTCAGTATGGAACGTATCATTTTTCCAAAGATACCTTCCATGCGCTCCACTCGAAATGAAGGGGTGGGGGACTTTTCTAAAAAACATTGCAAAAATTTTGGAAAAAAAATAATCTGATGAGATCTCTTTTTTACTTCACATCAAGTCCCGGTTCTCTTCACCTGATATGTCCGATGCGAACTGCCTAATATCATGGAATGCCTATCTATTTTCATGCCAGCTGAACATGTAACCGATATCTCCATACAGACTGCGATCATTACGGTGTCAACGACCAGGACGGAAAAAACAGATCTGAGCGGCCAGATAATTCGTGATGCCTTCACCGCTGCAGGTATCCCGGTTATCTCACTGGTGATCGTGAAGGATGATATTTCTGCGATTCGAACCGCAGTTCTTGCAGCACTCAAAACCGCAAACTGCATTGTAGTGAACGGAGGAACAGGTCTTACGCATGATGACTGCACCATTGAAGCAGTGGCTCCGCTTTTCCACAAAACGATGGACGGGTTTGGCGAACTGTTCCGGATAAAAAGTTATGAGCAGGTGAAAAATGCGGTGATTCTCTCCAGAGCAACTGCCGGTATCACCAACGGCTGCGCAATCTTCTGCATCCCGGGATCTCCAAAAGCAGTGAAACTCGCAACTGAAGAGATCATTGTTCCAGAAATTCGCCACATTATCACGCATGCAGCCCAGTGACATGACAGAATTTGCCATTCATCCGGTGACAACGAGTGAGGATATCCACAGCACAGCAGAGCTTGCTAACGAAATCTGGACCGAACATTATGTTCCAATCATCGGAAAGGAACAGACCAGGTATATGATTGAAACATTTCAGTCAGCTGCAGCCATCCGCAACCAGATCGAAGAAGAAAATTATCAGTATTATCTGCTCAAAGTTGGCTCTGCGAATGCAGGCTACATCAGCATCCGTCCGGAGCCCGAGAATCACGCAATGTTTCTCAGCAAATTTTATGTCGAAAAAAATTTCCGGGGCCGCGGGTTTTCAAGGACTGCTCTGCAGTTCATCGAAGAGATCTGCCGGCGCGAAGGTCTTACGACGATTTATCTCACCGTCAACAAACAAAATTATTCCTCGCTTAGCGTTTACGAAAAACTTGGGTTCGTCCGCGCCCGCGAGTTGGTGACTGATATCGGGAACGGCTACGCGATGGATGATTATGTGATGGAAAAATATCTCTGAACTTACTTGTACGCATCCATCATTGCAACCCGTTCAAGCACCAGCTCCTCAATTCGTTCAACACCGACAACCTCGATCTCTTCAGCAGTGATCCCGAAAAGTTCCATCAGCACTGAAACGTTTGCTGTCATCTGATGATCCTTTGGCACCGCAACATCCAACAGCAGATCTCTTGCCTTTGCAAAATCTCCGCCAAGGACTGCAACATACAAATAATTTTTTTCAAGATGCAGACCAAACTGCGGAGCAAACGAACACTGGCGCTGGCCGGATGCATACAACAAAATCTCCATCGATAAAGTTCTCGCAACCGGCTTTCCCGAAGCAAATGATCGTTCTGCATGCATCACAGCAGAGCGGATATGGTTTGGCCCGGTAATTTTTTCCGCATCAAACAGTACGATAACTGCGTTCGCAGTTTTCGCCGCCGCGTTCACCAGTGAAAGGGCTGCGGCAACATCATCCACCACCGCCTCTGCTGAATAGATCTCCAAACTTTTTTCCATCATAACTCACTCTCCAAAATCAAACAACGTCCTCTGCGGTTTTGTCTCACTCGCTTTCGCAGGGACAACCTCCTCCTCGGGAAGGGGGACTTCGTCTAACACTCTTCCAATTTTTTTTGCCGCCTGCTCAAGAACATTTTTCGCAAGCACCGCGCCAAGAATTCCGACAACATCCTTTGGCTCTGCTGAGAGCAGATCCTCAGGCGTGGTGATGCCCCGGTCGAATAATCTCCTCGCACGGACGCGGCCGATTCCCCGAAGCGCGATCAGCGGCAGAAGCTCTGCCTTCACACCGTTTTCAACCCGTATCTCCAAGTCCCGGACGTCTCTATCGAACCGAGGCGCAAACTCATGCGCAATTCTGGCTGACGCATGCATCAGCCACCGAAGATTTTCCACCACCGCATGAATGTCCCCGGCACCCACGCCGAAGTTTTCGCAGATAACCTCCTCAGGTACCTCCTCGCACCATGCCTCAGCAACGAGTGCTGTCTTCACGGCTGCAAAAAACTCCTCGGACAACTCCTCGCACCACAACTCATCGCCGCGCTCAGAGAACACCTCATCCACCAGTTTTTCATCAGAAGCCTTCAGATAAAATCTGAACATATCAGGCGTCATGCACAGGAGATGCAACATCCCAAACGCAGAAAAGGTCTCCTGTTTCTCAAGAACGTCGCGAATTAATGACGCAGTCTCAGGATCCAGATAGAGGCGCGACGCAAGAATTCCAAACGAGGTTCCAAGCAGCTCGCCGCCCACCTCTTCAGTTACCATGCCTGACCCGATCAGATAAGAGAGCGCCTTGCCGATATTTCTATCCAAGCGCCGATGCACCGCCTTCTGACTTGCATAGAAGGACTTCTCCATAAACCCGTCAAGCTCTGCACGATTTTTTGCAAAACCTGTCGCAATTAATGCGAGCAGATGATTACGCAGTTCATTCTCCTTCTGACACTGGGACGTGATGTTCTCTGCCGGCGCATCGATGAAACTTTCAAACAGCGCGTCCACAGCGTCGCGGTCCTTTGCGATCAAAACCGCTTCTCCGTATGGATCGAGCCTCGGCCGTCCCGCTCGGCCTGCCATCTGCCGGTACTCCATCACAGGAATCGGGTTCATACCGACTCCTGCCTCGTAGCGCTGATAGTCGCGGATGATGACGCGCCTTGCCGGCAGGTTCAGGCCGGCCGCAAGCGTCGGGGTTGATGCAATAACCTGAATCTCTCCTTTCCGAAAACCCTCTTCCACTGCTTCACGGGCAGCACGGGGAAGGCCTGCGTGATGAAACGCTGCGCCGTTTTTCACCGAGTTTGCCAGAACTTTTCCTGAAGGGGTAGTGTCTGCTTTTGCAATTTTTTCCGCATACAAATCAAGAGCTTCGGACTTTTTCTTCAGCACAACTGCTGCCCGCTTCGCATAAGCTTCTGCCGAGCGGCGGGATGAAACAAACACCAGACACTGGCCGCCTTCATCGGCCGTGTCCAGTAAAAGATTCAGGTCATCATCTTTTTTCGGCGTCTGCACGATTCTCTCCGAGCCATGGAAATGAATCGCACCATTATAGTAGACGCCCTCACGGAGATCCACCGGCCGCCACTCGCTCGTGACGAGCGCGGCGTTCAGCCAGTCTGCGAGTTCTTCAGGGTTACCCATCGTTGCCGAGAGGCCGATGATCTGAAGGTTCGGATTCTGGTACCGCAGTTTTGCTATCACCATCTCAAGCGTTGCCCCTCGGGAAGGGTCGCCGATCAGATGAATTTCGTCCACCACGAGGAGAGAAACGCGTTTCAGCCACTCGGCGCGGTTGCGAAGCAGTGAGTCGGTCTTCTCCGACGTCGCGACGATGATGTCATAGCGGCCCAGATATTCGTCGCGCTGATCAGGATCCCCTGTCGCGATACCGACTTTTACTTCTTTTCCTGAAAAATCTTCATATTTTTCTGCGGCAAGGGCTTTCAGGGGAACGATATAGAGACATTTTCCGCCGTCTGAAATTTCCTTCTGCATCGCCATTTCTGCGACAAGTGTCTTGCCGGACGCGGTAGGAATTGCCACCAGCTGGTTTTTTCGAGTAAACAGACCCGCCTCTACGCACTTCGCCTGAGGCGGATACAGTTCGGTGATTCCCAGAGCCGAATACTTCGTGCGCAAGGAAATTGGAATGGGAAGTGAGTCTATTTTCATGAAATAGCCGATGGAATATTGAACCCCTTTGTTTCGAGTGGAACTATGGAGAAATCCTTCTTTGTAAATAAAGATTGTGAATGGTGGTCTTTAGTAGTAGTAGCTTATCACATTGATCTTTGCTTCCTTCTTCTTGCGGTCAAGGAAACTGAAGACAGCGTTGTGATCCGCGCCGCTGATCAGCATGAGGACTGCGCTGTGGGCATCGCTCACCTGATCAGGCATACCGATGATGCCGATCGTTTTTCCGTAGACCGAGACGAACGTTCCGGTCATGTTTTCGATCTGTTCGCGGGCTTTTCCGTCGCGGCCGATGATTCTTCCACGGACGCGGGCAAGTTTCTGCGGCGTGTCTGCATCGTCAGAGATGTCGATTAAGTCAAGGATCATGTCATCGTCTTCGAGAAGTTTTTTGGCACGGTCAGGAGAAAATCCACGGCCGATTGCTTTGATGATCTCCATTGATCTGATCTCGGCGAGTGCGTCCTCTTCATTTTCGATTACGACGATTCCGTCTTTGCTGTCGACTTCAAGGGTGACGTTCAGTATTTTTTCCAGATGTTTTCTGGTATCGCCGTTTTTTCCAATGATTGCTCCGATACGGTCGTTGGGGATCTTGAGTTCCTGGGTCATGTTATATCTCGAAAAATTCTTCTCCGACTATGCTGCGGAAGAGTTCATGTTCATCGGTTGTTTTGCATTTTGATGCAAAAAACCTGTTGATGTTCTTAATGTCGCGGAATAGAAAGTTGTAGGCTTTCGGGTGTTCCGGGGTTACGGCCTGGGCCATGTCGATGAGGATGAGACCGTTCGGTCCTGTCAGGATGTTGTACTCTGAGAGGTCTCCGTGAATGAGACGGGCTTTCTGGTAGAGGTCACGGATGAGGCCGAGAGCTTCTTCGTAGGTCTCTTCCGGAGTTTTTGGCAGAAGCTGACGCATCTGGGGGTAGGGGATGATGCCTTCTCCAAGGAACTGCATGATCAGAATGTTGCGGTCAAATGCGTAGGGTTCCGGGCAGGGGAGACCTGCTTCGCGTGTCCGGGAGAGGTTGCTGTACTCTTTTTTGGTCCATGCGAAGATGATGTCTTTGTGGGTTCTGCGGATGTTGGAAAATCTGGGGTCGCCAAGGATGTAATCGCTCATGGTGGTGAAGTTGCCGGTCCGGAGACGGTAGATCTTGACTGCTGCGCCGATTTCTTTTCCGTCTTCGTTTGTTTTTCCGGCAGAAAATACGTTCGCCTCTTTTCCGGTGGAGATGGATCCGCCAAGTGAGGTGATGACTTTTTTGTTCACCAGTTTGTAAAGGGCAAGAAGAGTGGTCTCGTCGAACACTTCGTCGGTGACTTTGCGCGAGTCTTCGTCTTTGATACGGACGCCGAGCTCGGCAAGCTTCCGGTCGAGTTTTTCGATTCTATCCAGATTTTCGTGGTGATGATCACGTGATTTCGGTGTTGATTTCATGATTTTTGGGGGTGATTGCGTTTTCAATTATACTATATTTCTCTTATGAATAATTAGCTCTTCTGACCGTCATAAAAATTATCGGTGATGGACTTCGGTATTTTCGGGTTTCTGATCTCAGAAAGATAGACTTTGCCCATAAAATCGTTTGTTGGCAACTAACGTTCATCGTAGCTCCGCCCACGGAAATACGGAAAACACAGAAATAAAAACATCACGGAGCAGACGTGAACACCACAGAAATGAATTGTTTTTGGATTCCGTGATGTTCACGTCTGCTCCGTGATGTTTTTATTTCTATGATATTCCGTGTGTTCCGTTTTTCCGTGGGCGGAGCTGATCAACCCCAAACTGTGTTCACCAATAAACGAATTTATGGGCAAAGCCACTTTATCCACAAAAAATATATGGCATCATACATACTACAGTCCCTCATCAATATCCGCGGGAGAAGGAACACACAAGATGGAGATCGACGAAATTTTTGAAAATCGAAAAATAATTCCGGAACGCCTCCTCTCCTTCGGGTTTGTCCGGCAGAATGACGGCTACCACTACGCAGCTCCTCTTCTTGACGGACGATTTCAGATGTCCGTCATCATATCTGAACAGGGAAAAGTTTACACCGAAGTGATTGATACCGTCTCAGAGTATGCGTACGTTCTGCATCGCGTCGCTGAGGCTGAAGGAGAGTTTGTCGGACGGGTGCGGGATGAATACGAGAGCGTCCTCGCCGCTATCAATAATGCCTGCTTCGAGCGTGATGTGTTCAAAAGCAGCATGGCAAAGAAAGTTATTAGCCATGTCCGCGAGACCTACGGGGACGAGCTTGAGTTTTTATGGAACAGGTTTCCGGAAAATGCGGTGTTTCGAAGGCAGGACACCGAAAAATGGTATGCGGCCCTGCTCAGGATACCGAAAAGAAAACTCGGCATTGACGATGACGAGCTGATTGAGATCATCGACCTGCGAATCATTTCTGAGGAAATTCCCTCTCTCATCGATAACAAAAAATATTTTCCCGGATATCATATGAACAAAAAACACTGGTTCACAATATGTCTTGATGGCTCCGTTCCTGCTGAAGAAATATTTTGCAGGATAGAGGAGAGTTATCGGTTGGCAAAAAAATAGTTGGAAAAAATTTTTCAAAAAAAAATTATGCTTTGTTTTTGTAGCTCTGCACGTAGGCATATGCATCTGCGAGTAACTCTGTTAAAGAGTCGCCGCATGCGGCTTTGAGATCCATCGGGTGGATTTTTCCTGCCGCATATGCTGCTTCAAGTTCTGCATAGCTCTGGTACTCAGAGTTTCCGCCGAACTTTTCCGGGCGGCGGATGACAACCTCAGACATCCGCGGGAAAATATTGTACTGGAACACCTGGAGAATCGGGTTTCCTTCCGTCTCCGGCGGGCAGAATGCCTTCTTCATCTTCTTCTTGATCTCCTCAGGAGAGTCTGCGACCGAGACGACATTGCCTTTTGAAGAGGACATCTTCTGACCGTCGAGTCCGTTCACAATCGGTGTGTGAATACAGACCGGAGGTTTGTAGCCAAGGCTTGGCAGATGCTCGCGTGCAAGCATGTGAATTTTTCTCTGATCAATTCCGCCAACCGCCGCATCAACGTTGAGGGTCGGGATGTCAACAACCTGCATAACCGGATACACCATCTGCGAAACCATCGGGTTGTCCATTGCCCGACCGACCTCATCCATACTTCGGGTCGCACGGTTCAGGGTTATCTCCTGACAGAGTGTGAGAACTTCGGTCTGATATTTGGGCGTCAGCTGAACATCTGTCCCAAGCACAAACTCTGCTCCTTTCAGACCGCATGCCTCAATGCATGCCTTGTTGTACTCGGCAAGCTCTTTTATCTGTTCAAAGGTTCCCTTCCGGTTCAGATATGCGTGCAGGTTTGCGATCAAGACCACGACGTCAAACCCTGCTTCTTTCATATCCATCAGTTTATTGATGGTCACCAGGTGACCGAGGTGAATCTCGCCGCTGGGTTCATACCCGGTATAGACCCGCTTTGTTGGTTTGTTCAACAATTGCCGGAGTTCGTCTTCAGTGACGATCTCCGCCGTGTTACGGGTGACGAGTTCGTATGCGTCCATATCCTACTACATTGGAAGCACAATGAGATAAAGGATGTGTGATACGGTGTAGACAGGTTGGAAAAAATAAAAAAGAATTTTTTTATCCGATTTTTTCGATGAGAACAGCTGCTGCATGCAGCAGTTCCCGCCCTCTTGAGGTGATAGCGTAGTCTTTGCGCTCTCCCTTCTGCAGGATCATGCCGGATGATGTCAGCTTTTCTAAGTGAAACAATAAATTTCCTCCGCGAAGTCCGGTGAGTTTTGCAAGATCTGCAAAGGCTTTCGGCTCGCTTGCAAGGGACTTGAGAATTTTTACGCGGACGACATTTGCGAGCGGCTCGCCAATCCATGCAACGACCGCGTCGTCAGAGAGTTCCTGAATCTGTTCGGCGACACTGTCTCCGGCATAGACTCCGGCACTTTTCAGCAGTTTTGTCTGGGCCGCAAACAGTCTATCTGCTTCTGCAAGACATCCGGTGCAGTTTTCGTTGCTGCACATTTTCTGGGCATTTTCGTACTCGCGGCGGATCTTTGTTATCTCTTCAGCAGAGATCGAGCCGGTCTTCAGACTTTTTAGAAGTGTTTCATAGGTTTTGGAAAACTGGGGCAGACATTTGTCCTTTGCAGAACAGTTTTCTGCCTGGGCCTCAAGAGTTTTTTTCGCATGCTCAAGTTCGCCTTTGATCAGCATCTCAGCAGAATTTTTTCTAAACGCTTCCAGTGCTGAATTGTTGTCAGAGGTTTCTGCGGCAATATATCTGCGAAGTTCGGCTCTGAGCGATCTGATCTCTTCGCGAAGTTCGGCAGCCAAAACGTCTTCCATTGTTCAGTAAATAATTTCCTTTGTGATCAGATGAAGGTATAGTTCAAAAAAATTGAGATTTCAAAGACGGTAAGTCTTTGGCGGATTGCCGGAGAAGTCTGCGATGACTGCGGTTGCATCCGCAAGAGTAAAGATTGCAAACTCCGGGTTTTCTGCGGTCTGATAGATGCCTTTCACGAGAGGGCTTGATGCAATGACCGCTTTTTTGATCTCAAGATCATTGGAAAACGAGATCTTCGCAGAAATTCTTATCCAGGCAAACTCAGGGGACGCGGTTGTTATCTCAATGTTTGGATGATTTTTCATCTGTGCATACATCGGTTTTTTGTTCGAGGTGCAGAAGTAGGGTTTTCCATCCTTCTCCAGCATGAACATGAATGGTCTGACTTTCGGGTTGCCGGATTCGTCAACAGTTGCAAGATAGAGGACCGGGTTTTTCTTCATAAATTCCATTGCTTCGTTTGTCATGATGTTTTTCCTTCGAGTCTGTGCGGACTCTCTACTACTCTATTGATCTTTCATGTTTATAAAAATAACCTTTTAGTGTATTTTTATAACTTTTAAAAACATGACCCCATACGCAGGTTAATGCATACTCGCCGCTAATTTTCACAACAGGATACTGCAATGGATAAACTGGATTTTTCCTCCGGACAGTCCTGGTACTCCCTGTCTGTTTCGGATACCGAGAGCCGTCTTGCAACCTCTCTTGAGCAGGGCCTTTCCCTTTCCGAGGCAGAGGAGCGCAGGAAAACATTTGGCGGCAATGTACTGCAAAATGAGGAGAAGCCAAGTTTCATCAGGGTTTTTCTTCGCCAGTACCGCGACTACATGCAGATAATTCTGCTCGCAGCAGCAGCCCTGAGTCTGTATGTCGGCAACGTCAGCACCGCGTTGCTTTTATTTGCCTTAACACTGCTGAACGCCATTCTTGGCATTCGTTCCGAACGCCAGGCCGCAGACAGTGTTGCGGCGCTGAAAAAAATGATGAAGACCACCACCCGCTGTCTTCGTGACGGCGCGTTGATAACGCTTGCAATCGAAGAGCTCGTCCCGGGCGATGTGGTGGAGTTTGAAAGCGGCGACATCGTTCCTGCCGACGGCAGAATTGTTTACTCAGCAGCTCTTGAAATCGAAGAGTCGGCCCTGACCGGTGAGAGCCAGCCGGTTCCAAAAGAGATAGCCGTTCTCTCCTCTGGCGATATGCCGATCGGTGATCAGGCCAACATGGGATTCATGAACACGGTCGTGACCCGCGGCAAAGGAAAAATGATCGTGACCGGCACTGGCATGAACACCGAAGTCGGAAAAATTGCCGGCATGCTTCGCGAGGTCAAAGAGGAAAAGACTCCGCTGACAAAAAAGATCGATCAGCTCAGCATCGCGGTTGCAATCATTGCAGCCATTGCGCTCATTCTTCTGATAAGTATCGGCCTTTACCATGGCGAGTCGTTTGATGATCTCTTCACGCTCGGCATTGCGCTTGCGGTCGCGGCAGTACCGACCGGCCTTCCTGTCGTGATGACGCTGATGCTCTCGGTCGGCACGATGGACCTCGCCAAACGCGGAGCAATTGTGAAGCGTTTACCTTCTGTTGAAACGCTCGGCTCAACCTCTGCCATATGTTCCGACAAAACAGGAACCCTGACGATGAACCAGATGACCGCAAGAGAAATTGTCGTCGCGGGCCGCACGCTGACGGTCACCGGCGAAGGATACTATCCGAACGGTCAGATTCAGCATGTTGGCGGCGCCCCGATCGCCTCACTTGACCCGATTCTTCTGCCGATGGTTCTCTGTTCTGACGCGACAGTATCGGATGGAAAACTCGTCGGCGATCCAACCGAAGGGGCTCTCGTGATTCTTGCGGAGAAGGGAGGCCTCAACACCGCAGCAACCCGGGCCGAGTACCCGCGAATTGCTGAAGTTCCGTTTGACTCCGAGTACAAGTTCATGGCAACGTTTCACGCAATGACCGACCCGAACACCGGCAAAGAGATCGTCCGGTGTTATGTCAAAGGTGCGCCTGACGTCCTTGTTTCCCGCGGTGTCTCCTATATTGATACGAATACAACCGTCTCCCCCCTTGCCGGATCCGAGTCCGCGATTCTTGCGGCAAACGATGATCTGGCGAAAAAAGGTCTGCGGGTGATGATGATAGCCTACCGCGACTTTGATCCGGCCACGTTTGATTCTTCTTCAGTTACGCCTGAAAGCATCCGCGATCTCACGATTGTTGCGATGGTCGGCATTATTGATCCGCCGCGTTCTGAGGTGAAGGATGCAATTGCCACCTGTAAGACCGCGGGCATCCGGGTCAGAATGATCACAGGCGATCACGGAACAACTGCCGGAGCGATTGCCGGCCAGCTTGGCATCTCCGGAAAAGTGATCACTGGTGCTGAGATGTCTGCGATGTCGGATGAACAGCTCCGCGCTTCGATCGATGATATCGGCGTTGTTGCCCGCGTCGCGCCGGAACACAAAGTGCGGCTTGTGCAGACCCTCAAAGAAAAAGGCGATATCGTTGCGATGACCGGTGACGGCGTCAATGATGCTCCGGCGCTGAAGGCCGCAGACATCGGTGTTGCGATGGGAATTACCGGAACCGAAGTGTCAAAGGAGTCTGCCGAGATGATTCTGACCGACGACAACTTTGCAACGATTGTAACAGCCGTTCGTCAGGGACGTGTTCTCTATGATAATATGCTGAAGTTCATCAGATTCCAGATGGCAAATCTGATGGCCTACATTCTTCTGTTTCTGTTTGCCGCGCTTTTTGTCGGCGCCTACACAGGAATTTTTGCGCCGGTACAGACGCTTTTTATCAGCTACTTTGTTACGGTCCCGGTCGGTATGGCACTGTGTTATGATACGGCAGCTCCGGGAATTATGACGAAAAAGCCGCGACCGAAGAATGAGCGGATCATGTCAGGATGGTTTACCGTGCGGATGATCCTCGTCGGTATTTACTGGGGAGCGGCTCCCCTTGCAGGATATATCTGGATTGAGTCAACCGGCGGAACGCCCGAGCAGGCGATTGCGATGACGATGATTACGTTCATCCTTCTGCACATTCCGTTCACGGCAAACCTCCGGTTCCCGGACGCGAGTATCTTCACCCGCGAGTTTCTGACGAATCGTACTCTCTTCATCATGTTTCTGGTGGTGATTGCCTGGGCGGTGATTCTCACTGAGATCGGATTCATGCAGAGTCTGTTCGGCACTGCGGCGCTGGGCGAGCAGGCATGGTTTGTTGCTATTATGATAGCCGTCGTTGCTCTGTTTCTGGGCGAGGCAGGAAAGGCGATTGCGAGGAGGGTGCTGAAACGATCTCCTGCCGGGGCTGCGACTCCGGCATGATTTTTTCTCTCAATTTTTTTTGAAAAAGGGAACGCGAATAGCACGAATCGCATGCCTTCGGCCTGCTCACCGCTTCGCGGAATACCGCGAATAAAAAAATCGCCAATGGCGATTTTTAAAAAATTATTATAATTACTTATTTTTGGACAGATTCTATTCGTTCAGAAAAAACACAAACATTTTTTTTTTGAAAAATCGCCATTGGCGATTTTTTTTATTCGCGCTATTCGCGTTTCAAATATTCACCGAGCGATCGGGTACTCTCTTCCCCGCCACCACAGGAAATACTTCCCATCCCGCCGCATCAGAACGCAGCCGTCCAGAAAACCCGGCCAGTCATTCGTAAAATCATAACCCGTCAGGAGGGAAACGAAAGGAACAATCCATGCATCATGCGTAATGCAGACCGAAATTTCTCCGTCGGCAAGCGTACCCGAAACAAAATCAAACATCCGGCTGGTACCAACATCCACAGGATAATGTCCGGGAAGGATTTCGCCAGCGACATACCGGAGGCTCATGATCTTCACCGGATTTATTACATAAAACTCTCTGACCAGTTCATCGTCTGCGACATACGCGCTCGGCGTTCCAAGCATCAGACTTTCCTCTGCTTCTTTGGCAACGCCAGCTCCTGCAAGAATTTCATTACCGGTCTGCACACACCGAACCATCGGACTTGCGTACGCACGAATCGGCACATCAGGAAGCGCAGCTCCAAACTCCCGCGCCTGCCTCCTTCCCCGGGCAGTCAGAACTTTTGTTGAACCAGGCTCTCCTTTGATGAACGGCTGTCGTTCTCCGTGCCGCATCAGAACTGCGGCCGCGTCCCAGTCTGCAGTCTGCAAAACTTTGGGGATCTGATTCTCCTGCGGAACATAGCGGACATCTCCTCTCAGGGGAAACTTTTCCGCAGGCTCTTTTGCTCTCCCGATTACCGTTCCCGCGGCATCAATTACCAGCCAGCCGTTTTCATCCCGGACTGCTGCAACTCCGTTTGCAAAAGGTCGTGCATCAAAGTACCAGTCTCCGTAGAGCAGCTCGCCTGCCGTAGTAATGTGGGTTGCCCCGAATGTTTCATGATACACAACCGCCGAACCTTCGGCAAAATCCGTCGCATACAGATACGTGTCGTAAGCAATCGGCTTTCCTGTCTGATCGATGTAAAAGTAACGGCCGTTCGCGTCTCTGACTGCTGCGACTCCTTCGGCAAAGTCTCCGGTCCAGTCATACCGCTCAGCATACGCAGGCTCTCCGGCAAACGTAATGTGACACGCTCCTGCCGCATCACAGGCAACCGCAAGTCCCGGAAATTTGAACGGCCCGATATTTTTGAAGCGCCGTTCATAGATCGGCACCCCTTCATAGAGATGATGCGTTTTGTCTGAGCTTGGGATCAGATCGTCGAAATTCATAAAAAAGAAAATTATCTGATGGCGGTAAGGCCGACCGCTTTGTTGGTGATCGCAATCGATTCGGATGCGGTCTGGCACCTGCCTGCCATCGCACGGATGCAGTCAACAGTTTCCACAACAACGTCCGCTTCCTGATGAATCGCCTGGAAGAGATAGAGATCTGTTCCTTCGAGGACCGAGATGGATTCTTTGAAGATACCGTTCTCCCAGAGATCGCCTCTCGGGCGAAGCAGATCGCATGCGTACTCCTTGAGCTCTGCGGTGCTGGTTATCCCTGTGCTCTTCTCAATGAGGCCGAGTCTTGAGTGTGCTTTGATAAGTTCGATGACCTGCTCTTTGGTCGCAGGATTCTTCAGCTCCATGTTGAGGAAGTGCATGTGCATCAGGGTTGTCGGCACGATCATTGCGGAGGTGACGATGTTGATGTTCGGCAGAACGCTCTGCACGTCAGGGCCGTGATGAGAGGGAATGGTCACCGGGTTGAGGACAATTGCGTCGA
This sequence comes from Methanorbis furvi, assembly GCF_032714615.1. Lineage (NCBI taxonomy): Archaea > Methanobacteriati > Methanobacteriota > Methanomicrobia > Methanomicrobiales > Methanocorpusculaceae > Methanorbis > Methanorbis furvi. The sequence goes on from NZ_JAWDKA010000001.1 coordinate 274,895, forward strand.
TCGGTCCGCGTTTGACATCGCCAGGGTCGCCACCGCGGCGAACCATCGTGGCCCGTACTTTTTTGACGCCAAAGGCTGAGTCGATTAAGTTGATGATCCGGCATAATCCGGTGGTGTTGCAGGATACCACGCGGGCGAACTGTTTTCCAATCGCCTCTGTATAATTACAGGAGGAGTTGAAGGAAAATCCTGCGACCTCGTGATCCTCGCCGCCCTGCCAGATTGCTTTTTTGCCGTATTTTTCGTACAGGACTCTGTTGCCTTCGCCAACTCCTCCGGGCGTTGCGTCAACGATGATGTCGGCTTTCTGGATCATGTCCGCAACACTGCCTGCGACCTGAATTCCTGCTTTTTCAAAGTTTTCCTTTTTGGTGATGTCTGCGATGTAAAGGGGGTATCCGCGTTGTTTTGCAACAAATGCTTCTGCGCCGGGTTTGGTTTTGGAGACACCGATGATTTCCATGTCAGGCTGTGCGGCGACTGCATCAGCCACACGTTTTCCGATGGTTCCGTATCCGTTGACAGCAACCTTGATCATACTACTGTATGCTTTTCTCTTGGTATCATAAAAGCATATGCTGTGGTGGTTTTGGATTATTGTTTTTGAACCATGACTGCCTGCAACTTCAAACGAAACGGTATGCCTCAGGAAAAAATCCGGCGCGGAATTTTTTTTGAAGCATCCTGTCCGGAACTGATGCTCTCTTTTTTGTCAGATGATAAGCGCTTTATTTGAGATTTTCTTGCGCTTGCCGTGCCCTTCTGATACCCTGGTATGCCATGGATACTACGCTGTCTAAGCAAACCTAATTTGTGTCCAAGAGATTTATCTTCTTGAAATGAGAGAATCCTAAATTGTACTACCTGATGGAGTTATGTATTCCGCTGGGTCTGGAAAATATTTTCAGATATACACTGAAACATTGTTCGTCCGCTGGAACTACAAGTTGTTGGCACACAAATATTTCCATCAGGTATTACCTCAAAAATGTCAAGACAGTCGATGATCAGCAGGTGATTTTCCACACATAACTTTCACTTTTGAGATCGTCAAATACTTTAGTCAGAGCCTAACTCCCCGACCGGTTATTCTGGTCAGGTTCTGACTGGGTGTCTGTTTTGCTCATTTGATGTTCGGTAGTTCTGTTTTCTGTTATTTCCTTATGCACATTGAGGTACTCAGGGCTTATCATATAATGGTTCATCTTCTTCTCCCGCGTCTGTTCTATTATAGAGTCAAGAATCATGCGTGTCAGATGCCACTGGACTGTTGAGACCGGGTTCTCTTAAGGAACTCAAGGATGCATGGAAGGAGATCATGAGCCTCATTCATGGAGAGGATTTTGATGTGTATCATATGGGCAACTCTTCAAACCGAAGAATTGCTCACTCTCTATAAATATCCGGCTGTGTGCTGCGGCGTGATAAAAACAAAGGAGGACTCAGCACAAATCCAAATACTTTCTTTGCAGAACAGTCGAACAATTACTGAACAGGGCGGATTACCGTGGAGGCAAAAAATATTCTTGGCATCACCACAAGAGAGGCATTTCGGGAGTGGTTAGCAGAAAATCATGACAAGGAAACGGAATGCTGGATGATTGCAAAGAAAGGAAAAATTCCGCCAAAGGATTTTGTCTGGTATCTTGACTCAGTAGAAGAAGTTCTTTGTTTTGGATGGATAGATACCACCCATAAAAACATCGATGGCGTGGATATGCAGAAGTTCACTCCCCGGGCACCGAGAAGCCCGTGGTCGGAATTAAATAAGGAACGTTGCCGCAGATTAGAAAAACTGGGACTTGTGACGGACGCAGGGCGTGCGGTTTTGCCGGATATGTCGGAGAAGAGCTTTGTCATAGACGATGAGATCATGCAGGCGTTCAAAGAAAATCCGACGGCATGGGATAATTTCAAAAGTTTTCCTTCTCTCTATCAGCGTGTCCGTATCGATTCCATACAACGTGACAAAAGGAAAGACAGAGCTGTGTTTGAAAAAAGAGTGAAAAAACTTATTGAGCAGTCTGCGGCAGGAAAGATGTTCGGTGACTGGAATGATTATGGACGGCTGACTGAATATTAGATGCATGGTATGGAGAAAATTTTGATTATCATTTGAGCAACTCTTCAAACCGAAGAATTGCTCACTCTCTATAAATATCCGGCTGACGTTTATTCAAACATGCAGCCACGAACTTTTTGCCTCTGCCTCCTTCTGGTTTTCTCACTCTGTCTCGCCGCGTCTCCGGCAGCCGCCGCAGTCATTGAAACGCAGTACAATCAGAGCGATCATGTCCTGTACGACGAACACGCAGCACTACCGCTGAAAACAACCTTCGATCCATCCGAGATTCCGTCATCCAAAAATCTCACTTTTATTCAAAAAGAGTTGGGCCATACTCTTTACACAACCATTCCTGCTCTTCACGAAGAAATTATTTCAGCATATCAGGCCCGGTATCCGAATCTCTCCAGCCCTGATGGCAGCACCCGCATTGACATCTACGGCTGTCGCCTCCAGATCACTTTTTCGCCTGATGGAATCATCACCGCAAAAACAAGTTCAGTGTATGATCTCTTCTCCCTTCATGGAGAAAAACATCGTACTGCATCAAAAGAAGAGTCCTCCTCTGACAAAGGAGCTTTCTTTGGCAGACCATCGACGAACCTCAGCATCGTCATGGTCTTTGAGTACGACGGCGTGAATCCTCCAACTCCCCATCCGGTCCTGCGAGAGCATGCCACAGGTTTTACCAACTGGACCGAAGAAGGAGTATGGTCAACCAAAAATTTCATCTCGGAAAAAATTCTCCCAGACAACAGTACTACATACGCAGAGATCTCTCTTGAATGGAACCGCGACAAAAAACCAAAAGATCTGATCGCCCACATCGTCAGATTCACGTGCACTCCCGAGGGTCACGTGAGTTCGTTCTCGGAAAAAATGTTCATCACGCTTGATGACGACGCAACCGATGAGTCACTCGCAGCTCTCATGGAATTTTTTTCCTGAAAAAATATTTTTTCACTGATATATTTCGTACGCTTCTCTAAACATATCCGCAGTCCGATATTTTTTCAATCCCAAAGTCTCTTCTTCAACAACTGCACCAAACATCTCCAGCCTTGAGAGATGCCAACCGACCCGCATTCCGGACAGCCCAACTCTTTTTGTAATCTCTTCTGCTGAAATGTTTTGGTTCCGGAAAATTTCTGAAAATATCCGGTGGAGAACATCACTGCCCATGATCTCCTGTAATATTTTTTCCTCGGCACATTTTGGTTCCCGCCGCACCCAGTAGGTAGAGACCCCGTCTCTCATGATTACCAGAATCACCGCCCGTTTTTTTAGTTTTCTGAGTGTCTGTTTTGCCCAAAACTGCGAGATGCCGGTCTCATGCATTATCTCCTCTGATGAAACCCCCGGATTTTCCCGGATGCAGGCAACAATCCTCACAGTTTCATCTATTGTCCGGGAATCAACACTCATACTATTCGCGTACCTCTGTCATTGATCCTTCACAGTATATGAGTACTGTGGACAAACACTCGTTTTATCGAATCCGGCGTGATGAGATTCTGAAACGCGAATGGCACGAATAGCGCGAATAAAAAATCGCCAATGGCGATTTTTCAAAAAAAATGTTTGTGTTTTTTTCTGAACGAATAAAATCTGTTCAAAATAAAATCTTTAACATTTTCTTAAAAATCGCCATTGGCGATTTTTTTATTCGCGCTATTCGCGTTTTAAAATTTTTCACGACAGCACAAAAAAAAGAAATGCGGAAAAATGCTTCCGCGAATTAGGTACTTCGGTCGCCAATCTCTGCAACGTACTCATCGTACAAATCCGTGATCTCCTTCTCCGGCTCTGCCGTAAGCTTTGAGACCACATAAATTGCAATCAGACTCGCGATGACTCCGGGCACCATCTCATACAGACCGGTCGGGCCTGCAAGATACGTACCCCAGCCAAGAGACACCACTCCTCCGACAATGATACCGGCAAGTGCCCCCTGCCAGTTCATTCTCTTCCAGAACAGTCCAAGCAGAATTACCGTACCAAACGTACAGCCGAAACCTGCCCAGGCATTTGCCACAATATTGAACACCGTACTTGCCTGATTTAAGGCAAGGATGATTGCAATTGCAGAAACTGCCAGCACCGTCACACGAGAGATCATCAGAAGTCTCTTGTCGGGTGCAGACTTGTTGATCAGATTCTTGTAGATGTCCTGCGAGATCGAAGAGGATGCAACAAGAAGCTGGGACGAAGCAGTACTCATCACTGCCCCGAGGATACCACAGTAGATGATACCTGCAATAAACGGCAGAGCACCAAACACTGTTCCTGTCATCTGGATAAACACCTGCTCAGGGTTTCCGCCGAGAGCTGCTGGGTCCGGGAACATAAGCTGACCGATCAGACCAACAAAGATTGCCGCAGACAGAGACAGAATGACCCAGACCATTGCAGCCATACGTGCCTTTGGCACCTCTTCGGGATTCTCGATTGCCATAAATCTTGGCAGAATGTGGGGCTGGCCAAAGTAACCGAATCCCCATGCGAGTCCTGACACAATCGTAAACACCGACACGAACTCAAAGACGCCGCTTGCCGCATCATATTGATGGAACAGCGAAAACATCTCAGGGTTGATGCCTGCAGTTGCAAACGTAATGCCGTCGCCGAACAGAATAATGCAGGCAACGATCGGAACCAGAATCAGAGCAAACAGCATCAAAAGACCCTGGATCGTATCAGTGATACACACTGCCTTGAATCCTCCGGTGAAGGTATAGCAGACCACAATCAGTGCACAGACAAGCACACCCGCAATATACAGCGAGGATACATCCGTGATACCGATCGAGCTTAAATCAACGCCGTAGATCGTCATCAGGGAGCTGAACAGAACTCCTCCTGCCTTGAACTGGGCAGAGGTGTAGACGATGAAGAAGATCAGAATGAAAACAGATGCAATTGCAGTGATGAATCCTCTCTTCTCATTGAAACGGTTCGTGATGAACTCGGGAATGGTCAGAGAATCCTTTGCCTTGTGGGTGTAGATTCTCAGGCGTTTTGCAATGAATTTCCAGTTCAGATACGTTCCGATCGCAAGACCGATCGCAGTCCAGCCCGCAGCAGACATACCGGTTGCATAGGCAAGACCCGGCAGACCAAGCAGGAGCCATCCGCTCATATCTGATGCTTCGGCAGACATTGCTGCAACAAACGGGTGCAGCTTGCGTCCTCCGAGAACGTAGTCACTTGTGGTTTTGGTCTTCTTAAAATAGAAGAACCCGATGTAGATCATTGCGGCGAAGTAAATAATAAATGCCGCTCCGATGCCAATTAAGTTCCAATCTAACACAAAATATTCCCCCGGCAGTGGTATTTATCCTTCGGCCCCACACCGGGCTTTCGGGTACAAATACGTGAACTTACTGCAACTTACTTAGTTTGTCAACATGATATTTATGTGCTCTTAGGCGTGTGGATGATTTTGTCGCCCACGGAAAAGCGGAACACACTGAAGACAACAGAAAAACATCACGGAGCAGACGTGAACACCACGGAAGTGAATTATTTTAGATAGAATAGGAGTTACGCGGTGTAATTCTGTGAAGTAGTGAGACTGCCAAGAATGATTTTTCAACACAATTTCATTGTGATTATTTTAAACACGGAACTTCTATTTAGAATTCCGTGGTGTTCACGTCTGCTCCGTGATCTTTTTTTCCGTGAAGCTCCGTGTTTTCAGATTTTCCGTGGGCGGCTCACCAAATAAAAACACAAAATCCGAATAAAGTTTTTCCAAATCAAACCTGATCTTTTGCCGACAACTGAACCCTTATTCACTCACACGTGCAAAAGACAGATCAGGTGAAAAAAATGTGCGAAGACCAAACTTGTACATGCGACCCATTCGACGATGAGTGCGACTGCATTGAATACTTCCACGAGATGCCCCGTCTCGGCGAACCAGCCCCCGAATTTATCGCAGAAACCACACAAGGTCAGATCAAACTTTCTGATTACAAAGACAAGAAATGGGTCGTGCTGTTTTCCCATCCGGCAGACTTTACTCCTGTCTGCACGACCGAGTTCGCAGCGTTTGCCAAGGCATACCCGGAGTTTGAGAAGAGAAACGTTGCCCTGATCGGTCTTTCGGTTGACAGTTCGTCCTCGCATCTTGCCTGGATCAAAGACATCAAAGAAAAACTCGGCGTTGCAATTCCCTTCCCGGTCATTGCCGATCTGGATACAAGAGTTGCCTCCCTTTACGGCATGATCCAGCCGGCAATGAGTACGACTGCCGCATGCCGTGCGGTGTTCTTCATTGATCCGAAAGGCATTCTTCGTGCGATGATCTATTATCCGCTGACGACCGGACGATATATTCCTGAAGTTCTGCGGGTGATCGATTCTCTGCAGGTGAATGATAAGTTCCATGTGGCAACGCCCGCGAACTGGCAGCCGGGAGACAAGGTTATTGTTCCTGCGCCAAGAACTCAGGCCGAGATGGAGGAACGTGAGAAGATTTCGAGTCCTGACAAGAAGACCTGGTATCTTCTGATGAAGGATCTTTGAAATCCTTCCCGAAAATTTTTCTTCTTTTACTGCGGAGGTTATAGCATGGCCGATGATATGACGACGGAACGGGCATATGCAATCCTTGGTGTTCCGGCAGGCTCGGATTTTTCGACGACAGCAAAAGCGTTTCGCGATCTCCGCGATAAGTATGATCCATCAGTAAATCCGTACAGAAGAAAGGAGTACGCAGAAGTTCTGGCGGCGTTTGAATTTTTGCAGCACCAGTTCTGAGTGCGGTGAAATTTTTATATTTTATATTAGGTGTTTTAGTATGAGCAAGAAAATTCTGATTCTCAACGGCAGCCCCCGGCCGAAAGGCAATACTGCGGTGCTGATTGATTCGTTTGTGAAGGGAGCAGTCTCTTCTGGAAATTCTGTTACGCGGTTTGATCTGGAGAAGATGGATATTCATCCGTGTCTTGGATGTCTGTCCGGCGGAAAGGATCCAAAAAGTCCGTGCGTTCAGAAGGATGCGATGGATGAGATTTATCCAATTTTTAAGGAGGCGGAGGTCGTGGTGTTTGCATCTCCGATGTACTTCTGGAGTTTTACTGCGCAGCTGAAGGCATGTGTTGATCGGCTGTTTGCGGTGATGGAGAGCGATCTTCAAAGCTCGAGTGGAAAGGAGTGTATTCTTCTGATGCCTGCCGAGGAGGATTCTGAGAAAAATTTTGCTCCGGTGGTGAGTTATTATCAGACGCTTGCGGAGAATCTTGGATGGAAGGATGTAGGAATGATTCTTGCGGGAGGGCTGATGGAGGTCGGGGATATTTCCGGCAAGCCAATTCTTCTTGAGGCTGAGGCACTCGGGAGGTCAGTTGTATGAAGGTTTTGTTGATCAACGGGAGTCCGAATAAGGAGGGCTGTACGTTTACGGCGTTGTCCGAGGTTGCAGCAAGCCTGAATCGTCATGATGTCGCAACTGAGATTTTGTATCTTGGGAAGAAACCGATTGCGGGTTGTATTGCCTGCATGAAGTGCCGGGAGACAGGGAAGTGCGCTTTTAAGGATCAGGTGAATGAGGTTGCGGCCCGCCTTGATGAGTTTGATGCGATTGTTTTTGGATCACCAGTGTATTATGCGGGTCCTTCGGGTCAGCTGACTGCGTTTTTGGACCGGTTGTTTTTTTCAAGCGGCGGTAAAATGGCAGGAAAGCTTGGTGCATCGGTTGTGTCCTGCCGGAGAGGCGGTGCGTCTGCTGCGTTTGATCGGCTGAACAAGTATTTTACGATCAGTAATATGCCGATTGTTTCTTCGCAGTACTGGAATCAGGTTCACGGGTTTACGCCTGAGGATGTGCGAAAGGATGCGGAGGGTCTTCAGACGATGCGAACGCTTGCGGAAAATATGGCGTGGCTTCTGCGGTGCATTGAGGCTGGAAGAAAGGCGGGCGTTCCGGGGCCTGTGTACGAGGAGCATCTTATGACGAATTTTATTGAGTGAATTTTTCCGGCGGATTTTTTCCGCTGATTTTTTTCAAAAATTTTTTTGCAGTACCAGAGTTTGATCACTGTCTTTATGCTGAGCTTCACGCATACAGATGAAATCATATGAAAAAATTTCAGAGATATTTTTTGCTGATGCTTCTCTGCATAACGATGCTCAGTTGTTTTGCCTTTTCGGTTTCTGCTGCCCCGAACGATATTTCGCCTGAGGATCGTGAGTTTATTGAAAGAACATCATCTGACTACCTGAGAGTCTCTCCAAAAAATCCTGCTGACCGACTGAGTGCTGATACCCTGGAAATGGCGTAGGGTATTCCTTACTGCGAGAATATTTCGAGTTCTGATGAGAAGATCTGATATCTTCTAAGGAAAGATTTCTGAAATTTTTCACTGTGGAGGTCATAATATGGCTAAAAATATGACGAACGAAAGAGCATATGCAATCCTTGCTGTTCGGCAGAATCGAATTTTTCGACGGCGACAAAGGTGTTTTGTGATCTCCGAAATAAGTATGATCTGGCAGTTAATCCGTACAGAAGAAAGGAGTACTCTGAGGTTCTGGTGTTGTTTGAGGTTGTAGTCGCATTGAACCGCCATGATGTCGAGACTGAGATTTTGTATCTTGAAAAAATATCTTGAAAAAAATTTATTGCCGAATGTATTGCCTGTAGGAAGTGCTGAGATACTGGTAGGTGCACATTCCATTCATAAATTATATAATATTTTAAAACCTTAATTAAACTATGGAGATCGTATGGTTCATTTCTCTCTTGGCTTTGTGTATTGGGATTTTTGTTTTGGTAATTATATCTCTGTATTATCGAAATCTCTCAATAAAAATGCGTTCAGACGTACAGAAATTGAAAAAAACTCCTATCGCCCAAATTGGAGATAGATGGGATTGGGAATATGTTACCGACGCATCAAATCCTGAAATATTTAATAAGGATTCATTTGTAATTTCTGACGAATTTTACAATCGATTAGGTTATTCTGAGAATAGTGGTAAATTCAATCGTAAAAGGCATAGTGATATTTATAGTTATTTAAACACATCCAATCCAAAAAACGTTCAAATGTTTGCTGGATTTATCGGCGAATTGCTCATGTCAACAAAAACATATGACGTAAAATGTGTAATGGTAGAATTCAAGACTGTTAGCGGAGATATTGATGGAGTTTTGAAGGGTATCGTCTTTGGATATGTTGATGAGATGTTGAATGATCCTCTCATACCTCGCCATCTTCAGGGAATGTTTTTGCCTCTTAACAATTTGGAGGAAAAATGAATCCTTTACATTATGCCAAACTCATGCAAACAAAAAATACAAAAGAATGGAATGAATGGAGACAGGAAGAGCGAAAAAAAGGAAGATCCGTTGTAGAATTAGCTGGTGCGTACGTTAGGAGTGCATCTTTTCCTCCATACGAAGACGAAAAAAGTAAAAAATTAGTAGGATTAGATTTGAAAGATGCGGATTTGCGATATTCAAATTTTGTTGGGTCTACTTTGATCAGTGCTGATTTTACTGGTGCAGATCTTACTGGTGCAAATTTTACATGGGCAAATTTATCAAATTGTATATTTAAATCAGTAAATCTCTCTCATTCACATTTTGAAAAAACAGTGTTGACTGGGACTAAAATTTGGTCTAGCAATCTAAGCAGTACGTCCTTTGACTTCTCAGTTGTTGATGGTGGTACGCTTATATTTAGTTGTGATATTAGTAATTCCACGAGTTTTCTTGGTGTCGGCCTAAATTCTGCACGAATTGATACTCAGATGTTACCATACCTGCAATATGCAATTCGAAAAAAAAGTTGGGAAAGTTGGTATCAGGACACAATATTCAATATTTATAATGAGAATATTGAGGGAAATGATGTTCCTCAGGAAACTGAAAAATATTCTTTTTCAGAAAAAGTGTCAAAATTTATGTTCTTGATGTATAAAAATCTTGTAAAATTATTCTGGATATGTTCAGATTATGGAGGGAGTACACTTAGAATTATTGGTTTTTTTGTGTTAGTAAATATAGTATTCTCCATGATATATCACTCATTTGGAATCGTTCAAGTGGCATCTCCCTTTTTTTTCACAGCAATACCTCAAACATTTTTAGTTGTTTTTGGCATAATTCCCATTGATCTCTCACCTGTACCAAACGTATTATTACATATCGCTGTGATGTTTCACGTGATCTTGGGTTATCTACTGTTAGCCGCTTTGGTCACGCGTCTGTCGATATTATTTCAATCAACTGGGCCTGACAAGTTACACTGGAGAAAGAAATTTTACGAAAAATAATCATATTCCAATTTAATTAATTTTTGATTTTTATAATGCTTTTATGTATTTATTGGTTTGTTATGACGTCATTAGTAGTTACACAATCTCTAATTTTTTGGATGGTATATCCAAAACTATTTTTTTCGAATTGTGCTCATTTTTTGCAGTACCAGAGTTTGATCACTGTCTTTATACTGAGCTTCACGCATACAGATGAAATCATATGAAAAAATTTCAGAGATATTTTTTGCTGATGCTTCTCTGCATAACGATGCTCAGTTGTTTTTCCCTTTCGGTGTCCGCTGCCCCGAGCGATATTTCCTCTGAGGACAGAGCACTCATTGAAAAATACTCTCCGGCTTTCGGGGAACCGTTTCCCAATCCTGCTCTGCTGAAAGAGTATCAGGAAAATGATGCCCCCTACATTATTTTTGTGAATGAGATTGAGAACTCAGCTCCACCAAACTGGCGGATGATTCAGATGTTGTACCATGATCCGGTACTGGATGAGTTTCTGTTGTCCATTGATCACACCGGCATCAGCCGCGACTCTGTCAGGCCAAAAAATCAGGAACGCGAATCAATATCCCATGTTGGCCGCGATGCGTCAGGATTTGAGAATCTCTCAGATGCAGTGAGGGATTATATGCTGACGGATTTTCTGTTCTGTTATCCAAACGAAACGGAGATTGTAACCAACATCACCGCTGGCGAGCTGTTTGAGACAATGGAAACAACATTTCGCTGCGTTGGTCTGAGCGGATCCGGAAATCTGGATGTGTTTGTCCGGCATGCAGCAATCGATGATACGGGAAATTTTTACCGGACTTGTGATCTGATCAATATGAAACGGTATCTGCAAAAAATTGCGTCGCAGAACGGGTATGATGAGTTTGGCGTGCTGCCGGTTCAGTTTATGGATATCGATGATGCTTTTTCAACGATCAGGGCTGAATCTGAGATTGTGACATTTCCAAAAAATCCTGCTGACCGAGTGAATGCCGACACGCTGGAGATGGCACAACAGATTCCCTCCCGCTCGTCAATTGATTTGGCGAATGCGAACAATGATCGCATAAAAATTGATGCCGGACCTGAGGTTCCGCAGCTCTCTCCTGACTGGACAACGGTCACGATGTTTTATTTTGATCCTGCGGTCTCGTTTCTGAAGGACGGCCTGTATGCGAACGTTGATTCTGAGCTTCCGAAAGAGAGCAGGGAGTTTGTCCTCTCCGACTTTCCACATTATGATCGATGCGGCACGTTCGTTATCAGCGATGTAACGCTTGGAGAACTTCTCAATGATACCGATCTACAGTATCGTGGATACAGAATCAGTAACTCAGGATATCTGGAGGTCTTAATTGCCTCTTCATCCAATTACTCAGAAAAGGATCTGCTGAACATCTATAATGTTATTCAGAAGGTTGCATTTCTGAACGGGTATGATACCGCGATTCCAATCATTTTCCTTGAAGCGCCGGAGTATGATATCTGGATCGTTCCGGTCGAGTCGTCTGATATGGCACATGTGGAAAAGAGTATCTGGGAAAGAATTTTAGAGTGGTTGGGAGAATGGTGGTAAATTTTTTTCTTACTCAATTACTAACCATCATTTTTTGAAATTCTAGAGTGTGCTCACTATCTTTATGCTTCTTTTTTTAACAATAGAAATATGTATGACTGAATGGTAAAACAACAGTCATCACAATGAATTGGGTGGTGGAGATTGATGAAAATCAAACTCCTGTTCATTTATGATACATTTTGTGTGAAATAGATGAATAGCTGTCCATTTCTCCCAATAATACGATGTTTGCATTTTTGTGATGTCGTGTTTATAGGTGAAGTATGAATAATGAAAGAAAAAAATGAGATGACTTTGTTATGAAAAAATTTCAGAAGAATTTTTTGTTGATGCTGTTTTGCATCTTTGCATTGACTTGCATGGTCTCGGCAGTGATTGCGGCCCCAAGTGATCTTAGCATTGATGAACAGCAGATGGTACAGCAGCTTCCCTCCCAGGAAGCAATAGATCGTTCAAATGCATATAACGATCTGGTAAAAATCGATTCAGGTGATGAAGTACCGGTTCTTTCTCCTAACTGGGTAACTGTTCAGACATTTTTTTATGATCCTTCTATGAAATTTCTGAATGATGGCTTACTTCTTACAGGATCAAACAGAAATCGATTATCGGGGTATTCAGATGAGTACAAAAATCTCGTTCTTTCCAACCTCCAGTATTATGATCAAAATAATAATTATGTAACTGGTGACATCACTCTTGGCGAGCTTCTTGATATGACCGACACCACATTCTGGAGTTATGGAATGAGTAGCTCTGGATACCTCGAAGTTCGTGTTGATACATTGTCTCCCTATTCACAAAATGACATGGTAAATATCTACAATCTTATTCAGAAAACAGCTTCAATGAATGGATATAATATGGGTATTCCTGTGATTTTTCTTGAAGCTACAATTATTACGCCTGACATGATTTCTTCCGTCCCAAGTAGTGCTTTAGTTTTGGAACAAAATGCAGAATTAAGAAGTAAACTGGATCGGATAAGACCCCTTTGGGGTGGTATTTACGCAGAAAATCAATATGGTTCCAGCACTATTGGTTTTTCTGCAAAGGACAGATCCGGAAATTATGGTATCGTAACCTGTGGACACATTAATCCTGTTGGAGCGAGAATTTATCAGCCTTATCGGTCAACAGAAAACAACTTCATCGGTACGGTCACTTCACGTTCATTAGCCACAGTGGATGCGGCTTGGATTAAATGTAGCAGTGGTGTCACCAGCGAAGGTAAAATCAACGGTGGGTATTCATTTGCTGAGGGAATAAACGTCAATAGTTACGGACCCATAGATGTCAACAAGAACGTAAGAATCAGTGGTTATGTCTGTGGTAATATGGATGCATCATATGCTAGAGTCGAAACTACTGCATTTCCTATTACCAACAATTGTGATCAAGCTGATTCAGATCGTGGTTATGTCTCTATTCAGAACGCAATTATTTTGACTGGCACCCTCCAAAGCGGTGATAGTGGATCTCCTGTATATCAGACCTACGATGAATCAATTTTTGGAAACAAACACAAATTGATCGGTACTGTTTCCGGTACGTTTACCGATGGTGGTGGTCAGAGAATTATTGTTCAGCCCTTGCAACCTATTCTCGATAAACTTCAGGTCACTCCTATTACTGTTTGATTTCCCCAATTATATGTGGGTGTAATTTCTTGGATAGAGTCAATCCTCTTCCTCATTTTTTCGTGTAATTTTCGTTTGTTTGTCATAATTCGCAGCTACTGATACACACATACATGATGAGTGTTATTCTAGAGTATGCTCACACATTTCATATATTACGATGATCCATTTTATCACACATTATGAAATGGATTTACGCGGTTTTTGGAATATTTCTTTTACTAGCATTATGTTCCATTCCGGTCGCAGCTGTAGATGATCTAACTGTATCTGAATATCAGATAATGCCGTGGTTCGATAGTTCTGTTTCAGAACTTCGTTCTTCCCAGTCCTCATCTGTTGTGCAAAACGGGGTGGAGAAATTTGATTACTATGTGTCCTCCGGATGCAAACAACTGGACATCAAAGTATCTTGGGATTTATTACCGAATTACAACTCACTGACTCTCAGACTCTTCACTCCAAAGGGTTTTCTTGTGGGAGAATACACTGATACCTATGAATCATCCGTCAAAAACGGAATCATTCCGATAGCAATTACCTCGTCATCTCCTCTTGAAAGTGGGTACTGGCGCAGTGAGGTAGTTGGAACAAAAGTATCAGGTTCTCAGCCATTCAACATAATTATTAACAGTCGTTAATGTCCTCCCGTAAATCTTTCCTGAGAATTGTTTGCCTTGCCTTGCTGTTTGTTTGTATAAGCGTCAGCTCGGTAACAGCTGCTCAGGAAGGAGTCGTATATTTTCCCCTCTCCGGCATCACCGTCTCCCCAGGAGATCCTGATCTCATCTCAGATGGAATGGATGATGAAAATCCTATTATCGAAGTCACCGGCTTTGACTTCTCCAAACCCGCCTTCGTCGCCCTCTTTCTGGATCTTTTCAACATCCATGATATCCCGGTATGGGCAGCAGAAGGCATTGCCCTTGCCCTTGCAGTTTTTACCGGAGGTTTTGCTGCATTTCTCTTTACCCGCAGAAAACTTTCCGAAGACCCGGCCTCCCGCCCGATGCAGATACTTGCCTTCATCACCGAGCATCACGGATGCCGGCAGTCTGACATCATCACTGGTACCGGTTTTTCCCGCGGCTCTGTTTCGTACAATCTGATACGTCTTATTCGGAAGAAGAAAATCCGAAAAATTGACGGAGAGGAGGCGGTGACCTATGTTCCTGCCGGAACCAAATATGATGAAAAGGATCTTGGTCTGGTACTTCTCACTCATGAAAAGCCGCTGAAAATTTTTACCGTCATTGCCAAAAATCCCGGCATCTCGCAAAAGCAGATTGGCGAACGTACCGGACTTCCAACAAGCACTCTGAGGTGGCATCTATCCCGTCTTGAAAAATATCAGGTGATCTGCATGGAAAAAGATCGAAACCTGACGCAGTACACTGCTTCTCAGAAGTACGCGGATCAGTACGGATTTTCTGGCGAACATGAAAAATCTGATTCTGCAAAAACTCAATCGTCGTGATAAGAAAATTCTTCGGCATTGAAAAATTTCTCTGAATAGGAGTTACGCGGTATGATGTCAAGGAAAACTTATCCGTTTTTTTTTCTGAAAAATGTTGACTGGGTTAGTGGTGGATGGGTATGATGAGAAAAACCAACCGCAGATTCACGCAGATTCCAAATTTGCCAATCGCTGTTATCTTGCGTTCGGGCGGGACTCCGGCTAATCGCCTCCGTCCTTTTCGCCCTCACTGGATAACAACTGGCAAATTTTATCGGTTTTTTGTTGGAGTGGTAAATGCGGCTTTGTCTGGAAGGAAAAAATCAATTACATATTCGTATAGATGGTGTTTTCTGAAAAATGGGAGGGGAGGGGATGAGATAAATTATATTCACCACTCAACAAAAAACCGAAGAAATTTGCCAGCTGTTATCCAGTGAGGGCGAAAAGGACGCAGGCGATTAGCCGGAGTCCCGACCGAACGCAAGATAACAGCGATTGGCAAATTCGAAATCTGTGTGAATCCGTGGCGGTTATTTCACATGAGACCACGTTCATTAGTTACTCGCTTACAATTTTCAAAAAAAACAGATTCAATTTTTTTTTGGCACCACACCGCGTAACTCCTATCTGAAAATATTTTTTCCATGCCGGTGTAGTTTCTATCGACGCTTTTTCTCCCGAAACACCACATGCTCAAGCACCATCACCGCAATAGTTCCCGCAACAAATCCGTTCGC
This sequence comes from Methanorbis furvi, assembly GCF_032714615.1. Taxonomy (NCBI): domain Archaea; kingdom Methanobacteriati; phylum Methanobacteriota; class Methanomicrobia; order Methanomicrobiales; family Methanocorpusculaceae; genus Methanorbis; species Methanorbis furvi. The sequence continues at coordinate 290,652 of NZ_JAWDKA010000001.1, forward strand.
AAGCACCGGCCGGACAACCGCAGGAATTGCCGCGACCGCTGCTTCCGGCAGAAACGAAAACGTCGCCGCAATAATTACCGCAAATCCGATCACGACCCCGTTGTCAAATGTGAACGGCGCTGACTCTGCATGATCGATCAGAATACCCAGAGCCGCAGAGAGCTGACTCGTCATAATAAAGATCAGAAGACAGCCGGTGACAACGGTTGGAATCGAAGAAATCAACGCAATCACCTGCGGAATTGCGGCACAGATGATCATCACGACTCCTGCGATCAGCAGAGGATACCGGCTCGCATTCTTCGTATCCTGAATCATTCCTGTCGAGATGGAGTAGTTTACTCCGCCGATTACCCCTGCCCCGCCCGACAAAATATTTGCAATGCCGGTGATCGTAATTCCGCGGCGAAGCTGCCCTTTTATCTCCGACGCCGGCGACTTTGCCACCGCCGCAACGCCGCGGATACTTCCGACATCATTCACAATCAACGCCACATAACAGATGAATACCGAGAGAATCACGCCCGGAGCAACAAGCGGCGAAAGCAGCAGCCCCTCGGTCAGGGGAACAGCCCCTTCCGCTCCAAAGGAAAGCATCGTTCCCGGGAAACAGACGAGAGCCGCAACTGTTCCAAAGATGAGCATCCACAGCATCAGCGTCGCCCGCCAGAATCCTCTCAGCCGATGATTTGCTGCAAAGATTACAATCAGCAGAACAAATGCGAAGATGACTTTTCCGGCCAGGCTCCCCGGCTGACTCGGGTTTGCGATAAGGCTCACAAATGTCGGCACGAGCGTGAGGGGAATCAGCGTCAGCACTGTCCCGATTACTCTGGGCGTGAACAATTTTGCAAGCAGACCAAGCAGGCCTGTCTGCGCAATCACAATACCGAGAACACCGCAGAGAACAAGGGCTGTCGAAAATGCCGCGGGCGCAAAGTCGGTCGAAGCAACTGCGGCGGTCAGAAGAATTGCGGACGGCCCGAACACCACCGGCAGTTTGTGGCCGAACATCACCTGCAAAATTACGGCAGCTCCGGTGATCACTAAAAGTTTCTGGGCGTACCAGACGGTCTCCGCAGGGCTTGCCTGATAGAGTCCTGCTACAACGTTTGCAAAGATGATGACAAATGCTGCGGAGCAAATTGTCCACATGAGGCCGGACGTTGCCATCTCTTTTGCGGGGACTTTGTCATTGACGTTGTAGCGAAAGGACATTCGTTATGATCTCTTTGTGCTTGAATGGTATAAGGTGTGGGGGGCTTTGGTTTTGATTTGCTCCGCCCACGGAAAAACGGAACGCACAGAAAATTTCACGGAAAAAAACATCACGGAGCAGACGTGAACACCACGGAAATATCACGTTGAATATGAGTTCCGTGCTGTTCACGTCTGCTCCGTGATGTTTTTCAAAGATATTCAGTGTGCTCCGTTTTTCCGTGGGCGGAGCAGACCAATCTTTGAAACGAGATCGAAAAAAGAAAAAATTATTCTGTTTTCTCTCTCGCGATTTTGTAGGTCCACGAGAAAAGAATAATCGAGATGATCACAGTGATTCCGTATCCTGCGGCTGCCGGCGTCTGCATGACGATGTGCCATCCTGCTTCAATGCCTCCCTCGCTCAGGAAGATCACGAGAATCGAGTGTACCAGAACAACAATCACACCGATAACTGCGGCGAGCCAGATGGACGGGCGGTCACGGAAGTAGTAACCTGCGGCCGCGGCAATACATCCGGCAAAAAATGTTCCAAGACTGCAGGGGATCATCGTAACGCCGCCTTGCGTTACGCGGAAGAGTGCACTCATTGCTGCTGCCCCGATACCAATTACCGGTCCGAAGTAGAGACCGCCGGAAACCGGTCCACTGTCACGGTTGTTGAGAATCGTGCCGTTTACATCGATTGCGGACAGGGTTCCGATGATCGAGATAACGCCGAAGATTACAATTCCGCAGAGGTTGCGGGCCCATCCGGTGAGTTTTCCCCCTTCGATATCCAACAGTTTTGTCTTCCCAAGGTAGTAACCGGACAATGCCGCAAGACCGAGGTTTATGATTAAAAAACAGGCAAGAATCACTATGTCCATATGTACTCAGATAGGGTATTTTCGCTAATTCCCTAATAAATTATGCGTGAATATGAGGTAAAATTTTTCAGTTTTCATGCATTAGAGATACACTATCGCGTCAACTTTCTATCTCTGCCATGTGGGGGCATTGAGGGGTTGAGATCTCTGGTAATTTGCTGAAAATTTCATCTTTTTGTTCTGCTCAGATACCCTTCCCATACCTGACCTCTGTAAACGCCTTTTAAACCTCTATATATAGTGCCCTAAGGTGATTCATCCTTCTGAGAATGAGGGTCTGTACTGCAAAATCCCTCAAAAACCCGAAAATCCTTGTTTATGAGGGATTTAGGGATGCCCTTCTCTCCTTTCTGGCTGCCATCCGGTTTTTTGACGTTGTCATTTTGGGAGACTCATGTTTGTCCCGAAAAATCAGTGGGGGCACTTTCAGTACGCGCGGTCCGGGGTTTATATGCTGATATGTCGTATTGTATTTTGTAACACCCCTCGAGACAGCGGCCCTCTGACAGTACCCGTGGTTTTGGTCCTTCATGAGTCCCTGCCTCTCCTACTCTTTTCGCAGGAATTTGTGACTGATGATCAAAATATTTTGGGCATCGGAGTTTTTCGTTTTCGAGGGTGTTATTTCTGTTATGTTTTTGGTTCGGCTTCGCAGTTGTGTATTTGGCGGCTGTTATTTTTTCGCAATGATGAATTACGAGCACTTTCAGTACGCGCGGTCCGGGGTTTATATGCTGGTATGTCGTATTTTATTTTGTAACACCCCAAGAACTGAAAAACAGATGACAGTACCCGTTGTTTTGGTCCTTCACAAATTTTTTTGGTTCTCTCTAACTCTTTTGATGATCTGTTTTATTTATCCTCTGAAATTTTCTGATATTTTGATAGATCTGAGAGAGTTTTCTTATATCCTGTAATGCCCAGTTTGCTGTATGTCAGGAATATTCCTGATAGAACAGGTGAATTATCATGAAACAATCCTATAATATTGCAGGTATTCTCGGAGCTGCCGTAGTAATTCTGCTGCTTGCATTTGCAGCAGTTCCGATGAGTGCTTCTGAGGAACCCGCCAACCAACCGATGAGTTCGGCAGAGTATCTTGATACGTACTGGCCGGGCGTGTACTCTCAGATCACGCCTGAAAACAAAGATATTCTTTCTTCCATTCCTCATGTGTGGGAGTACAAGGAGATTAAGAAAACCGAAGGTGGTCATGGTCTTGACATGACGCTTGAGGACCCTCAGGCTGTGGAGCGTTATGCTCTGATGGATGCCGTCTCAGATCTTGACATCTCTGAAGCTGTCTATATGCAGATTGTATGGCCAGAGCTGTATGCAGATATGAGCGAGGCAAATCGTGAACAGCTTGCCCACATGCCGAACATGCACCATCCAAAGGAAACCGCAACCTCTCAGCCGGTTGTCATCTCCGAGGAGGAACGTGATCGCCTTGCTGACAGACTTGGAGATGATCTGACCGGTAAAAAACGGTTTGCTCTTATTGAGGAGCTGAACGGAACAGTCATGACGTCCGCTGAGTTTCTGGAAAAAGTCTGGCCGGATGTGTATTCGATGATTGCGCCGGAACACAAGGAGAAGCTTTCAACGTTTTCCCATGTGTGGGAGCTGGTACCTCTGAATGTTACGGAGGGCGGTCGCGGAATCGGTCTGACTCTCCATGATCCACAGGGGCCGGAGCGGTTCGCGATTCAGGAGGCGGTTGAGAAACTGAATATCTCCGAAGCTGAGTATATGCAGATCGTCAATCCTGAGTTGTATCTGGATATGAATGATGATACCCGCAAGAATCTTGCCCGCATTCCAAACATGCGGAAAAATATCTGATTAGAAAAATAATCTGAGAGTTTTCACTCTCTTTTTTTGAAATATTTTTATCAGAATTTTTTTGTGCTGACCTTTTGACACAAGTCAGAGAAAAAATAAATACATACATTTGAAAAGGAAGCGACATGAGCAAATGTGTGTACGTGTTTTTGTTTTGTGTTGTTGTGTCCTGCTGTATGTTTTCTGTATCGGCTCTTGACGTGAACATCGTCGGTGAGCCGGAGGTTATCTGTGAGTTTCAGGAAGGATATGCTCTGAATGATCTCCTCATCAATGAAAACTACATCCTGATGACCGAATTTCTCTGGAATGATTCAGTGGCCGCATCCCGCGATCATAAAGAAGGATATCTCAGTGGCGGTTCCCTGTATCTCTATGACATTGACAAAAAAAATACTCATTACTATCCCTGGAAATATTCCTTCACTAAAAGCCCAACTTGCTAAAAATGGAACGGTGTACTGGCTTACTCCCAAATATTGCGTTCCAAATGCTGATCAGTATGGAAACCCTTCTTGGCATACAGGATTCTACTCCTATACTCCGGGAGATTCCGCTCCCGTGAAGCTGAATGTACCGGGTGAGGATTTTGTTACGGACGGTCATTACTTCCTTTCCATGCAGAGTGACTACTGGCCGCGTGATATCACCTTCACCCTCTCCGATCTTCTGACCCGGGAGCAGAAGCCGTTGTATTTAGGAGGGACGCCATCTCCCGATGCGATACTGATTTCCGGAGATTATCTCGTATATTTTCCTGATCCATCTGCAGGAATCTCTGATGCAGCCGATCAAATCCATGTCTACAATCTCAGTTCCGAAACTGAAGATCTGATTGAGAACAATGAGGAAGGGTACTCCCGATATCTTCAGAATATCTGGGGAGACATCCTTGCGTGTGAACTGGGAGATCCCGCGAAACGATCGAATTTGACGCCTCCACGTTTTGAAACGATCAATCTGAAAACCCACGAGACTGAATCTCTTCAGTTACCGGAGGGGAGCAATCCCTCTTGGGTGTATCCGCCGTACGCTGTATTGCCTGAGTATAATGAGGCATCGGATAAAATTTTGATAAAACTCGCCACTCTTGAGATGCCTCCCGTTGTTCAGTCAATCGCTGCAGTTTCAAGTACAGAGCAGATGGTTCTCCCGGAGAGCACTCGTGCTGGCTCACCTCTCGCTATGACTTTCGGCCTGATTACATTTGCTTTGGCATGTGTTCTCGCGATCATCTGGAGAAATAAATAATTTTTCGGAATTTTTATTCCAATATTTTTTTGAATTTTTTCCAAAAAAATCCAATCCAAAATTTGGCGAAGCCCATTGTAGTGACTTCTCTTTTTTTCAGTTGTCTCTATTTTCGATTGAAATTATGATAATTATTTTTTTCTCCAAAGAACCGCAAGTACGCAAGCCAAGATGAATGCAACTGTTCCGACAACCATGCCAATCGAACTTCCTGCTGTTGTTGATGATGGTGCAACGGAAACCGGTCCTTGTGTCTCCGTTGCCGGAGATACAATAAGCTCTGTCATGTACACGGTGGTTGTGCCTGTTTGATCATCGGTATCAATCCATGCGAGAATATCTTTTGAAAATATCTGTTCCCATCCTGGGAAATCTTTCAAAAGAAGTTGTACTCCGGTATTTTCGTTCAGCGAAATCCCGTAGAGTTGTGTGCTCGAATGACGAATATCGGATTCATATGTGGTACCTGGCCAGAGAATGGTAGACCCCCCAATCTGTGCCATCTGATAGTTCATGGTTTTTCTTTCAGGTGCCGCTGCCAAATACATTGGCTCATCACAGATGATCGTTGTCTTTCCGGTTTTGATATCCTGCACGTCCAGCTGATATTTTCCATCCTGCGGAGTAGCTTCTTCATTCCAAAGATACAGAATATTGTTTTCTGAGGCACCCAACAGCATCTGGTAGTTATCCTGCGTTCCAGTGGTTTTTGTTTGTCCTGAGGTTATATTGTAGATGTATATGAGGTTGTTTCCGGCATCTCTCAACTGCTGATAGATAATGTCTGTGCCGGAGAGGTAAAATCTATCAGGATCAGGATTTACGAGGGTCGGGATTTTTTGACTGTCACCTGTCTGAAGATTATAGAGAGTTAAAATAACATTATCCGGCCAGGAAGTTCCTGTTGCAACTATGAAGTATGTTCCATCAGTAATGAAATTTTCACTTCCCCGATCTGTCGGGATATTGAGTTTTTCAGGAGAGATAGTTTCAGGTTTGTATCGATAATAAGCGGGATTTTGCTTGCTTGCACTCTTGTAGTACACGACACCATCAAGAATTTTTGCGAGTCCCGGAACCGGAGAGTCTCCCGCAATTGCCCGCAATGTTTTGTCGCTGATATCGTAAAGGTAGAAATTTCCAATCCATCTGAATTCAGATGTGAGATCATTTTGTTGATCCTTGTTTGATTTGAGTTCGGAGATCAGAATGTAGTTTCCATCTGTTGCAATATTTTTGTAAAAATATTCGTCCTGAAATTCGTAGATTATTTCTGGTTTTTCGGATATTTCAAGAGCATATGCCGGAGAACTGATCAATATTGCCACCACGCATAATGCAAAAACTCCTGAAAAATATTTTTTCATGTTTTTTGTTCTTTCTCTTGACGATATTTATGTTTTATCTAAGTTTTCTCAAAGTATTTGTTCATGATATTTTGATAGATCTGCCAGATATTATTTATAGTGTGTCCGATCAAGTGAGTCATTAGTCAGTTCTTTACTGACGGAAACAATGGTGTCGAAAATGAAGAAAAACAGATTATTTATTGTACTGTCATGTGCAATCGCTTTGCTGTTGCTTTTTGCAGCAGTTCCTGTGGTTGCAGATGTGCAGGCATATAGCCCGCTGCAGGATCAGGCACGTGCTGCACTGATTGATCAGATCAGCGGAACTGAGATGACGTCTGGTCAATACATTCAGACTGTTTGGCCAGAGGTGTATCAGAAGATTTCTCCCGCAGACAAGGCAAAACTTGCCACAGTTGATCAGGTCTGGGAGATGGAGTCAGGCACTGTTATCGATGGAAAAACCATGGCTTTAACCTCTTTCCGCCCAGAACGCCTTGCTGTGATGGATGCTGTTGAGAATCTGGAAATCACTGAGGCTGAGTACATGCAGATCGTTTGGCCCGAACTGTGGGCAGACATGAGTGCCGAAACGAAGGCCCATCTTGCAAACCTCCCGAACATGCATTCTGCGGCTACGAAAATCGCGTTAAGTGGACAGGTGTCTGCCCTTTCCTCGTCATTGATGGTGGATGTTGATACGACATTTACCATCGACAGGATGTATCTCAAATTCTATTTGTCATCAGGTGCGACATGGACTGATGCCTATTATCGGCCCACATTCCACTATGCAGAAACATTTATCTACAACAGTGGCAACACAAAAGTAGGAAGTACTGTTGCATATGAAGATGGATCTCAGATACCTACTGTAAGTTCTGGATATAATCATATTTCATCTAACAATATGATTGATCACCTTCCAGCAGGTTCCTATCGTGCAGATGCAATGGCATATGCATCAACTGCCTCATATTATCAAGAACAGGCAACAGATAGTTCATCCGTTTATTACCCCGGATGGCCGTGATCATCTAGGAAATCATTTATTTTTTATATGGAAGTTGATTTAATTATGGGATCTAAATTATTATTTACATTCATATTTTCTCTTTTAATTATTATGTGTCTCCCCACTGCATTAGCTCTCGAAGTAAAGACGCTCTCTGAGCCACAGATAATTCATGAATCAACGCCAGATTATTTTGTGAGGCTTTCTGTATCTGATGATAGATATATTGTCATGCCCGAGTTTCATTTAAAAAAGGATAAAAAAGGAAGAGTACATCTTTATGATCTGTCTCAACACTCTCTTTCAACTATTCCAGAGTCTCTTTCTGCCGCCGGTTCTAACGTAGTTGTGGCAAATGGAGTAATTTATTTTATTGGAACTAATGGCTTCTACTCGTATATTCCCGAATCCAACACATTAGTTAAGCTCGATATCTCTGTTAGTTCGGGTGGTAATGGTTTTGCTACGGATGGAGTTCACTTTATTAATTGGTATGGAAATTACTGGCCACGAGATCTTACGTTCATGTTATATAATTTCCAAACTGGGGAGAAGAAACAGATTTTTCCCGGTGGGTATCCTGATCCAAATAATCCAATGTTTCTTTCCGGAGATTATTTTGTGTACTCAGATTCAGGAATGCTTGTAGCAGATCCATCCAAACGATATCTCTATGCCTACAACATCTCGTCAGGAGAAACGACCACTCTTCCAAAGGAAAATGGGTACAGCCAGTATCTTGAAAATATCTGGGGGGACACTATCGTCTATAGTTTGTTCAGTCTTGTGGACAATGAGTATCCAGATCCACTGCAGTACCGTATGCTCAATTTGAAAACTCATGAGAAAGAACCGTTGATCCTTCCTAATGGGATCCATCCATCTCAGATCTATCCTCCACATGCTCTCATGTCTCAATGGGATGAAGGAACCGGCGTGATCACGGTGAAACTTGTTGAAGTTGATCTTCCCCCTATTGTTCGATCCACTATCGTATCTCAAATGGAGGAACAAACTTTGTCTCCGCAACCTACACAAACAGGAACACCACTTGGCATGACCGTCGGCCTGATCGCGTTTGCTTTGGCATGTGTGCTTGCCGTTCTCTGGAGAAAAAAATAATTTTTCAAATTTTTTTCACATTCATTTTGACACAACTGCCAGAGATATTATATACGCCTCCATGCGAATGAAAGCATATCGAACAAAGGAGGTGCTATCAATTAAAAAAATACCTCAAACCATTCTTCTGGCAGGTTTCCTGTTTTTGCTGCTGATAATCCCTGCTCTCGCTGTGGATCCAGCAGAGGAAAATTATCTGCAGATCCAAAAAAGTCTTGACCTGATGGAACAGTACAACGGGACCGAAATGACCACCGCTGAATATCTGGAAAAGATCTGGCCTCAGGTGTATGCAAAAATCTCTCCCGAGCACAAGGAAAAGCTCGCTGCTTTCACTCATATATGGGAGTTGAAAGAGCTTGATCGAACTGATGGTGGAACCGGTATTGGATTTACTCTCAATGAAGCTATCGGCAGGGAGCGTTTTGCTCTGATGGATGCCATTGAGAAACTGGAGATCACCGAAGGTGAGTATCAGGCAATTGCTCAGACTGAGATTTATTTAGATCTCTCTGAGGATCTCAGAAAACATCTGAGCGGCATGGTACGTGCCCAGCGTGGCCCGGATGTCGGCGTTCGCGGTGGTGCATCCATCACCGAAGGTGAGACGCAATGGTTCTCTAAAAATGTCACCGCAAACGTGACCCGGATCTCTGTTGATCTCCAGTGGGAAAATCCTGCGAACATCCAAAACAATCTCAGCATCACCATCTACTCGCCGGACAGATGTGTGTTTGGTCCGTTCATTGAAGCTGAATCGTTTTACAGCAACCCGCAAAAGATGCAGATTCATACCTACATCGTTCGTCCTGAAGGCGTTGCCGAAGGTGAATGGTGGTACTGCATTCAAGGAGTGAAAGTCGATGGAGTTCAGAACTACACTATTTAACCTGATTGCGTCCGTCCTCATCGTCTGCCTCTGTCTCATACCCGCAGCGGTCGCAGATGATGATACTGCCGCGAGCGGCGACGCCCCCCGCAGCTTTGCTGATGTTCCTTCATGGATCACCGGAGGACTTGGAGTAAAAACTCCCTCTGAAGGAGGCTACTATGTCAATGAAAATCCTCCCGAACATCCGGGAGGGTTTTCAGACATCAATCGTGCCGATTCTGCGCGTGCCGAGTCCGAAGTTCCCTCATGGATTCTCGCAGCCGCAGGAGTCTCAAGCATTGCCGTAATCGTCTTCGTCTCCCTTCACTTTCTTCCGATTATGATCGGCAAAACCCGCGAGGCCCCGCCCAGTCCGGTACGTGACAGAATCTTTGATGAAATTCGCGAAGCGCCCGGCAGCTCTGCATCAGCCCTCAGGGAAAAAACCGGCATCCATCATGCAACCCTCAGATATCATCTCGCAGTTCTGGAAAGAGAACATCAGATTGTCTCAAGAAATGCCGGACACACCTACTACTACTTCCCAAACGGCTCAACACTGAGTTATCATGACACCGTCAAAATGACCGTGTGCAAAAATCCCACCACCGAAAAAATTCTGGAGATCATCGAACAAGATCCCGGCATCTCCGGAACCGTGCTTGCCGCTCGTGCGGGAATCACCTCAGGAACACTCACGTGGCATCTGGGCAGGCTTGAGAAGAATGATCTTGTCACGGTCGAGCGGGCAGGACGCGGCATGCGAATATTTCCTCACGAATAACCATCACTATTTTTTTCGTATAGTTCCGGTACTTTCGGTATTGATCGTAGCTCCGCCCACGGAAAAATAGAACACACTGAAGACCACTGAAAAAAACATCACGGAGCAGACGTGAACATCACTGAAATTGATTATTTTCGGATTCCGTGCTGTTCACGTCTACTCCGTGATATTTTCTCCGTCAAATTTCCGTGTACTCCGCTTTTTCGTGGGCGACAGAAGATCACAGTACTTCCCGAGAGCCTATATATTCTCCATACAAATACATCATTTAGCACCCGCACAAAATACTGTCGGGGAATTTTGCATGCTTGAAATCTACCGAACCCAAGATAACTCCGCAACACCATCCCGCGTAAACGAGATCACCAGCGGATGCTGGGTTCGCCTGATTCAGCCGACCGAAGATGAGATCACCCGCGTCTGTACCACCTTATCAATCCCCCGCGACGACATCACGACCCTGCTTGATGACGAAGAAAGCCCCCGTATCGAACATGACGACGGCAGAACCCTCATTATTGTTGACACACCGTACATCGAAACTGACTACATTGATACAGCCTCTGCCGAAAAACCGCACGGTGTTGCGAGCTACAGTACTATTCCGTCCGGTTTCATCGTCATGGACGACATCATCATCACTGTCTCTCTTCGGCAAAACCCCGTAATTCAGTCCTTCATCGAAGGAAAAATAAAAAATTTTTCCACCGTGAAAAAAACACGGTTCCTTCTTCAGTTCTTATACAAAAACGCCAAACTCTTCATCCAGCATCTTCGCCAGATTGACAAACTTACCGTTGAAATAGAGCAAAACCTTTACAAGGCCACCAGAAACGAGGAGTTGTATGACATGCTCCGCGTCTCAAAATCCCTCGTCTACATCACCAACGCTCTCAAGGCGAACGGTGCCGTGCTGGACAAACTCTCCCGGTTTCCCACACCCGAAGTCCGCATGTACGAAGAGGACGAGGACCTCCTTGACGACACCATCATCGAAAACCGGCAGGCACTCGAGATGGCACAGACATACAGCAGCACACTTGGCAGCATCATGGATACGTGTGCTTCTATCATCAACAACAATGTCAACAGCATCATGAAGCTGTTCACTGTTGTGACGATCGTTCTCACCATCCCCACTATGATCGCGAGCTTTTTCGGGATGAACGTCATCATCCCTGATCTTTTCTCCGACAATCCGTTTGCGTTTCTGCTGCTGATCGCAGGATCTCTTGGCATGTCAGCAGTACTGCTCTGGCTGTTGTTCCACAAGCGGGTTATCTGATTTTTTGGTAAACGCGTGATTCTGAAACGCGAATAACGCTAATAACGCTAATAGCGCGAATAAAAAAATCGCCAATGGCGATTTTTCAAAATTCACTAAAATTATTTATTTTTAGAGATAACTCACGTTTCCGAAAATCACAGACAATTTTATTTTGAAAAATCGCCATTGGCGATTTTTTATTCGCGCTATTTGCGCTATTCGCGTTTCAAAATTTCATCATCATATTTTCGGAATATTACATGCTCAAGAATCATCACCGCAACAGTTCCCGCCACAAACCCGTTTGCCACCACCGGCCGCAGCACTGCCGGAATCGTATCCACTAACTCCGCAGGCAGGAACGCAACGGTCGCTGCTATCAGCAGGGAAAATCCGATAATAACTCCGCCGTTGAAGGTCATCGGAGGAGCATCGTCGCGTCCGGCAAGGACACCAAACGCTGCGGCAAGCTGGGTGGTCATGATAAAAATCAGCAGACAGCCGGTGACGACGGTTGGAATCGAATCGATGAGAATAATCAGCGTCGGAATACAGGCGCAGACGATCATCAGAACTCCTCCTGCAATCAGTGGATACCGGCTGGCATTCTTCGTGTCAAGCACCATCCCTGAAGAGATGGAGTAGTTGACACCGCCGATAACACCGAACGCTCCGGAGATGATATTCATCACACCCGTAATCGAAAGAGCACGCCGCAGACGCGGCTCGGTCTGGGCAGGATCGGCTCCGGTAACCTCGACAACACTTTTGACACTTCCAATATCATTCACCATCACCGCAAGATAACAGATGAACACCGACAGAAACACCCCGGGCGCAAACCCGGGCGTGATGAACAGACCCGAAAATGCCTGGGTCTGCTCTGACATATCCACAAACGGCAGCGTTGTTCCGGGAAAACAAAAAAATGCCGCAACCGTTCCAAGCACCAGCATCCACAACATCAGCGTCGCCCGCCAGAATCCCTTCAACCTGTGATTCAGGGCGATAATACACACCAGAAGCACAAAAGCGAACGCAAGTTTTGCCGCAGTCCCTCCCGGCTGATCCATATTTACCAGAAGCCGGACGAATGTCGGAACAAGAGTGATGGACAAAAGCATCAGAACGGTTGCAATGACCCTGACCGTAAACAGCCGTGCGACGAACTCGAGAATTTTTGTTCTGGCAATAATAATTCCTGCGACACTGCAGAGGATGATGGATGTTGCAAGAACGTCCACGGAAAAATCAGCCGACGCGGTCACGGCGGTGAGAAAAATGACGGACGGCCCGAACACCACCGGCAGTTTGTGGCCGAAGATCACCTGCAAAATCACGGCGACTCCTGAGATGATGAGCATCTTTTGCGTGTACCAGATGGTGTCTGCGAGGGTGAAGCCGTAGAGGTTTCCCACAACACTTGCGATAATTATGACAAAAATCGAGGAACAGATCGACCACATGATGCCGGATGTTATCAACTCTCTGAGGGGAACCCGGTCATCAATCTGGTAGCGGAACATCATGGAATAATTATTAGATGTATGTGTGGTTGATCATTAATAACATAATTCACTGTTTTTGTGGGCAACTCAGAGATGATATGCAGAACCAAGGATATTTTTATCACCCTTGAGCCGATATACAAAATCATGAATGAATCCTCATTATCAGAGATGAGAAACTACACCACTGCGGCAGGTTTTCTCGTTCTGGCATTTATTCTGATGGAATTTTTTATCTGTCAGATAATGCCGGCGGCTTTTATCGGAAATGTTTCCTTGTTTGCCGCTCTTGCGCTGATAATCTTCGGCACCATTCTTGCGATTGAGAGAAAACGCGACATCGCCGCAATTGCGTTTCTCATGACCGGACTGGTGACCGCATTTCCGGCGCTTCAGACAGTAAAAGCTGTCTCCCCTGATATGGTGACCCTTATTACCGGAGTGTTCCTTCTCCTTTTAGCGCTGGTTATCCTCACCGCTAAGGACAAAACAAAATATCTGCTGTCTGTTCCCCTCATTCTTATTGCAGTGTACTGGATGTGGACGTCCGCTCTTGAGGCGAACAGTTTTTCCGCCGCTCTTCTGATTCTCGCCGCGGTAATTCTGATCTACTATGCCTTCGCTTGTGTGAGTGAGAAACTAAAGCTGCCACTTTCAGATACACTCAGAGCAGATACCGAAACCGACTTCAAAACCAGCGGCTCGGTTCTGGGTTATCTGCTGCTTGGCATGATCTTTGCCGTCTGGGCTCTTCTGCACAGTACCGCATGGACAATTATTTTGCCGGAAAATGTTGCGGCTCTCGAAGTTGCGGCAGGTCTCATGCTGATGTTTGTCGGCATCCTTCTCTGGGCTGTCGGGAAAATGAAGTTCACGCCGATCATGTTTTTCCTTCTCGGACTTTTCTTCGCCCTCGGGTCGCAGACGAGTGCAATCGAGATGCTTGTTCCAATTGGTGTGATGGTCATCTTTGTTGGAATTTTCCTGGCACTGAGAAGCGATGCAAGAATTCTTCCAGCGATAATGATTGTGCTGTCCGGCTCCTGCGTACTGCTGTTTTCATTTTTCGGTACCGCAGGAAATCCAGTTTTCCTGTGTTCACTGAATATTATTCAGCTGGTAATTGCAGTCTACCTCGCGTTCGCCGTGTTTAGTCAGAGCAAAAAACTGCCCTTGTTCTGATCATTCTACTTTTTTACAGGTGTTGCTTCTTTACGCATGCGCCTCGATTTTCCGCGAATGCCTCAGAAATAACGCAGCGTCCTGCCCTCCCCAAATTATATATGGTCTTCTCTTCAACATAACTTCGAAAACGAACGATGAGTGAAACCTCTCTACTGCAAAAGCTCAAAAAATGGTTCCGGGAAAACTTCGTGTTTTTCGGTCCGGGTCTTCTTCTTGCAATCACTGCCGCAGGTGAGGCGGGAGTCACCGAGGCCACCGAGATTGGTGCGCACTATGGTCTCGCTCTCATCTGGGTTGTTCTGTTCACACTCGTCTTCAAATACGCATTCACCAACGGCATCGCCCGCTACACTCTCGCAACCGGCCATACCATATTTGACGCCCTTGGTCGAATCCCTGGTCCCAAGTACTGGGGCTCTGTTCTTATCATCATCGTTTACCTGGTTGAAATGCTTGCGATTGGCGGCATGCTCATGTTCGCCGCATACTTCCTTGACTACCTGCTGCCCGGAGTCTACAGTGCGGTACTGATCGCCCTCTTTTTACTCGTCGTTGCCCTCGCCATGCTTCGGACCAACTCGTATGAAGTACTCGAACTGTTCATCGCCGTCCTCGTCGGCGTTCTTTCGCTTGCAATCGTCATCTCCCTTGTCGAGTTCCCCATCCCGCTCAACCTTTTCCTCGAAGGCGTCATTCCAACAATTCCTGCCGGCTCTGAGATGGCAATCCTTGCAATCATCGGCGTTGTGGGTTCCGGTCTCAACCTCATGCTCTACTCTGTCTGGCTGCATGAAAAAGCCAGCCGTCATGCAGAGATCGATAAATCCTGCGACCTTTTGAACGAGACCCACTTCCGTCGCTACATCCGCAGCGTCAACGTTGACGTTCTGATCGGTTTCTTCTTCGTCGCCCTCATCACCATCAGTTTCCTTTTCCTCGGCTACTCAGGCTACACCGTCTCCTTCATGGGTCATGGTGCGACCCTCAGCCTTGACACCCTCATCACCCAGGTACTCTACATTGTCGGCAGTATCCCCTACGGTGCCTACGTGTTCCTTGCACTCGTTGCCTTCATCTTCTTTGGAGCGGTTGTTGTTGGAATGGACGGCCGTGCCCGTGCAATAGCAAAAGTGATTGGCAGAGTCGGCGAGGACACCGGCAGACAGCTCCCTTCCGAACACACGCTCTATCAGGTAATGCTCCTCGTCTTTTCAGGAATCATCATCGCCTCCTTTGTCATCAGCGACCCGATGCTGATCATCAGAAGAATTGCCGCATTCTCTGCGATCGTGTTTGGTATTTTTGGATTCATCGTCATCTATCTGGATCTCAAACTTCCGAAGTACGCCCGCGGCAACCGGCTGTGGCTGATGATCATGGGAATCGGGAGCGTCATCTCGATTTACGTCGCCCTCCTGCTTGAGTCCGCGTTCCTCACCTACGGCGTTCCCTTAATCGAGCGGATGCTCGTCGTTGCGTTCGTGCTCTACATCTTCTCAAAAACCCAGCTGTTCAGAAAACTGCTGAACGGAACTGCCAACCTCCTTGACAAGTTCTGGACGGTGATTTTGTTTGGCGCGATTTCCATCTACGGAACGGTCCGCGGCATTCCGGTTGACGTCGGCGGCATCATCATTAACTTCCGCGATGTAGGCCCCATGATTGCAGGCCTTATTGGCGGCCCCTTCATTGGAGCTGCTGCTGGCGCTATCGGCGGCATCCACCGCTATCTTGAAGGAGGGCCGACCGCACTTCCCTGCTTTGCCGCGACCGTTCTTGCCGGAGTGGTTGCGGGTCTTGTGATCCGGTACTGGAAGGGCAGACTTTCAATGTTCCGTGCGGCTATTCTTGCCATCTTTGTTGAGTGTCTGCATCTGCTGGTTGTTCTCCCGGCGCTTACCATTCCGTTTGGCTCGGTGACTGCGGAGGGTGTTTTGAACATCATCACCATCACCATTCTTCCAATGTGTATGGTCAACATTGCAGGCCTTTTGATCTTTGCCTACTTTGTGCGAACATATGATGCCTTCGCCTCAGGAACAGCTCCGCTCTTTAACCTGCAAAAATTCCGGAATGATCTTCGTGAGCTGATGAGTCCGTCGGATGAAGAGGGGGACGAAAACGAAGAGGAGGATAACAATGTCAGGTAGCCACCACAACAAACCGCCGCGTACGAAATGGACGAATCTTATCGACGTAGTGCTGATTGTGATAATGATCGTTCTGTTCGTCATCGTGTTTCATCCGTTCGGGACAACACTTTCCGAACCGTTCCCTGAGGATGAAGTGGTGATTGCCGCGATGCTTCCCTTGGAAGGTCCTCTGCGTGATTTCGGTGTTGAGTATCAGCACGGTATCGAGATGGCGGTGGAGGATGTGAATGCGGCTGGCGGTATCCGCGGTGTTCCTTTGAGGGTTGAGTACTTTAACGACAAAGGTGATGAGAACATCTCTGTTTCCCAGATCAATGAGATACGGGACAGGGGAATTCCGATAATGATCGGTGCGATCGGCAGCGGAAACTCGATTGCAATTGCTCCATACGCACAGGCTTATGATATTCTGATGCTGTCTCCGGGTTCGACCGCGGCAGCCCTGACCAGTTTTCAGGATGCATACCGGACGGTCTCTTCTGATGTGTATCAGGGCGGCGGTATGACCAAGATTCTTGGCGGCGTTGATGGTGTGGACTCGGTGGTTGTTTTTTACTTAGGAAATCAGTACGGAAAGAGTCTGCTGTCTTCGTTTGAGCATGATGTCGATTATTATCTGCCGATGACCTCTGTAACCAAGATTGAGGTTGATGAAAACAAGCCGATCGATACGGCAGAGGTGACCTCTGTGATGAAACAGGCTAATCCTAACGCTGTTGTGTTGATTGTGTATCCTGATCAGGGTATTGATATCATGCAGGCCGCGAACGCAGCAGGTCTTGATCCTATCTGGTTTGGTTCGGATACGATGACTTCGCATGATGTTCCGGTCGAGGTCGGCGAGTATTCCGAGGGAATGGTCGGGTTCACGCAGGCTCACCGGTTGACAACACCGTCGTTTGGTGAACGGTATCTGGAGACCTACAATGAGACGACGTCGATCTCGTTCCCAGTGTCGTACGGGTATGATGCGGTGATGCTTCTTGCGACCTGTATTGCGGACGGCGGGTATTCGTATGAGGGAGTGAAGGATTCGCTTGATAAGATCAGGTATGTCGGTATTGTCGGCCCCAGGGTGTTTGATGAGAATGGTGATGTGCAGCCAGCGTATGATCTGATGGTTATCCGGGACGGATCATGGCAGTCGTTAAAGTGGAATGAGATTCTGACCTACGATTATAATTTATCGCACTAAATTTTTTTCGAAAAGAAAACGCGAATGACGCGAATAAAAAATCGCCATTGGCGATTTTTTATTCACGTTCTTCGTGTTCTTCGCGTTTCAGAATATCAGCTCACTGCCGCAGGACAAACAGTCCCCATCCCATGTACTCGCGACCGTAGGCGAGGTACTCATCCTGTATCTGTTCAAGATAGAGCGCCACCTCGTCGGATGCCGGATCATTTTCGCGGGCATCGATGTACTCGAGGGCATTTTTCCAGATTGCCGATTCGTATGCATCCCATTCATCAGTTGATGCGGTTATCATGCCGGCAAGCGTGAATCCAAGATCGCGTGCGGTCGAGGCAATCTCGTAGGCTGTCGGAACCTCCCTCCACTCGCGTGCGAACTCTGCGGGTACTCGGTCGGTGCGCCAGAACCGGTCGCCGATAACAATCGTGCTGCCGTTTTCGTCTGCATGTTCGGCGAGGTGTGCGAGGGCTTTTTCTGCTCCTCCGAAGATGAAGGATGTGCCAAGAGCCGCAACGGTGTTGTAAGGCTCTTTTGGAACAAGTGTTGCGGCATCGACGCAGCGGATTTCAATCGTTGTTCCGGCAAGGGTGTTTCTGGCCGTTGCCGCAGAGCTCTGCCTTAACTCGATGCCGGTTCCGGTAATCCCGAATGCTTTGTGCCAGAGGGAAAGCGTGGTTCCGTTTCCACAGCCGATATCAAGCACCCGTTTTTTTGGCGCAAGTCCTGCTGTCTTTCCTGCCTGCAGGAGCTTTTCTTCGGAAATCGGATTCATGATTTTGAGCGTTCCCTGTGTTATTGTTTCAATTTCCGCAAAGTCCATGGTACTCAATAGATCTTTTCCTCTGCTAAAGTAGTTTTTCCTCTTTTTTGTTTTGGCATGCGAATCGTAGCTCCGCCCACGGAAAAACGGAGTACACTGAAATTTCACGGAAAAAACATCACGGAGCAGACGTGAACATCACGGAATCTGAAAATAATCAAAAATAATTCACTTCCGTGTTGTTCACGTCTACTCCGTGATGTTTTTTCCGTGTGTTCTGTTTTTCCGTGGGCGGCTCACGAGTGAAGGTACATCCCACACATTTTTAGTTGCCCGCTCATCAAGCAAATCTGTGTTACGGAAAATAAATGCATAATTATTATACGGCTCTTCACCCACTATAACTCAAGATTGATATGGATATGAAAAAACTGTCCGGATCAGTAGTGCTGTGCTCGGTTCTCGTGGTACTTGCCGCCTGCTGTTACGGTATTTTATCAACGATCGTCAAGATCGCTCTTGGAAACGGTGTGGGAATCCCGGTAATTCTGGTTGGCAAATTCTTCTACGGATGGGTCATCCTTCTGGCTCTTGTGATTGTCGTTCACTTCCTGTTCCCGAGAACGGATAAACCGGCAAAGAGTACGCTGCCTCCGTGGAAACGCGGTGTTGTTCTTTTCTTTACCGGCATTGTGATGTGTCTGGTGACGGTCTGCTACTTCTACTCGGTGAGCTATCTGCCGGTTTCGGTTGCCGTGATTCTTCTGTTCCAGTTTTCATGGATGGGTGTAGTCATTGAAGCCGTGGCAAACCGCAAAATGCCGTCACGCAATCAGCTTATTGCGGTACTGATTATTTTTGTCGGCACGATCTTTGCCGGAGGAACGATCGGATTTGGTATGGACATCAATCCGTTCGGTGTTGTGCTTGGTCTTCTTGCAGCATTTTTCTACGCACTCTTCGTGTTCCTGAGCGGACGTGTTGAGCCTTCGATGCGACCGATGAACCGGAGTTTCTTCATTGCGACCGCCGGATTCATCTTTGTCTGTGCTCTTATTGCCTGCATCGACAGCCCGGCAGCAATTCCTGCAGGAATCTTCGGCAGTGATGCGATTGTCTACGGTATTGCCCTTGGTCTGTTCGGTGTTGCGCTGCCGGTTCTTTTCCTTGCGATTGGCGCTCCCCGTATCAGTACCGGTATGGCGACGATCTTAAACTCCATCGAGCTGCCTGTTGAGGTGCTTGCCGCAGCGATCGTTCTGGTCGAGGCGGTGTCTGCATGGCAGTGGCTTGGTGTGTTGATCATTCTCGCAGGTATTGCATTCCCGCATCTGATGGAGAAAAAAATTTCGAGCGGCCTTGTTGAGGACGCTGCATAATTTTTTTTATTTTTTTTGTTTGCGTCTTTGAAATTTTTTTTGTAAAAAAATTTTGTGATGATTTCTCCTCAGTTCATCCACAATGTTTCATCGTAGTATTTTTTTCTGAAAATATCTGTAAGAATATCAGAGTGATATTTTCGCTCCGCACTCTCCACAAAATTTAGCGCCGCTGCTGATCTTTGCACCGCAGTTTGTACAGAACCGCGTCTGCTGCTGCTGCTCTCCTTCTTTTCCTCTCTCGTGTATGGATGAGAGATATTTTTCCATTTCTCTCTCCCATTTCTCTGGACTTGAGTGAATCACGCGTCCGACAAAACATTTCCGCATCAACTGCAATGCAGGTGTTCTGTGAATCAGCATGGCTTCGGTCATACGGCCGGGCTTTGCAAGTTCCTCATCCGTCAGCGTGAACAGTTCCCGCCGGAAGTCCGTTGCCTCCATCCCGTGATTCAAAATCAGCGCAAACGTTTCCGGTTCACCTTCAATGCGGTAGAGATACGTTGCCGCCGCCTCATCTCCGGGCAGTGCAAGCTCCACTGCCGCTGTTTCCTTCCCGACAGCTATGAGCCAGAACAGCGGCTTTTGTGGTCCGGGTACTGCCGCATTCATCTTGGAATCGTCACCGCCAGAGATCACTGGCATTCCAGATAGTGTTGGTTGTTTTCCCTCCTCCTTTACCGGCGCTTTCATCCCGAAAAATAATCGCTCGTCCCCGCACAAACGTTTCAGTACCGGATAACTGCCGGAAATTCTGCTTTCTTTGATCAGTTTCTCCAGCTCTGCCATAAGTGTGGGCGCTGCGGCGGAAAGTTTTCCAACCGCAGCGTTCACACCTTCGGGCATCAGTTTTGCTGCCATCGCCGCCTGCATAGAACGAAGCGATGAATCACATTCCTGTAGCTGCGTGACTGACCGTTCCCGCAGTGAGCGAAGACCTTCGGTCACTTTTCCGATAAAATGGTCGGTCTCGTATCCCATCTTCGAGAGCATGTACCGCTCGCCGGTCAGAAGGGAAAGGGTAAGAGAAAAATTTCCCTTCTCGATTCCAGAGACAAAGCAGAGAGGAATCCTGCGGCCATGATCATTTGCAGGCAGGATACAGACACAGTTTTTATAGAGCCGGACAACCGCCTCCCCCTGTATGGTCCCTCCGGCATCCTCAGTCTCGAACGATCCCCTGACCTCCATCTCAGGACTGCCTTCCACAAGAAAGGCCTTCAGCACCGCAGCATTGTAGGCGGCATACAGATGATCGTACAGCCACTGCCCGGTCTGGCCCATCTGCGAGATCGTGATCGTTTCGTGAACGGTCACGATCTCCAGCCGGTAGTTTGTGAACACAAAACTGATGATCTCACCGTACGGAATTGGCAGCTGATCAAGCGCAGTGGTGATCAGCAGAGCGTCCTCATCGACGGTGATCCTCGCTGTTTCGGAAAACAGCAGGCACTCCGCAAACCCCTCGAACTCTGATTTTTTTGGTTTCTCCTCTTTGGTCTTTTCTTTTCCGCCGTCAGGCATCATGCCCTTCATCAGCTGATCCAACATCAGGCTCTCCGGCACTCAGAGTTTCGCTCCGCAATCTCCGCAGAACTTCGTGCCCGGCGGATTTTCCGCCCCGCAGGAGGAACACTTTCCCGGCTGCGCAGGAGGCGCCGCAGCCTCAGCAAGATTTGTACCGCAGTTGTTGCAGAACCGAACTGTCAGAGCATTTTTCGCTCCGCAGTTCGGGCAGGCTTTCAGCTCCATCGAAGCTCCGC
Source organism: Methanorbis furvi (assembly GCF_032714615.1). Lineage (NCBI taxonomy): Archaea > Methanobacteriati > Methanobacteriota > Methanomicrobia > Methanomicrobiales > Methanocorpusculaceae > Methanorbis > Methanorbis furvi. Next base: position 312,189 of record NZ_JAWDKA010000001.1, read on the forward strand.
AGTTGTTGCAGAATTTTCCGTTGCCGGCAGGTTTGCCGCAGACCGGGCAGATCGTGGTCTTGCTTTCAATCGCCCCCTGCCAGACTGTTGCCGTCTCTCCTGCCGAATCGATGTTGCGTTTCATCGCATCCGCACGGGTTTTTGCCACATAAATTTCCTGACGCGGGGCGCAGTCGGTACAGAGACCTTCTTCTTCGTTCCAGCAGGCATCACAGACGTACTTGTTGCAGGACGGACAGCGATGGAAGTGCTGCCTTGATTCGTTCTGCGCCATTTCAAAGGCACGTTCATGTTCCTTCTGCCACTCGGGACTTTTGCCGTCAAACCGTTCGGATAGAACACTTCCTCCCCGTTGTGCGGCGTTGCCGACAGAACCTGCCACTCCTCCGAACAGACTGCCTACAATTCCGATGCCCTGCCCCAGTCCTTTCAGGCCGCTTTTCTTTTTGTAGGTCTCACTTTCGATAAAGGAACTTTTGTATCCGTCACTGCAGATGTCGCAGTAAAAGGTAAATTGGAATCCGGCATCTGTTGAGTTGTCCTCAAAGTTCCGGGTAAATGATTTCAGCATACTCTCTCAACCTCATTTTTTGCCAAGCGTTGGCTTGATCTTTTTTCCGCAGGCGGTACATTTGGTGTTTTCAAAAAACTGCAGAACGCCGCAGCGTTTGTTTTCGCATGGCACCATCATGCTCCCGCCGCAGTGTTCGCACGTATCCTGTACAAAAGTCTGTTCTCCGCAGTGTGGGCAGATAACATAGAGTGGTCTGCCGCATCCGGAACATCGTGCCTGGCCTTTGGTAATCGGCAGGAGACATGAGGGACACTGGTAGCCGAATGGACTTTGGCTGCCGCAGGACGGACAGAATCGGACGTCCCGATCAACCAGCGTTCCGCAGTGAATACAGGGTTGTTTGTAGCTTGCCATCTTGGTATTCTCCTTGATTTTACAAACATGTTTTTTTCTGCCGCAGCGGTCCGGGCCGAGAGATCCTGATTTTTTGGAGTTCAATTGCCGGATAACCACAGCCTCTGATCTGAATTCCACAACAATCGAATGCTTTTCAGATTAGAGTGATTTTTTCGTGATTATTCGATGAATCAATTATTTTTTGCGACAAATGTGACTTTTTTCAGTGGGCAAAAATCCTCCGATGATAGTATATTCAGTATAGCTTATAATAAAAGTAACTCCAACCATGACTTTGTGGATTTATTCATGAATTCACTGCAGAACCACAACGTATAGTTACAAAACCCCGATCCGAAACGCCGCCGCAGCCGCCCCAATCAATGGAGCTTTTCCCTCAAGTTTCGTCAGTCTGATCTCAGGCATTCGCAAATACCCTTCAACCTGTGTCGCCATTTTTCCTGCAACAAGCGACGGATAATTTCTGACAACCGGCCCGTCAAGGATCATGAGATCAGGATTGTATGCCGCAATCACTGTTGAGAGTCCCCGGCCGTTCACCACCGCGAGCTCTTCGGTGAACTCAAGAAATAGTCTGCTTCCAAGATTTGCAGACTGTAAAATCTGTCCCGTGGAAAGATCTGCCTTTGCCAAGCAGCGGCCTTCGCATTTTTTTTCGTACCATGAGCGGAAAAATTTCGGAATGCCGCTCCCGCTCGCATACGCCTCCCAGTGGCCGAAACCGCCGCAGCCGCACTGAACATGATAGTTCATATCAACAAGAACATGCCCCACTTCTCCGGCATTTCCATCAGCTCCCGACAGAAGCGATTCGTTTGCAATCACGCCGCAGCCAATACCTGTTGAAAATGTCAGGTAAACTACGGTGTGCGCTGATGCCGCATCGCCGTAAAAGTACTCGCCCAGAACTCCTGCCTTGCAGTCAGAGAGCATCACTGCCGGCACCCCGAACAGATCACTGAGCGGCTCGCGGAGAAAAATTTCCGGGCAGTGCATATTCGGCGACCTGATGACAGATCCTGCCTTCTGATCCACCGGGCCTGCTGTACTGATGCCGATCGCATCAGGAGTAATGCCGGTTTTTTTGATCATGGACGAGATCATGGATGCGATCTGCTCGGTCACCGCCCTGCCGCCGGCGCAGGAACCTTTCGAAACACCTTCTGCGGAAAACGCAACAACCGTCCCGTCTTTACGAATAATTCCCGCACGAATGTTCGTTGCGCCGAGATCAACTGATGCAACATGGGTGTTCTCGTTCATAGCCCTTGAATATTCTATTGACCTCTCTCCACATGAACCATTCCTTTCCGAATCGATATTTGTTTCTCAGATAATATTTATCGATAAACGATAATTTATTAATGCATGATGATCTATATGTAGAAGAGGACCTTCAGCATGAACGAATCTTCAACAAAACAGAACAACAACCCCCTGAACAGATCAAACAGTTACACCCGGAGGAACTTCTGATGGAAACCCGTGAAATCAGACATGTCGGCGTACTTTCCGTCGCAAAATTCTGTGCTGCAATCTGCCTGATCTTTTCTTTGATCAGTGCAGTCTTCTCTGCCCTGTTTCTCTACTTCGGCATCAACGTAGTTGACGCATACACCACCACGCTCACGCTCTCTAACGGCATTGCCGCACTGGCTCTCACCATGCTGATAATTGCCGTCATGGGAGTGATCATCGGCTTCATCTCAGGCGCCATCGCTGCGTTCATCTACAACATTGCTGCCGGAGTCTTCGGAGGCATAAAAATCGACCTCGCCTGATCTCAAAAATTCGAACACACCAAAAAAAAATCAATCATGACAACAGCAAAATCCCAACGTCTTTACCGGCTGACTCTTGCCTCTGCCATAATTGCGGCGGCATTCACCACTCTTCTCATCCTCCTCGGATGGGCGATCCTCTCCGGTATTCATCTCGTATCGATCTCTGCATTTCTTTCCATCGCCGCTGTTGTCATACTCATCTCCGGCATAGTGTACATCCTCTTCTGGATGGCGCTAATGTATCGCTCAATCACCACATATCTGCATACCACCCGCAAAATTCAGAAGAGAGGAGCCCTCGCGGCATCCGTAACCGAATGTGCGGGAGCACCGCAAAAGGAACTCTGACATGAATCAATCTGTATTCAAAATAATTTGACTCACCAAACTCTCCGGAAGAAAAAAAGTACTCAATGCCGCCTTCGATGGAGAATTTTTATCGTTTCACGATAATTTCGTATAGACCAAAGACCAAATTTATATGTAGAAAAACGTGTATCTCTATGAATACCATTCAAGTAAATATTGAAAAAAGTGCGAGGATTGCCGATATTGCCGTTAAGATCGCATGGATCCTTTTGTGGATTGTTATTGTGATCTTTGGCGGAGTGTTTCTGCTGACGCTTCTGATCTATGCGGCTGCAGGGCCGGAAGGATTTTCCATGTTCATCACTGCAGAAAATGTTCTGGAGATTTTCGGTCCGGGAGTTGTTCTTCCCGCGGGAGTTTCGCCTCTTGATATGTTCGTGCGAACCAGCGCGGTGTTCCTTGTTTCCGCAATTGTCTATGTGGGGTTGCTTGCTGCAATGCTTCGCTCAATGGGACAGATATTTTCCGAGGTCAGAAAAACCCTGCTGCCGTTTACCGCTGCAAACGCCCAGCGGCTGAAGAAGGCTGCCATCTATATGGCTCTCGTTGCTGTTGTTCCGTATCTGATCGGTGTTGTCGGCAGTCTCATCATTGGCGTTTACGTTGAGCTGATTCCATTTGGCTTTGAACTTCTGATCGCTTCAGCAGTTATTTACTGCCTCGCCCACATATTTGAGTACGGTGTTCTCCTGCAGCAGCAGGCAGACGAAACTCTCTGAGGTACTATGTCCATCATTTTAAGACTTGACCGCGTAATGGCTGACCGAAAAATGTCGTTGAACGAGCTTTCGGAAAAAGTCGGCGTGACCAATGTCAATCTTTCGAAGATCAAGACCGGTAAAATCAGTGCGATACGATTCTCGACGCTTGAGGCGATCTGCAAGGCGCTCAACTGCCAGCCGGGAGATATTCTTGAGTATCAGCCTGATGAAGAGAGTCAGTGATCCTACCGGCTAAATTCTGCTCTCCACGGAAAAACGAAACGCATGCCTTTGGTATGCGTTTCGTTTATTCGTGGACGTAGCTTTTGTTTGATCCGTGCTCACTCCGAGTAAAATAAATTCTGCCAGACCTCCAGAGCCTCTGGCGTTAACACACTCCCTTCCTTTGTTCTCATGACAATACCTGCGTCGGCGAACCTTCCCAGATGCCAGGCAAGGGTAGTCCCTGCTATTCCAATTTTTTCTGCAAGCTCGGTATCAGAGATTCCAGGACTTTCTACAATCGCACGAAGTACGCGTGCAGGTTTTTCCTGATCAAGGATGGTGTGAAACATTCTCTCCATCGCCGACGTGTTCGCTTCCCGCGAAAAGTAGCGGATGGTTCCATAGTAGGCCGCCTCCCGCACGATCTTTTTCTGTTCCAGCAGTTTGAGATTGTAAAGAACAGAGCCCCGTGAGTAGCCGGTGGCATCGGTGATCTCTTTCTGCGAACAGCCGGGATGTACTTCGATGAATTTTGCAATTTTCTGCGGCCGCGACTCAGGGTCGCTTGGCAGTTCAAGAACCCGGGAAAATCCTACCGCCGCAACCGCCGCGGTCAGGAGGATGAGAAGAAATGATTTGAGATGATTTTGCTGCGGCCGCGTTCGGACGATGGAATCTTTTTCCGTGGTGAGCGTGAGACCTGACGTGAGATGACCGGTGATGTAGACTGTGTAGACTTGGGAATCTGCAATGAACTTTTCTCCGTATTTGAACTGAACAGGAATTCCCCAGAGTCCTTCTTTGGCCATTGATCGATTTATTTTTTCATAGACCTGATCCATCTCCGTAAGCGAGATCGGATCAGTCCAGACGGTAATCGTCCAGCCGTACTCAATCCGGTTTATCGGATTTCTCAGAGGATCACCATAATATTTTGTGCCCTTCGTGACCTCTCCATAATTTCCGGTATTGTTGTAGTACCAGCTCCAGATCCGCCCATAATCATACTCCTTTCCTTCCCGCTCCCATATTTCTTCCCACGTTGTTCCGTAAGTTTTCACCACCGTATTGTACGGGGCGACCTGTATCACAGGCTGTACCACCGTGACCGGAATTCTGCTTTTGAACGTAACCGCCACATTTTCCAGCCCAACTTTTTCCATCGACGCATTCATCATTGTATAGATTCGGTCGATCTCCTCCTCTGAAGTTCCGGTACGGGCGAGAAAAGTTACCGCCCATCCAAACTGTACGCCGTAAATCGGCCAGTTGTCCTTGCCGTACCAGGCATCCATCTCCTCACGAAAATCATCAGCATTCTCAAACCAACTCTCAATTTGTGTATAGTAATGCTCATCACCGCTGTGAATCTGTGCCTGTTCCCAGGTCTCTCCGTACGACCGGGCAAAACTGATGGTGCAAATCTCCGGTTCCTTTGCGGTGATCACCTCCGGTGGCGGAGGCGGAATTTCTGAGGGAACAAAGATCAGAACGGCAGCAAAAATTCCAAGGAATAGTATCAGAAGAACCGCCGTCTGCTTCGTTGACATGAGTAAAATAAAATCTGCTCTCCTCAATTAAATCAAGTGTGATCAAAGCATCGGAAACGTGCCTCTACATAATCCTTAACTACGTAAACTCTGATATTTAGTAATATGATCACCGTTGGTCTGCTTGGATGCGGAAATATCGGCCGCGTTATCGCCGCAGGTCAGGAAAACTTCAAAATAACCGCCGTGTATGACGTAGTCCCGGCGCGGGTAGAGGCGTTCGGCAAAGAGTTCGACGCAAAACCATTCTCAGACTTCACCGCCTTCCTTGCCGAACCAACCGATATTATTGTCGAAGCAGCGTCAGTTCTCGCCGCCACCGAACATGCGCAGGAGGTACTCGAGGCCGGAAAAGACATCGTCATCATGAGTGTCGGGGCACTCGCAGATATTGAGTACCGTTCCAGACTCATCGAAACCGCACGGCAGCTGAAACGCAAAATCCATATCCCGTCCGGCGCCATCATGGGCCTTGACAACATCAGCATCGGCCAGATCAGCCGCATCGACAAATTTGTTCTGAGAACAACCAAAAATCCGGCATCCCTCGCCCGCGAAGCAACCGAGCGGACCCAGCTGTTCTCAGGCAAAGCTCATGACTGTGTCCGCCAGTACCCGAAAAACACCAACGTCGCCGAGTCGCTGTCGATCGCCTGCGGCCGCGACGTTGACGTCGAGCTGTGGATGGACCCAGACGAAGACCGCAACATGCATGAAATATTCTTCGAAGGAGAGTTCGGCGAAGCATACATCAGAGTGAGAAACCTCCCTTCGCCCGACAACCCGGCAACCAGCTACCTTGCGGCCTTATCGATTCTCACGCTGTTGAAAAATCTTGACAACCCCTTGGTGATAGGCGCATGAACTACGAACAGCAGATCAAAAAACTTGCCGCAGAAAAAAATGCCGTGATCCTTGCCCACAACTATCAGCCGCCTGAGATTCAGGACGTCGCTGACATCACGGGCGACTCGCTCGAGCTTGCCCGGCTTGCCAAGGAAGCAAAAGAGTCCACGCTTGTTCTCTGCGGTGTCTACTTCATGGCAGAGACCGCAAAAATTCTCTCGCCGGAAAAGACCGTCCTCATCCCGCGTCCTGACGCAGGATGTCCGCTGGCCGATCAGCTGACTCCGGAAATCGTGCGTGCAGCAAAAACCGCTCATCCCGGCTCGCCGTTTGTGGTCTACGTGAACTCAAACGCAGCGACAAAAGCTGAGTGCGACATCACCTGCACCTCGGCAAATGCCGCGGCAGTCGCAGCATCCTTGCCGGAGAAAAAAATTCTGTTCGGCCCTGATGCAAATCTTGCCGCATGGGTGCAGGCCCAGCTGCCGGAAAAAGAGATCATTGCAGTCCCAGAGAACGGAGGTTGCCCCACGCATCACAACTTTTCGGTGCGGGATGTTGAGATCGCCCGCCGCGAGTATCCGAATGCCACGATCATCTGCCATCCCGAGTGCAGCAGAGAGGTTCAGCTGGCGAGCGACATGGTTGGATCAACTGGCTACATGATCCGCAACTGCGGAACAGAGAAGGAGTGGGTGATCTTTACTGAGGAGGGCATCGCTCATCCGCTGCAGAAAAAATATCCTGACACAATCTTTCACGTGATGGCGTCTGCGGTCTGCCCGAACATGAAGCTGATTGATCTTTTTGATCTCTACGTGACGCTCCGCGACGGTGTGTATCCTGTGCAGGTTTCTGATCACATCGCCGCAAAGGCGCGGACCGCGATTGAGCGGATGATTGAGGTTTCGAAATGATGCTGCCAACTGATCAACTTCTCTCTTTTTTTGCCGAGGACGTTCCCTTCGGAGATATCACGACGCTTGCTCTTGTCGAGGACAAAGTTGTCGCTGCCCGCGTTGAAGCACGGACGGATATGGTTCTCGCAGGCGTTGAGGAGTGCGTCTGGCTCTTTGAACACTTCGGTGTCGGGGCAACGGTTCATGCTGATGACGGCGAAAAAATTTCTGCGGGAACAAAAATTCTGTCGCTTGCAGGATCGGTTCATGCGATTTTGTCGCTTGAGCGTACCTGTCTGAATCTTCTTGGAAGAATGAGCGGGATTGCGACCGCGACCGCTGCTGCGCAAACGCTTGTGGCCACAGTGAATGATCATGTGAAGGTTGCGGGAACGAGAAAGACTGCTCCGGGCCTTCGCTACTTTGACAAGAAAGCAATTCGTCTCGGCGGCGGTGAGCCGCACCGCGACAGTTTGTCTGATGCGTTTTTGATCAAGGACACGCATCGCTCTCTTCTGCCGGTCGCCGAAGCCGTCCGCCGTGCGAAGGCGTACTCGGTCTACCACAAGGTGGAGTGCGAGGTGGAAAATCTGATCGATGCAGTCGCCGCTGCTGAAGCTGGCGCTGATATTATTATGTTTGATAATATGACGCCTTCTGCGGTGCACGGATCAATCGCTGCTCTCGCTTCCCGGGGACTTCGCGAGCGGCTGGTGCTTGAGGTCTCGGGCGGCATCACTGTGGAGAATGTTCAGAAGTGGGCCGGGGTTGATGTGGATGTTATCAGCATGGGCTCTCTTACACATTCGGTGAAGTACGCTGATGTGAGTCTTGAGATCGAATAATTTTTTTCATTGATCAGCTCCGCCCACGGAACACACCGACCACACAGAAAATTTCACGGAAAAAAACATCACGGAGCAGACGTGAACAGCACGGAAATAAATTTTTTTAAAATTTTATCCGATGCCACAAAATTTTTTTCATGGCGAGCTTTCGAAAAACGAATTAAATTTTTTTGTTGTATCAATGTTTTAGAATTCCGTGCTGTTCACGTCTGCTCCGTGATGTTTTTTTCCGTGAAATTTTCTGTGTGCTCCGTTTTTCCGTGGGCGGAGCAGAACATGATTAAAAAAAAAGAAAAAAATTTCAGATGCCCGGGATGTAGGTCTTGTTCATCTGATAGTACGGCACATACACAATCCGTGCCTCATCAACCGCATACTCATACCGCAGCACCTGCAAAACACCCGGCTTTTCCGCCTCGTATCTGAGGAACAAAAACTCTGTCAGTTCCCGTGCCGTATTCTGATTGATAACGATCGGCTGGAGTTCCACCTCTTTGTCCAGCGGAATCTCGGCAATAACCGGATTACGGATGGTGAGATCCACCTCCCACTTCTCTGCAAGATAGCGGGGAGTGTTTGCCGCACAGATGTAGTAACTGCGTTTTCCTGCAATCTCCGGAAGGCCTGTCTCGGTTGACCCGCCGGCGAGTTTATCGGTCACCGAGATATCCACATCAAACTTCCAGAACGGAATATGTTCCGGCTCCTCCTCCATCGCAGTCTTTGCAAGAATGTCAGGCTCCGCGACATCGTATGGCACAATTTTTACCTCGTCTGCGGTCACATTCAGCAGCCGGCTGCATTTTTTACAAACCGAGATAACCTCTCCCCACGGCTGCTCCACCGCCTCGCCGCACTTCGGACAGACAAGAATGGTTGAGTCGCGCTTCAGAATTTCATGATCCGTCAGCTGTTTCGGCACACGGCTTGCGGGCCTGAGGGAGTTGATGTTTTTCATCGTGCCAAACGTCACATACGTTCGTCCTTCCTTGAATGCCGGGTATGCTGCCATCGACATTGCAATACCAAGCAGCAGCAAAATCACCTGGAACAGCTCAGAGATCTGATGAGTTCCGGTATGCAGCAGCATGGCAACAGAAGATCCGATCATGATACCTCCCGCGGCAAGAGCCAGAATCATCATTCGTGATCTCGCCGTCAGATTCATGGGGGCAGTACCGCCTAGGACTTCTCCCCGCACCGCATCAACGATCGCCGTATAGTCGCCGCCCAGATACTCATAGTGCGCTACCCAGATTGGCGCATACACCAGTTCGAACACCTTCGGCAGCAGGAACGACTTCTCCAGCGTCAGCGTATCGATACGTTTCGCTGCCGCATCATCAATCATCTGCCGGATCGCTGCACGGCCGGCCTTGCTTGCCTCAATTGCCGAACCTCCCGGCTCCATTGCAACAACTTTTCCCGGAGTGAACGCAATTTCATTTCCCGGATCCAGCCAGAGTTCTGTTATGCCGTACTTTCCGGTATCGCACGCCGCCTCAGTCCACACAAACTCATCATCGATGATCTCTTCATAGATGTTGCGGATCACATTGCCGGTCTTCTCCTCAAACTCAGAGTACCCGCATGCGATCGCTTTTCCCTGAGCAATAAACCGCCAGAACGGAATGTAGACCAGGTACAGCTCGTTCATGTTCGCTTTTGCCGGAAGGTCGGGCGCCTTGATTCCTTTCGTGAACCAGTCGCGCACGGTGCGGTCTGCAACTCCCTTCGTGATCTTTGACCGGTACATCACCTCAGCGATGCGGTCCTCAACCGAACGTTCAAGGCCCATGTGTTTCCTCCTTCTCCTTCTTGGTAATTATTCCGAGCATCTCGCTCTGATACAGGAAGATAAACAAAAGGATCACCACAATAATGAAGACCCACGGGTTGAGATAGATCGCAATAAGGCTGAGGGCAAACATCGGAATGAATGCGGTGAGTGCGGTCTTCTTCCAGTTGATCGGCTCTTTGATCGGGTGCCACTCAGGATACACCGAGCCTGAGTTTGCATCCACCTTAATCATGTAGACATTGCTCTTCGCTTTATAGCTGATCAGCCACAGCGGAACACCGATCAGTTCCTCTCCGCGTGCAATTCCGTGAAGATCTGGCAGATACACGGAAGAATCCACAGTTGCCGGAAGAATGATTGCATCCTCCGGAGTTTCGATGAGGCCTGTATCCTCATAGTACCTGATGTTCTGCAGTCCGGTCAGCAGTGTGCCTGCGGCCGGCCGGTAGAGGGTCTTGTTCTCTCCGCCGTCCTCGCGCCGGAACCGCCAGAAAGGGAAGTATACCATCACAGCTTTTCCAAAACGAACTTTTTCCATTGAAATGAAGGGAATTGTATCTGACCCCAGCCATTTGCGGACAATTCCTGTAGCCTCCTCCTCCCCTATTTTTGGAGGAATCACCCATGCGCAGACCTGCTGCTCATGTACTATCATCCCCTCTGGTGCATCTGCCATAGATACGTGAATATATGCGTGTTTTCGCACATAGATGTTTTGTCAGTGACGAAACCATTTTTCTCTGAAAATGCGCTTTCTGAAGAATTATTTTTCTCATGAAAAATTTAGCGTGGACGTCATTGTAGCTCCGCCCACGGAGCACACTGAACACACAGAAAATTTCACGGAAAAAAAACATCACGGAGCAGACGTGAACAGCACGGAAATATATCAAGGTAAATCGTGAACGGGCATCTTGTATTTTGAAAATTCAAAGTTCCGTGGTGTTCACGTCGGCTCCGTGATGTTTTTTTCTGTGAAATTTCCGTGTGTTCCGCTTTTCCGTGGGCGGAGCAGTGATCAAGGTGGAAACATGCGAGCCGTAGACGGAGCAGAATGTAATAGACATCACCTCCAAATCTATCACATTTATATCTTCGATGAACATAATTATACATCAACGTCTGTATGTTGTGATGTATGATGCTGAATATAACCACGTTCCTTGATGCCAATGCCTGCCGTCTTGCAAAGCCGGTGTTCTATTGCCCTGAGAGGAACACCTCCTATACCTCATCCGAAGTTCTTGGAATCAGTTCAGAGATTGCCCGCACCCTCAAATCCCTTGGCGTTGACAAAGGTGACCGGGTACTTCTCTACCTGAACAGCAGCCCTGAATATCTGTTCTCGTACCTCGCCGTCTGGAGAGTTGGTGCGGTCGCTGTTCCGACAAACCGCGTCTACACCGCAACCGAACTCAGCTATATGATCAAAGATGCCGGAGCAAATGTTTTCATCACCGATCCTGATGGCGCAGAGATTGCAAAAGATCTGGGTGTCAGAATTTTTGTCCCGGAAAATATCGAATCATTTCGAACCGCGCCCGTACTTCCTCCCGAGCCAACCGAGTCAGACGATCTCTGCCAGCTGCAGTACACCTCAGGCACGACCGGCAAACCAAAAGGTGCCATGCTTACGCACGGCAACTGGCTTACCGCAGTTCACAACGAGTGCGACGTGCTCACCCTCAAGCAGGACGACGTGTATCTCGGAATCTATCCGATGGGACATGTCGGCCTCTCATGGGGAGTTGCCGCAATGCGTGCGGGCGCACTCTACATCATGATGGAGAGGTACGACCCTGACAGCTATCTTGCCCTCTGCAAAAAACATCAGGTCACTGTTCTCTCAGGCATGCCGCCGGTCATCCACTTTCTGGAAGGAGCGCCTGCCGGAACCGAAGAGATGCTTGCAACCGCCCGCGAAATAATTTCAGGCGGCGGCCCTCTGCATCATGAAACCTGGAAAAACTTCCATTACCGGTACAACATTCCGGTCATCAACGCCTACGGACTTTCAGAGACCGTTGTCATTGGAACAGGAACCGTGATCCGACCCGAAGATTATGCTTCCGCTGACCGGTTCCAGAGTGTCGGGCATCCGGTCTGCTTCTCAGAAGTGAAAATTGTTGACGAAGCTGATGCTTCCAAAACAATGCCTCCCGAAACCCCGGGAGAGATTGCTCTTCGAGGGCCCGCCGTTGCCAAAGGATACTGGGGACTGCCTGAAGAAACCGCACGGGCATTTCTTCCGGACGGCTGGTTCCTTACCGGCGACATCGGCTACCTTGACAAAGATCAGAGGCTCTGCTTAACTGACCGCAAAAAGGACATGATCGTCATGTCAGGCTGGAAAATTTATCCGACCGAGGTCGAGGAGACCCTTCTTCAGTATCAGGAAGTTGCCGAGATTGCAGTGTTTGGTATCCCGCACCCGCATCGCGGCGAAGTTCCCGCGGCCGCTGTCGTGTGGCGGGCGGGCCGGGACGGCTCGGACAATGAAGCCGGTCTCCTTGCATTTGCCAAGGAACATCTGGCAGGGTACAAAGTTCCCAGAAAAATTTACACGGTGGATGCCCTCCCCCGCGTAAACGGATGGAAGCTCCTCAGACGCGAGCTTCGTGAAAAATTCTCATAATATCAATATCTGGAAGTCACCTTCATGAAATCACGCGATATTGCACTGGTCGGCATACTGCTTGCTGCCGGTGCCATCGCCCGGTACATCTCCCTGTTTGTCCCGGGAGCAATTGTTGCAAACCTAACGATTGCCTTCTACTGCCTTGCGATCATCCTTGTCGTCCCGAAGTTCCGGGAAGCACTCGGCATCGGCCTTGTGGCCGGTATCATCTGTGCGGTCTTCTCGCACTCCATATTTCCTCTCGGAAACCTCATCTCCGAACCCATCGGTGCGGTCGTCTGTCTTGCGGTCTATAAACTGATCAAAGATCACACCAGACTCGCTCCGGCAATTGCGACCGCAATCGCAACTCCTGCGAGCGGCTTCACCTTCATCGGCATCACCTGCTGCGTTATGCTGGCAACAGCTCCGGACGCAACTGTTGGAACAGTGCTTGCATTTGCCGTCGCCATGGTTCCAATCGTTGCGAGCGCCGCAGTTGTCAACACAATCATCGCCCAGATAATTGCAATGCCGGCAACCGCCGTCATGCAGAAAACCCGCAGCGTCACCGCCTCCCCGCACACAACGCCTGCCCCGACCAATGCTCCGATAGTTCTCGATCATGTCGGTTTCACCTATCAGGCATCAGACGTTCCGTCGCTTCGCGACATCTCACTCTCCTTTGCGAAAGGTGAGTTCGTCGTGGTAACCGGCCCGTCCGGTGCCGGCAAGACCACGTTTGCCCGTGCGGTTTCAGGAGTTCTCATCCACGCCTACGGCGGCGACCTTACCGGCTCGATTGCAATCGCCGGAAAGTATGCTGATGAGTACGAGGATGTGACCGCTCTCTCAAAAGAGGTCGGTATGGTCTTCGATGACGCGGACGCACAGCTGATCTTCACCACCGTCGAAGAAGAAATTCTCACCGCTCTTGAGACTCGCGGACTCTCCGCAGATGAGGTCGCACAAAAGCTGGATGAGATCTACAAAGTTACCTGCACCGGTCATCTCAAGGACCGGGCACCGCACGCCCTCTCCGGCGGACAGAAACAGCGTGTCGCAATGGCTGCTGCCCTTTCCCGCGAAACCCCAATTCTCGTACTTGACGAGGCAACGTCCGAGCTTGACAAGAATGCACGCCGTCAGGTCTACACACTCCTTCGGAGCCTGACCGACCGCGGCCACATCGTCGTTCTCGTCGAACACATGACTGATGAAACGCTTGACTTTGCCACCAGAATGATCCGGCTTGATGCAGGAAAAATTGTCTACGACGGAGTGCCCGCGGCCGATAACCTCTCCTTCGCGAAAATCCCGAAGACCCCTGCCGGCACGGAGACTGTCCTTGCGGCAGAGTCTCTGACCCACCGCTTCGGCGACGTGCTTGCGCTTGACAACGTCTCTCTCACCTTTGCGAAAGGTGAGATTGTTGCAGTCCTCGGTGAAAACGGATCGGGCAAGACGACCCTCGTCAAACACTTGAACGGACTTCTCCGGCCTGACGCTGGCAGAGTTCTTCTGAATGGTTCAGACATCATCGAAAAATCCGTCTCCGAGATTGCAAAAACCGTCGGCCTTGTGTTCCAGAATCCTGACACCATGCTGTTTGAGAACACCTGCGAGAAAGAGATCCTCTTTGGTCTCAAAAATATCGGCAACCCTGACCCTGCCGCAGCGCTTTCAGCGCTCGCGACGGTCGGTCTTGCCGGAAAAGCGCAGGTCAACCCCCGCCACTTAAGCCGCGGCGAGCGGCAGAGGCTGGCTCTTGCCTGTGTGCTTGCGATGGATCAGCAGATTGTTATCATGGATGAACCGACCACGGGCCTTGATATGCAGGAGTCGTATGAGATTATGCAGGTCTTAACCGGCATGAGAAACAATGGCAAAACCATTCTGATGGTTACGCACAACCCCTCGCTTGCCGAGATGTTTGCCGACAGAATTGTTGAGATGGAGATCGGGCACGTGACAAAAGTTCGTGCGTCCGCAAATGGAGGTGCGTGAAAATGGAAGACATTATGCAGTATATCCCAGGCAACCGGTTTGTTCACCGCTTGTCACCGATGACGAAGATCGTCTTCGCTGTCGGCATGATGTTTGCCGCAATCTTCACCACGAACCTTGCGATCCTCGCAGGACTGATCGCAGTCGTGCTGATAGTTGCAGCTGCCGGCGGTCTCTTCAAGGTTCTGCTTCGTCAGGTTCCGCTGCTGATCATCCTCGGCCTCGCACTGGTCGTGCTGACGGTCCTCACGAACGCCACGGGAGAAGTCATCGTCTATCTGCTGCCGAACAATCTGCTGCCAATAACAACCGGAGCAATTCTCTTCGCAGTGCAGATGGCTCTGCGGTTTGCGGTGCTTATATTTGCCTTCCAGCTGCTGGTCATCTCGACACAACCGCGTGATCTGGTGAATGCCCTCTACACTCTGCGGATTCCGGGCGACTATGCGCTGATGTTCCTGATTGCCATCCGGTTTATCCCGACGCTTCAGAGAGAAGGCGCACGAATCAATGAGGCCCAGCTCTCCCGCGGCTACTTCCCGGGCGGAGGAATTGTCGGAAAACTCAAGCAGCTCGGCCCTGTCATGCTTCCTTTGATGCTGAACTCGCTTGCAAAAGCTGACACCCTTGGGTTAACGATCGATATGCGTGGTTACCGCCTGGCTTCTGAGTACCGGAGAAAACTGGAGTATCATCTTGCAGACGCAGGCATGATCATTCTGGTGATTGCGGTGCTCGCCGGCGTTGCGGCGATAACCTTCCTCTAAAAATTTTTTTTATGATTCGTCAGTTCTGCTTTTCAGATACGGATGCGGTGATGAAAATATGGCTTGATGCAAGCATCACGGCGCATGATTTTCTTTCTCCTGCTTACTGGCAGGAACAGTTTTTTGTTGTGCGGGATCAGTACCTGCCGATCTCAGAGACGTATGTTTTTGTCGAGGATGATCTCATCCGCGGTTTTGTCAGCATTCTTGATGGGGACACGGTCGGCGCACTTTTTGTTGCGCCAAGTTTTCAGCGGCATGGCGTCGGCTCTGCACTGATTCGTTATGTGCAGGAGATCAAAAGAGATCTCACGCTGTGTGTGTACGTGGAAAATATTGCTGCAAAAATATTTTATGAAAAATTGGGTTTTGTAATTTTGTTGCGCCGCACGACCGAGACCGGCCATGATGAGTACGTGATGCGGTTTTGTGAATAATTTTTTTGGCTTGAATTTTTATTTGTGATTCATGAAAAAAATTCACTCGATTTTTTTTTTTAAAATTTTTTTTCAATAGGAATTATGAAATGTGATGCTGCAAAAAATTTCGTTTATTTTTTTTTTCTGAAAAAAATTGCGAGTGACAGATGTCAACGCCCTATAACTCAGCTCTGACGTTCTTCACCGCTTCGCACATATTCGCGAGCTTCGCAAATGCCACCTCAGGCGTCAGCATCCGCAGCCCGCAGTCTGGATCGATCAAAATATTCTCAGCCCCGAACGACTCCACACACAACCGCACGCGTTTCTCGATCTCCTCGACCGACTCGACTTGCGTCTCTGAACTTTTCACGCAACCGCATCCGATCTTTTTGTTCCGCAGATCATGACGCGAGATGTCGGAGAGATTCTCAGGACTCACCGAGTACTCGAAATCGATCACATCCACCGGCAGCCGCGTCCACTCCGACGAGACCGTATTCAGCCGGCCGCAGGTGTGAATGCAGGTCGGTGTCTCGATACCTTTGAAAATAATCTTCAGTGCTTCCTTTGCCGTCTCAATATCCATCGCACCGGTCGAGAGAATCGGTTCATCCACCTGAATCATGTAGACGCCGGTCGCCGCAAGAAACTTCGCTTCAGAGTGCAGGGCCGCTGCAAGATCCAGCACCAGCTCCTCGCGGTCGCGGTAGGAAGGAGTCTCAATCTTCAGCGCATACGCGAGAGTACACGGTCCGGTCAAAATTCCCTTCACATACTTTGTCTGCGTCAGAGCATATCTGGTGTCTGCGACCGTGATCGGTTTTTCTGAAATACCGATGGGTCCTATCACCGTATTTCCGTTGATGCCCGGAAGCTTTGAGACAAACGCCTGCACCATATCGGCCCGCACCTGTCCATCCGAGATGATATCAACGCCTGCTCTCAGCTGTTCGGCAACCGCAAACTTCACTGCATGTTTGTAGGGATCAACCAGACCGAGAAAGCCGGAACCTTTCACGCATGGAAAGGAACCGACAACTGTTGTCGGAAGAAGTTTCGGGAGCTGCATATCTACAGCATACGGGAGGGAACATAAAAAAAGTTTGGGTTTCGTCAGGCTTTGTGCATTACGTTCTGCTCCGCCCACGGAGCACACAGAACACACGGAAATCTCACAGAAAAAACATCACTGAGCAGACGTGAACATCACGGAAATGAATTATTTTAGATTTCCATGCGATGTCACAAAATATTTCGTGAAATTTTTTTTCGAAAAACGAATTAGATTTTTTTGTTGTATCAATGTTTTAGAGTTCCGTGTTGTTCACGTCTGCTCAGTGATGTTTTTTTCCGTGAAATTTCCGTGTGCTCCGTTTTTCCGTGGGCGGAGCAGTGGTCAGGCCACAAACATGCGAATCGTGGGCAACACAAAAAAATTTCGCGGAGGGAACCCCCCTCAACTATAGACCAGCATCTTCACAAACATCCAGGGCTGCAGCGAGACGTAGAGAATCAGAAGCGACACAACAATGGTCACAACAAACACCACAACATTCCAGCGGAGAATCTTTCTGCCGTCAAGCGGGCCCACCGGCAGCATGTTGAAGAATGCCAGCATCGCATTTACCTGGAAACCGATCATTCCCAGATAGAACAGGAATCCGGGAACCGTGAACTGACTAATCTCAGCCCCGCCCATAACAATACCTGCAATCATGCAGATAAAAAACGGAACTGCAAGAATCAGATTTATCGCAGGACCCGCAAAAGAGATGATACCATTCTCTTTCTTGGTCATCTCGCGTCCGGCAGTATTGATCAGCGTTGCTCCGGGCGCGGCAAACACAATACCGGTCACCACCGCAATGACGACTGCGAGCAGCAGCATCTGTGTGTTCTTGCGAAACTCTGCCCAGTAACCGTATCTGATTGCCGCAAACTTGTGCGCCATCTCATGCAGAACAAAAGACAGCCCGACCGTTATGACTGCAACAATAAACGTCAGCGCAAGCGTGTCGATCGAAATTTTAGTAAAGTCGGTGACAAACGCAATGCCCCCTGAGATACCGAGCGTGAATGCGACCGCAAGACAGAACCATGCAATCAGCAGGTCCCGCTTTTCAAACGGAGAGATCTTTTCAAGAAGACTCAAGTTACTCACCGCACCCCACACGCACACACTCCTCCAGCGTTCCCATCCGCGGAGTCACACCACACATTCCGGGCAGGTACGAAAACGCCTTGCCCGAGTTGGTCATAACACTTCCCGTGTGATCCATTAACGGTGAGACCACCATACAGGTATCAGGCACCACTTTTGCTCCTGCCTTCTCAATCACCATAAGATCTGTTGCGCAGGACGCCCGCATCTCTTCAGCGATGAACACATAAAACGGCATCACCGTTTTTTTGCCGGAAAGCAGCTGGGCAACGCGTGCCACCTCCTCCTTTGACAGATGCGGACAGCCGACCGCAACAGCTGTTACCTCAAGATCAGCGAACACATTCAGCACGTCTGCAACCTCGATCGTGACAACCTCACGCTCGTCCTCGGCGATGTGTTTCTTGAAGAACGGGAACCTTGACTCAGGCGTAATCCCGTTCACATGATAGAGTGCGACCGCTCCTGACGCAGCCATTGCCGCGCCAAGACTCTTCAGCATATCACGGTTCGGTCTGATGTCCATGAACAGAGGAATTCTGTTGCCGGCAACTCCGCCCGCAACAACACCGAGCGCACCGTACTCGGCATTCGTCCAGTTTTTCGCGGCTTCTGGGTCGTCCAAGCGGAACTCAATCTGCGGCAGCCGGTTTTTCACAATATGCAGACCGTACTCAGGCGTCTTGCCGGTCAGGGCAGCCGCAAGAGCGGAGGGTCCGCCCTCGCGGTTCGTTCGTGCACCAAGCACCGAGTTTGCGTAGCTGACTGCTGAGGACTCGGACCATGCAAGATGATCGCCGCGCTCAACAATGCTGAAGTAGTACGGCGTGCAGGTACAAGTCGGCCGGATGCCGAGCCTGACGTATGCCTCGTTTACCTGCTTCTGCTTCTCGGCAAAACTTGCCGGAATGCCGAGTTCCTCCCATCCTTCGCGGGGCATGCCGATCGGATTTAAGAATGCCGGCACAACTGCCTTCGCATCAATACTTGACAGCCACTCAAGACCGGCATCGCCAATCGTTTTGAACGAAGCTCCGGAGACCTGCACACTCTTTACCGGAATAAAGCGTTCGGCATCGTAGATTTTCCCGAGAGCCAGTAAAATCTCCATCATCTTCTGACGGCTCTCGCCGTGTTCGCCGTTCAGCAGCGCCTGATCGTACGTATCCAGTTCCATTTTCACTCCTTACTTATTCATTCCAGTCAGCACGGATAAACTCATCCTCATGCCCGAGTTCCATCGTCGCGTCAATACCCATCTTCACGTTCATGCCGTCACCGATTCTGCACGGGTCAAGTGAACTGCCGCGAACGCCTGCGATGATCATCACATCCTGATCCGCACGCACGCGTGTTGCGATAGCAAACTCCACATCGTTCGGGTCATAGATGTTGATGTCTTCGTCAACGACGACGACATGCTTCAGTGAGGTGTGGGCGGCGAACGCTGCCATGATCACATTTTTGCCGTCGCCGTTGGTCATCTTTTTTACCTGCACGACTGCATGGAAATAGCCTGCGCCTCCGGGCGTCAGGTACACGTCGCGAACGTTCGTCACGTTTGCTGCGGCCTGATAAATTCTCGGCTCGTACGGTGCACCCATCAGCATCTTGTGTTCTGCGCCTGCCGGCACAATGCCGTGATAGATGAAGTCAGGTTTGCATGCCATGCCTTCGAGTTCGATCACCGGTTGCATGCGGATGGGATCATACGTTCCGCTGATGTCAACGAACGGCCCCTCTTCATGAAGCTCCGCAGTCATGTAGCCGTAGAGCACAATCTCTGCGTCCGGCACACGGATGCCGTTCGGACATTCATAGAGCGGCATGTCCTTGCCGAGAATTTCTGCTGCATACGCCATCTCCTTTCCTTCCGGCACGCGGGTGCATGCGGCAAACGTTACCGCAGGATGAGCTCCAATCGTTATTGCGATCGGGAGTTTTTTGCCGGCAGCCTTTGCCTGCTGAAGCAGCTTGTAGGTATGGCGGCCTTCCACAATTCTTCCGATCAGATGCGTGTCGTCAAGTACCTCCAGCCGGTGAATCGAGGCGTTCTCCACACCATTGAATGCGGAGAAGACCACGCCGGACGTCAGGTATCTGCCGGCGTCTTTGGGGAAGTGCTTCATGATTGGGAGTGCCGAAAGTTTTGCCGGAACAAACGTGAGTTTTCCTGCGTCATGGGTTTTCCCTGAGTAGGTGCAGGCGGCAAGCGTCTTCACGAGTTTTTCCTCAGGAATATTCAGCGCAACCGAGAGACTCCTGCGGTCGAAGATCGTGTTCATCACACATTTGTGTCCGTCGCAGTTGTGGAAGTAGAGCATCTTCTTACTGTTGTAGTAGGCCTGCTTCGGTGCTTCGTATACTGAAGAGACTGGTTCAGATATCTCCTCGACCAGTCCGTTGGCAATCATTCGTTTGATAAATTCTCTCATTCTTTCCACCGTGATCCAAGTGTATGGGAAATTCCGCAGTGATCCAGTACGCGGGCGGCGATCATGTCGGCGAGATCATTGATCGTCTCCGGATGCGTGTAGAGCGGAGGGGAGGCAGGCATGATGACCGCTCCCGCGTCATGTGCGGCAAGCATATTGACTAAATGCACCCGGGAATACGGAGTCTCCCGAGGTACAAGAATCAGTTTTCTGCGCTCTTTGAGGCAGACGTCTGCGGCGCGGGAGATCAGTGTTGCTCCGTAACCGCCTGCAATTGAGGCGAGGCTCTTCATGCTGCATGGAATAACGACCATGGCATCAAACAAAAACGAGCCGCTCGCAATGCCTGCGGCAAGGTCGCAGTTTTCTTCATACTGAACCGGGTAGCCGGAAAGGTCGACCTCTTCGAGGCGAGCGACGGTTCTTGCGGTGTCGGAGATTATCAGATACACTTCGACGCCGTCCGTTTTCGTGAGGGCTTCAATAAGCCGTTTTGCGTACAGCGTACCGGAAGCTCCGGTAACTCCGACAACGATCCGCTTCATCTCTCTTATATTATATCTGTGAGTTTATCTTGTTTTGTTGCGTGACGCAGGGAGAATACTTCGCGGGCGGCTTCGCCTACCCGGTCGCGAAGTTCGGCAGGTGCATACACGCCAAGCCGCCACTGGCCGTGACGGGTGGCGTTCATCATCTCAAGCATGGGAACAATTTCATTGAACGGCACGAGGTCGTGATGCCTTCTGACTAAAACGTCCATGCGGATTTCCTTACGAAGCGACGGGATGTCAAGGATGACGTCTTCGTCCGCAACGCCCGCGGTCTCCACAATTGCCTGATGCATGCGGCTGATGCTTTCTTTTGTCTGCGGCAGATGATCGACGTCCACCAGTTCGCGTCCTGCGTAGACCGAACGTTTGTAGAGCCTTCGCTTTCTGATGCGGTCGATCAGTTCCCGCGTGGTCTCCGAAGGAGAGTTGAGCAGAACTGCGGCTGCTGTCACATCGTCAAGCTGCATGAATTCTCCTATGCCGGCGGCGTCGTCGCCGAAGTGGGAGCGGCCTGCAAGAAGAAACATCTCTTCAGCGATTCTGCATGCATGATGATAGTACACGGTTGGCCCCATGAGGGTTCGTGCGATCAGAAGCGACTCAGCTGCCGAGATGCCGGATTCGTTGAGAACGAGTTTGCCGGAGACGATCTCAAGTGATTGAATAAGTCTGCCGGCGTCAAAGTTTCCGTACGGTGCACCGGTATAGTGGGCGTCACGGAGCAGGTAGTCCATGCGATCGACGTCAAGGTCTCCGTGTATGATGCCTGAATGCGGGTGGCCGCCGGCGACAAGAGCTGCTACTTCGTCCGGGCTTACGGAAATTTTTCCAAGCTGGGCATCTATTGCTGGATCGGTCAGAAGGTTTCTGATGTTGTCGTGAGAAAAGGGTTGGTACTCCTGCATGAGCCGTTCGCTTGCATGGGAGTACGGGCCGTGCCCGATATCGTGAAGAAGGGCTGCGGTGCAGATGGTTTTTGTTTCGGATGTTTTGAGTCCGAGTCTGCCGCAGAGGAGCGAGGCGAGATGCATTGCTCCAAGAGAGTGTTCGAATCTGCTGTGGTTTGCTCCGGGATATATCAGGTATGCAAATCCCAGCTGGCGGATATGGTGCAGACGCTGTACCGCGCAGGTGTCCATGAGCGGTACGAGTTCTGCAGGTACTTCGATGTATCCGTGTACTGGGTCTTTGATATGTTTTGGCATACTGGGTTTATGTGTTTGCTGCCGTTGCGAAATTGATCAGCATCTGTCCTGCTCCGGAGTTCAGGATTCCTGCTGCATGGTTGAAGGTGATTGGTGCGGTCTGTTCTCCGACGATTGTTCCGTTCACAACATTATAGACGACGACGCTGTCAGCGTTGCCGCGGTAGGCGTTGAGGAGGGATATTGCGTTGATATAGATGCCGTTCGGTGTCTCGAATACTGCTATCTGGTCGACGTCGTAGTCGATCGGTGCGGTTACGGTGGTCAGTGTGGTTCCTGTTTTCTGCGCAAATGCGTCTGCGTATCCGGAACTCGGCTCCTGAATCATGAATCCTCCAAGGCCTGCGGCGATTCCTGCGAATACGACCATTACTGCAATTACTACTGCGACGATTTCCGCGCTATTTTTTCCCATAATAGTAATTTATATGCAAGTGGTTGTTAAATAATCTTTACACTGTGTTCTGATTTTTTATATGGGGCTGTGGTTTTTTTGGTTGCTTGGTTACTTGACGGGATTTACATCTTTGATTGTTTGTAGCTCCGCCCACGGAAAAACGGAACACACTGAAATACCGCGGAAAAAACATCACGGAGAAGACGTGAACAGCACGGAATCGGGAAGTGATTTTTTTTTTGAGATTTTTCGAGGAATTTCCGTATGTTCTGATTTTCCGTGGGCGGCAAAACGAAAAATCACTTCTCCAGCATCTCAGAGTGAAAATGAATCGGGCACCCTTCATCCGCGTGTCCCCCGTTTCGCATCACCCATGCAAGCAGGGGAACAAGCAGTTCACGCAGCTCCCAGCCGGGAACCGTCAGATAATACCGGACAACCGGCGGCGTCTGGTCCACCACCTGACGACTGATAAGTCCGTTCTCCTCAAGATCCTTCAGGGTATTTGAAAGTGTCTTTGAACTGATGTTGCAGAGGTACCGCTTCAGTTCATTAAATCCCGCAGACCCGTGATTCCCGATTACCGCGATGATCATCAGAGCCCATTTTTTACTGATCGTATCAAGCAGTCCGTGCAGCGGACAAAAACAGATCTCCATATGTATTGGTGACTCCTCAGGCATGGCAGACCACGTTATTCAGTACTTGGACTTTTCTTCATGATAAAGTTAGACACCGATCAGACTTTACATCATTATTTCCGTGATGTTCACGTCTGCTCTGTGATCTTTTTCCCTGAAATTCCGTGTGTTCGGTGTGGTCCGTGGGCGGAGCTGATCAGAGATGCGACAGGTTGAAATTCTCTTCGCTCTAATATATTATCCATCTTTTTGCGAGGGTATCCAAGTGGCCAACGGAGGCTGACTCAAGATCTGCTCTCAAGGAGTTCGCGGGTTCGAATCCCTCCCCTCGCACTTTTCTTTTTCGTCAACCCTGAAAATATTGCACCCTCCATTGAGTTTATGACCCCTCCTGTCGATATACTCAATCATGTCTCCGCACATCCTCGCCATCGCCACCTCCCCCCGCCGCCACGGCAACTCCGAGTCTGCGCTTGATATGATTCTTGATGAACTTGGCGACCGGTTCACCAAGGAAAAAGTTGTCCTCTCTGACCTCTCGGTAGCTCCCTGCAAAGGATGTGGTGCCTGTGAAAGGCTCGGCCGCTGCATTCAGGAGGATGACTTTCAGGACCTCTCGCAAAAAATTCTCGCAGCAGACGTGCTGGTCCTCGCCTCTCCGGTCTACTCGATGTCGGTCTGTTCGCAGGCAAAAGCTCTGATCGACCGGTGTCAGGTTTTCTGGTCGCGAAAGTACGTGCTGCACACCTTTGAGGAGCCGAAAGGAAAAAAGACCGGCCTTTTCATCGCAACCGCCGGCCAGACCCGCGACAACATCTTTGAGCACACCGTTCCGATAGCAAGATTTCTGTTTGATGTGTCAGGCATCAAACCGAAACATACAATGCTTCTCCTTCTCAAAGGTCTTGATAAGAAGACCGACTTTGTGAATAGTTCAACTGCGGTCGCACAAACAAAAGAAATCGCCGCCGCTCTTGCGGCAGGCATCGAGGAGTTATGACCCGTATTCTTGCAGTCAACGGAAGCCCGCGTAAACGCGGCAACACGGAGACGGTTCTTGACGCGTTTCTTCATGGTGCGGAACGTGCGGGAGCCGCAGTATCGAAGATAACTCTTGTGGACATCGATCACAAAAACTGCCGGGGCTGTAATGCATGCCACAAAAAAGGGGTCTGCATTCTCAATGATGATCTGACGCCAATCTTTGAAGAGGTGATGTCTTCAGATATTTTGGTGCTTGCGTCCCCCATCTACTCCATGACGGTTACCGCCGAGATGAAGTCCTTCATCGACCGCGGCCAGTTCCTCTGGGCGCAGAAGTTCGTCACAAAGACGCTGTCGTTTTCGCCAAAGCATCTTGCAAATCATGTCGGGGTATATCTCGGAACGTCGGGTCAGGACATCCCCCACATCTTTGACGGGGCGTTTCCGGTAGTGCGTGCGTTTTTCAATGATGCCGGATTTTCCTACACGGAAAATGTTCTCTTCCCGGGAATGGATCAGCACGGCGGGGTTAAGGGCTGGCCCGAGTCGGTGGCAAAGGCAGAGGAGGAAGGTAGGCGGATTGCAGGCCTTCTCTGATTTTTTCTTTTTTTTGATTGTAGCTCCGCCCACGGAAAAACGGAACACACTGAAAACATCACGAAAAAAGATCACGGAGCAGACGTGAACATCACGGAAATATATTCAGAATAAATCATGGGCAGGCTTCTTGTGTTTTAAAAATTCAAAGTTCCGTGTTGTTCACGTCTGCTCCGTGATGTTTTTCTGTGAAATTTCCGTGTGTTCCGTTTTTCCGTGGGCGGAGCTATGATCAAAACACCCTTCACCCCTTCCTGATATCAGGATACTCCCGCACAAGTCTCCGCCGCCACATCTCTGTGGGAGACTCATCCATCAGAGCCTCAGCTACCTGTGCCTGAGCCCGTGCGGCAGTGGACGCCCGTCCGAGCATCCTTGTCGTCTCCCGCGCCTGCCGCATCGGCTGAAATAAAATACCGCACTCAGCATCCCAGAATATCAGCGCCTCAGGAGGAGCAGGATGCACACGATGGCCTGTCTCGCTCAGCAGCTCCTCAATTATCGCAGGTTCCGCAACTCCAGCACCTATTGACGCAAGAGCGCCTGCCATACCTCTCACCATATTCCAGAGAAAACTTTTCGCCGCCACCTCAAAGACCGGACACCCGTCAGCCCCCGCAAACACCGAAGCACTCGTCACCGTCCGGTTCGGATCGCGTCCCTCCTCCATCTTGGCAAACCGCGTAAAATTGTGCACGCCGACAAACTTCTCCGCCGCCTCATTCATCGCAGCAATATCTGCCGGATAGGGAAAATAGTACCGATAGGTCCGGCTCGTCACCGCATAGCGGGGATAAAAATCCGGCTCAACCTCAGCTGAGCCAAGACACCAGATATCATCAGGCAGCCAGAAGTTCAGCGCATCAACTGCCTTCTCCGGATAATCCGTAGTAATGGATGCAACCTGCCGCCGTGCGGACACGCCCTTATCCGTCCTGCCCGCTATCCGGAAATGTGCCTCCTTTGCATCAGCAAAAAGGCCGAGACCTACACCTGCTGCAACAAACTCGCCTTCGACTGTTCGTTTGTTCGGCTGAAACTGAGAGCCGGCAAACCCGTCGCCCTTATACCCGACAAGAAATGCCAGCTTCATTTCTTCCGGTGAACCATTCTCCGCCTTGGCCGGTGCCGGAACTTTGGCACGCGTCTGCGCATTTTCCGCACCGTGTTGTCCCATGACTGGCGGGTGTAGGTGCGAAGCGGCGTTTTTTTGCAGGTGCAGGTGATCCTTCCCGCTCTCATCGCCGCAAGAATCGCATCAACCGATCGCTCCTCTGCCTCAATCTCGGTCACACCAAACCCGACATACCTGCAGTTGTGCGCATCAGAGCCTGCGGTAACCGGTAGATGATACTTCTTTGCGACTTTTGCTGCCTTCTGGTTTGCCGTACCGATAATGTATCTGCTGTTGAACGCCTCAACTGCGTCCGCGTCCTTCAGTGCGTTCCGGCACTTGAGGCCGACGCCGTGCCGCCACCGGTGAAACGGATGAGGAACGACCGTTACCGCTCCAAGGGATTTTGCCTCGGCTATTGTTTTGAGCACATCCTGTTTTGGCGCAAGAATGTTTGTGGTGCCAAGCACCAGCAGATGTCCCTGTTTTGTGGAGACCTCGATTCCCGGGATGATTAAAATTCCCGGATTTTTCAGGGAGAGTGCATGAATGGCCCCTTCTGTTGTGTCGTGATCGGTGATGGCAACCGCGTCAAGTCCTGCAGCTACTGCTGCTGCGATGACCTCTTCGACCGAACTCTCGCCGTCCCGCGATGCGTTTGTGTGAACATGCAGATCACATTTGAGAAGGACCATTTTGATGATTAGGGAGTTCTCTCTTATTCCTGATTAACATTACTACTGTATTTCTAAAGCCAGAGCAGCTGTAGTCACATGTGCGGCTACAAAATTTCCAACCATTTTGGATATTTTCAACAATGGGGGTATTTCCTTTGTTTTTCAAAAATCTTGTAGCCGATGTAGCCGGGTTTTTGCTATTCTGTTTATGAGTAATATTTTACCAAAGATCACAATGTCGATTCAGCGACTACATTATTTTTATTTTCTGCGTATACAGGTATTTTTCCAAAATGCTTCGCAAACATCGGTTATTTTGTAGCCGCATCCTCCGGCTACATTCACTCTCCAGTCTTAGATCTTTGATTGTAGTTCCGCCCACGGAAAAACGGAACACACTGAAAATATCACGGAAAAAACATCACGGAGCAGACGTGAACAGCACGGAAATATCTATTATATTAAGTGCGAATTCCGTGTTGTTCACGTCTGCTCCGTGATGTTTTTTTCTGTAAAATTCTGTGTGTTCCGTTTTTCCGTGGGCGGAGCTACGATATGCGGCAAAAACATGCGAATCGTGGGCAGCTCATCATTCAAAAGGATGCAGAGCCTCAACCCCAACTATTTCGATGTTGGAAGGCAATAGAATAAATCATCTATGCATGTCCTCTTCCCTACCGGCCGCCAGAGTGAGGCGGCACTGCGTTCTGCTCTCGCTGGTGTTGATGCGTTCACCTTTGATATCGTGCCGACCGGGGAGATTGCATCCTTTCTTTCTCCGGGGACTCTCACCCGCCTCGTGGATGCAGGGGTATACGACTGCGTTGTCGTCTCCGGCATGTGTACAGCGTCCTTCGATTCGGTTGAGCAGCACTCAGGCGTTCCGGTGCGAAAAGGAACCCGCCATGCCGCAGACATGCGGCTCTGCATTCCTTTGATTCTGGAAGGGAAACTCTCGAAAACCATTCCTGCCGACGACCTCCTCGCAGACGTTCGACGAAAACTTGCGGCCTCCCGTCTTGCCGCATCCGAAGACACAGCAACGCCTGAGTTTACCATTCGCGGTGTCAAGTTCGGCGGCTCCTCCCGCATCAAGGTCATCCATGAGATCATGGATGCCCATCGCCATCCCTCCCTGCGGGACGCGGTCTTCTCCGCAATTTCCTGTGGGGCTGATGTTGTGGATCTCGGATTCGGATTTGACGCGACCTTTGACGATGTCGTCCGCTGTTTCTCCGCGGTCGCCGACCTCGACCTCCCGCTCTCGGTCGATACGATCGACCCCGAGCTTATCAGGGCGGCCCTGTTTCGGTGCGATTTGATCTTTTCCCTGACCAAGGAAACCATTCCTCTCCTTGCCGACGCCGTCAAAGAGTGCGGTACCGCGGCAGTTCTCATTCCCCGCAATGCAACGCTTGAAGAGACCGTTGCCGCCGCGAAGAATGCCGGTCTATTGAAGATCCTTGCCGACCCGCTTCTTCAGCCGCCGCTCTCAGGACTCGCCTCCTCGCTTGCCGGCTACCTGCCTGAGTTCGGCTGCCCCAAAGTTCTCGGCTGTGTGAACGTGATTGAGATGGTTGACGCCGACAGCCCGGGGATCTGTGCCCTGCTTGCCTCAGCCGCCGCAGAGTGCGCCGCCGCCGCCGTCCTCGTCTCCGAACACTCCGACAAAACGCACGGCGCAACCGCCGAGATGCGGCGTGCGACAGAGATGATGGTGTTATCAGAAGGCCGCCCTTACCCCAAAGACGTCGGCGTTGATCTTCTGATCCTCAAAGAAAAACGATGCAGAAGAGAACCTCCTCTCGTGTATGAAAAAATCTCTGACGTGCCTGCGGCATCAGATGACCTCTCCCAGTACGACCCCTGCGGCAATTTCCGCATAGGCATTGAAGACGGTATGATCGTTGCGGTACGAAACGGCCGTGCCGTTCGTGGTACAAACTGGTATGATGTCTTCTCGGCAATCCTCGCCGAAGAAGGCGTCTCGCTCCTCGACCATGCAGGATATCTTGGGAAGGAACTCTACAAAGCAGAGCTTGCGATCCGGTTCGGCAGAAGTTTTGAACAGGATGGGGAGTTTTGAACGCTGTTTTTTTGAAAAACGCGAATAGCGCGAATAGCGCGAATAAAAATCGCCAATGGCGATTTTTCATTAGAAAATATTTTTTTTGTTTTTTTCTGAACGAATGGATTTGTCTGAAAATAAGCTACTTTAGTAAACTCTTGAATATCGCCATTGGCAATTTTTATTCGCGTTATTCCGCGAAGCGGTGAGCATGCCTTCGGCATGCGATTCGTGCTATTCGCGTTCTTCGCGTTTTTCAAAAAAAATCATACAGTACCCACAGGATTGTTCTTATATCAGATTCATCCCAATAACTGTATAGTACCATGAATATCACCATCCGCCCATACGAATCCACAGACCTCTATCATGTCATGACCGTCTGGAACTCCATCATCGCCGAAGGTGATGCATTCCTCGAAGAAACCGCCCTCACCCCTGAAGACATGCAAAAATTTCTGGACCAGTACCGTGTTTACTGCGCAAAAATCGGCAGCGAAGTTGCCGGTGTCTACCTGCTTCGCAAACTCAACCTCGGCAAAGGCGCTCACATCGCCGAAGTCCTCTATGCCGTAAAATTCTCGTTCCGCAACTTAGGTGTTGGAAAAACCATGAGCGAACACTCGAGCAAAACCGCCCGCGAACTTGGATTCTCCTCACTCGTCTGCCAACGCGTCTCAGGTATGAATCCTGCCGCCCTCAATTTCCTCACCAAATGCGGCTTCGTCCCGGCAGGCGAGATCTCCCGCGGATACCGCAACGTCAAAACAGTCAAAGTCGATCAAAATTCCGCAGCCGATGAATCGAAAAAAGGACTGCTTGGAAAAATCTTTGAAAAGAAACCAGCAGAACCAGTTGAAAAAACCGTTGTCGACTACTACTCGCTCTACACCTACCAAAAAGACGTCTGAATCTCCCATGCGGTACTATCTCAGAGAAAACGTCCTCATCGTCAGAGGAGACTTTCGTGCGGCAAGCAGCGGAGTGGGCGGCGGAATTGCCGACGTCCGAACTGTTCTCAACGTCACCGTCCCAAGAAATTTTTCCGGTGACGCGTCCAGAGAAATCGACCGCATCTCAAACGAACAGGGATTCCTTCAGCCCCAGTTCGGACTCCTGACCGCAGTCCCGATAACCAACCTTTGCATCGCCAAGTACGACTACATCACCGTCTTCGTCACCGCCGGCGTCTCAGACAACAACCGCACCATAAACATCATCATCACTTCAAATCGACCGCTTTCCGACGCCGCACTTCTTGGCGCAATGACTACTGCAACCGAAGTCAAAATGCAGGTACTTGCCGACCGGAAACTCCCTTCTGGCGCATCACCTACCGATGCAGTCGTGGTTGCCGCAGAAAAATCCCGCTCCGCTCCTGAGATGTTTGCAGGAATTCTCACCGAAACCGGAGAGAGGATTGCCAAAGCTGTTCGTCAGGCGCTCACCGAAGCACTGATTCGGTTTGATAACTATCTCCTTTCAACATGGGGCGTTTCCCGTGGATGGTCGCGTGATGCTCCCGGGTTCGTAAAGCGGACCCGTCCCTCCTATTTTATCTACAGCCGCTACGGCGGAGACCACTGGACCGAGTGGGTGCCGGAAGGCTGCCCCTATTATCCCTGCCATAACTACTCCCGCCAGCAGTGCAGTTTCTGTTACTGCCCGCTTTACCCCTGCATGGATACTTCGCTTGGCGCCATGATAGAAACCCCGCACGGAGAGGTGTGGAGCTGCATGGATTGCCGGCTCGTTCACGTGCCTGAAGTCACGGCTCATCTGCTGGAAAATCCTGAAGCTGACGTTGCCGAACTGAAACTGATGCAAAAAAAGTAAGTGTTGCATTATGTACGTTTGAGCCGCCCACGGAAAATCTGAACACACTGAAAATATCACGGAAAAACATCACGGAGCAGACGTGAATATCACAGAAATAATTTTTTCGTATTCCGTGATGTTCCCGTCTGCCCCGTGATGTTTTTTTTCTTTGAAATCTCCGTGTGTTCCGTTTTTCCGTGGGCGACTAAAACGAACTAACACAAAGCCAAAAAAAGTGAATGTATTTTGAAACTTAGATGCCGAGCTTCTTGGTAAGCTCATCTAAGGGGATACCGTGAACCATTGCGGCCTCGCGGATGGTCTCATTGTTTGCGATTGCACAACCAAGGCAGCCCATGCCAAAGCTCTGAAGGACTGCTGCGCTCTGTGGTTTCTCACGGAGAAGCTCTGCGATCGTTGAATCGATGGTAATTGCCATGTATAGTAGATTAGCTACTTTACTACTTGATGTTTCCGAACTGAGCATTTTCAGTACGCGTGGTCAGGGTTTTATATCTCAACACACCAATCAGTTTGTTGGAGATCATTATGGACCCAGAACAGATCCAGCAGATTACCGACAGAATCTCCCAAAAATTAGAATCCAAAGGAGTTTCGCCGGACAGGCAGAGCATTACGGAAAAACTTGCAAGCTACATCAACGAGTATGGTGTGGTTGCATATGAGGCTGAACGCAAAGTTCTGTCTGATCAGCTGAAGCTGTATGAAATTCCGGCTGACGAACAGCCGGCAGCCGCAGCTGCTCCTGAAGGAGGCGTGTTCGCGCTCGCTGACATTCAACCAAACGACTGGGTAACCATTGAGGTGAAGGTTGTGTCTTTGCAGGCACCAAACTCCCCGTCGATTGCGCAGACCGGTGTCCTTGCGGACAGTTCGGGTGCGGTACGGTTTGTGGTGTTTTCCAAGGCAGATGGTATTCCCCAGATGGAGCTTGAGCACTGGTACCGGATTGAGTCGGCGGTTGTTGACTCGTTTCGTGATGTGCCGAGTCTGAAGATTCATTCAGGTTCCAAAGTTACGCCGATTGCTGATGACCGAAGTCTGATGCCGGCACCTCCTGCCCCTCTGGCGACTCTCACGCCCGGCGTTGCGGCGTCGGTGCAGGTGAAGTTTGTTGAGGAGTGGGAGTCTCGGAGCGAGCGCATGCTGCAGAGCGGCCTTGTTGCGGACGCGTCAGGTAAGATGAAGTTTGTTCTGTGGAAGGATGAAGGGAGAGAGAAACTCACTCTTGGGTCTGTGTATAATATATTCTATGCGAGTGTGGACTCGTTTGGCGGGCGTTTGTCGCTCGCGCTGAACTCCGGCGTGTGGATGGAGAATGAGGATGCAGAAATTTCCGTTCCTGTGGTGACGTCTGCTCCCAAAGAGGAGCTGCCGGTAACAAACATCCGCGATCTTGCGGTCGGATACGCGACGGTTCGCGTGAAGTTTGTTGAGGAGTGGGAGTCTCGGAGCGAACGTATGCTGCAGACCGGTCTTGTTGGTGATGAGACCGGTCGCACGAAGTTTGTTCTGTGGAAGGATGCATCCAAAGAGAAACTTGTTCCGGGACTGGTGTATCTGATCAAAAATGCGAAGGTGGATGAATATAACGGGCGTTTGTCGCTCGCGCTGAACAGTGCCGAGTACTCTGTTGTTGAAGACGGGGTGGATATTGCGGTGCAGGGCGTGGCGCCCACGGCACCTCTGCCGGTGACGAGCGTCCGCGATCTTGCGGTCGGGTATGCTTCGCTTCGCGTAAAGTTTGTTGAGGAGTGGGAGTCGCGGAGCGAGCGCATGCTGCAGACCGGTCTTGTTGGTGATGAGACCGGCCGCGTGAAGTTTGTTCTGTGGAAGGATGATACGAAGGAGAAGCTTGAGCCCGGCCGCGTGTATCATGTGACGAACGCGAAGGTGGATGAGTACAACGGCCGGCTTTCGCTCACCTTAAATCCTGCGACATATGAGGCGGATGAACCTGAGGCTGATATTGCGGTCGGTACGGCAACTGATGAGTTTTCCGGTGCAGTTGTGCAGATTTCCGGAGGCTCGGGTCTGGTGAAGCGGTGTTCTGTTGAAGGATGTAACCGCGTTCTGTCCAGGCAGAACTTCTGTCCGGTTCACGAGATTCAGCCGAATTTCCATTATGATCTGCGGATCAAGGGAGTTCTGGATGATGGGAAGAAGGCGTATAATGTGCTGATCGGTCGCGAGGTGACCGAGGCTCTGACCGGAGTTACTATGGAGCAGGCGATTGATCTTGCGTCGGATAGCCCTCTTGGTCTTGAAGAGGTGCAGGCACAGTTTGTGGAAAAGTTGTGCGGCAGATATCTCCGCTGTTTCGGCAATGATTTTGAAGGCAGGATTTTGGTGAAGTCTGCTGAGTTTATCCATCTTGATCCGTCGGTTACTGCGGAGCTGATGAATCGCGCGGGTTCGGTGTTCGGAGGTGAAGAGCAATGAGTGAGTCTAATTCTAATTTTATGTCGTATGAGCGCGAGCCGGCAAAACGGGTGTTTGCTGCGGAGCTGCGCGAGGCTTCGAAGACGTTTAAGGATACTGAGGATGAGAAGAGTCCGCTGTATGTTCTTCTGCCGACCGGCGAGCGGTGTAATCGTGTTCTTTTGACAGGTACGATTACTCAGAAGGATAAACTGGGTGATCAGAATGTTCTGTATCGTGCGCGGATTTCGGATCCGACTGGCTTGTTTTTTGTGACTGCCGGATCGTATCAGCCTGAGGCGATGCATCAGCTTGCAAAGATTGATCCTGAGATGCCGGTATTTGTTGCGGTTATTGGGAAGCCGAGCGTCTACACGTCGCCGGACGGAAAGGTTCTGACTTCGGTTCGCGCGGAGTCTGTTCTGGTTGTGGATCAGGAGACGCGCGATCTCTGGATTCTGGATGCTGCCCGTGCAACGTTGGACAGGGTTGACGCTTCTTCGGCAGAAACGTCTGACGCAGACGTTCTTCTTGCGCGTGAAACATATCGGTTTGGTCCTGAGCACTGGCGGCGCATGGTGTATGATGCGCTGAGCAGAATGATGAGCATCTGATTTTTCTCTCATCCTCATTTTTCTTTTCTGATATTTTTTTGAGATCAGTTTTGTTTTAGTAATTTTTTTTGGCTGTTTGTTTTCCGGCGTTTTCTTCACAGGTTTCGGATTTTGTTTCGCTGTCTTTATATCTCTCTTCATCCTATGTTGTTAGCTCACAGTCACTCATGTGTTTTGTGAGAAATCAGGCGAGCTTTTTCGTCTGATTGGTATCATCCAGCAGTTCGGAGGGTTTATATCTTCTCAGAACGTATGATGTTACCTCGCAAACAGCGCGACCTGCGCTGAGATGGCGAACCCTCAAAAGTTCACATCTCGTGCAGTCTCGAAGAGTATAAAT